>JASIAM010000341.1 GCA_030041985.1 Bryobacteraceae bacterium | reverse complement strand
GCCGGCTTTTGACGTACCTGCGCGATACGGACCCGGAGCGCTATAAGGCAGTTCTGCAACGTCTCGGCATCCGCCGCTAGTCCGTTCTGCGGGAACACTCCGTATGAGCGGAGGTTTCCGGTTCACTCAAACCCTGCCCCGTCCATCACCGCTGCTTTCCGGTGATGCTGAGGGAAACCTCGCTCTGTCAACTCCAGTCTCTCCCAGCCGCGGTGAGTTGCCGTTGGCTGGTATTGCTGGGCATGGCGCGCCGGCTTCACGCCCGCTGCCGCGTTCTGGCGCGAGCGGCTCTCACGAATGGGCGCCGTGATTGGAGGCTAGAAAAGAAAAATGTCACACACCGTTGAAGTGGATCTGGGAGGCGGACGAACGCTTACCCTGGAAACCGGCAAAATCGCCAAACAGGCGAATGGCGCCGTAGTTGTTAAGTCTGGAGACTCGGTAGTTCTGGTCAGCGCTTGTATGGCCGAAGAAGCCAAGCCTGGCGCGGGTTTCTTCCCACTTACTGTAGATTATCGGGAGTATACTTACGCTGCCGGAAAAATCCCCGGTGGCTTCATCAAACGCGAGGGCCGGCCTTCGGAAAAAGAGATCCTCACCAGCCGTCTGATTGACCGCCCGATCCGCCCCTTGTTCCCCGAGGGTTTTCTCAATGAAACGCAGGTGATCGCCATGGTGCTGTCGGCTGATCCGGAGCAGGATCCGAATTCCTTGGCGATCGTGGGCGCGGCGGCCGCGCTCGCCATATCCGATATCCCGTTCCCCTATGTGCTGGGCGGCGTGCGCGTGGGTATGAAGGATGGGCAATATCTGGCCAATCCCAGCTATAGTGAAGCTCGCGAATCCGTGCTCAACATCGTGGTGGCCGGGACGGAAGACGGTATTGTGATGGTGGAAGCGGGCGCCCAGGAGGTTTCCGAAGCAGAGGTGCTCGGCGCTATCGAGTTCGGCCACGAGTGCTGCCGCAGGATTTGCGCCAGCATTCGCCAACTTATGAAGCTGGCGGGCAGGCCCAAAGTCCCCTTCACTACTCCGGTGCTCGATCAGGAGTTGTACGCGCAGGTGGCCAAGAGCGTGCGCGAGAATTTGACCGACGCGCTCAACACGCAAAAGTATCCCAAGCTCGAAAGCTATGCGCGCGTTCACGAATTGCGCAAGCACGTAGTGGAAGGCCAGCCCGAAGAGAAAGCCGCGGAAGCCGGCAAGTGCTACGACGCACTTAAAGAGCGCATTTTCCGCGATGAAATGCTGAAGAACCATCGCCGTCCGGATGGGCGCGCTTTCGATGAGATCCGGCCCATCAGCATTGAGACGGGAATTCTGCCGCGTACCCACGGGTCCGCTTTGTTCACTAGAGGCGAAACGCAGGCGCTCGTGACGGTAACGTTGGGCACCAAGGAAGATGAGCAGCGCATCGAGCTGCTGGAGCCGGGCGAAAGCTCCAAGCGTTTCATGCTGCATTACAATTTCCCGCCGTTTAGTGTGGGCGAGGTCGGCTTCATGCGCGGACCCGGCCGCCGCGAGATCGGGCACGGCGCGCTGGCCGAACGGGCGCTCACTGCTCTGATTCCCGATGAGGAAGCCTTTCCGTACACCTTGCGCGTGGTGAGCGACATTCTCGAATCCAATGGTTCCAGTTCCATGGCCACAGTGTGCGGCGCATCCCTCGCCCTGATGGATGCGGGCGCGCCTATGGTCTCGCATGTGGGCGGTGTGGCTATGGGCTTGGTGATGGAAGGCACAGATTACGCCATTTTGACTGACATCGCCGGCGCCGAGGATCACTACGGCGATATGGACTTCAAAGTGGCTGGCACCCGCGATGGGGTCACCGCTCTGCAAATGGACATTAAGGTTCCCAACGTTACGACGTCCATTATGAAGGAGGCTCTGGAGCAGGCGCGCCGCGGGCGCTTGTTCATTATCGGCAAGATGAACGATGCGCTGGCGCAACCCAAAACGAGCATTTCGCAGTATGCGCCGCGCATTTACACCATGACCATTCCGCAGGATAAAATCCGCGACGTCATCGGGCCCGGCGGCAAAGTGATTCGCGGCATCATCGAGCAAACCGGCGTGAAGATCGATGTCGAAGACAACGGCACCGTTCATGTAGCCTCGAGCGATGAAGTTTCCGCGCGCAAAGCCCTGCAGATTATCTCCGATATTACGGCTGTGGCGGAAGTCGGCAAGACTTATCTCGGCAAGGTGGTTCGCCTGGTGGATTTCGGGGCGTTCGTGGAGATCTTTCCCGGCACGGATGGATTGCTGCATATCAGCGAAATCGCCGAAAACCGCATCCGCGAAGTGCGGGACGAATTGAAAGAAGGAGACCAGATCCTGGTGAAGGTTCTGGCCATGGAAGGCAACAAAATCAAGCTGAGCCGCAAGGCCGTGCTGCGCGAGCAGCGCGAAAAACTGAAGCAGCATACGAAGGCATAATCAGCGCCGCGGCCGTTAGGGAGCGGTCAGGAGGGTATCCGATGCGCACGGATGTTATCGCAGTGGGGCAGGCGCTTTCGCCTGCCAACCCAACCTTCTTCACGAAAGATGTTCTCTTCAACCGGAGCGCCGATCCGCGGAAGGCCGTGAAAGTGACCAGGGGGCACGAAACAGATGCTGCGTGAGACAACCCCAAGTGGCGTGGTTGCGGCTGCGGCCAAGTCCGCTGCGCAGGCATTGCGCGTCGTTCGAGAGGTGCTCGCCGTCGCAGCGCGGCATCAGACTGCGGAGGGTCTTGCACGGCTGACACGAAGGGCCGAAGGGGAAGCCGCACGCCTGGAGCAGTTGGCCGAGGAAGATGGCTTCGTGTACGCCGCGTACCTTCAGGCTCGCAAAGAGAGCGACGGGGGAGAGGCAGCCTTGCGCCAAGCCATTCAAACACCGCTCGAAGCGGCCCGTGCCGCGGCTTCGGGCCTCGATCTCTGCGTGGAAACGTTGGGGTCTATCGGCGGCGCCATTGCCGCCGACGTGCGCGGCGCGGCCAATCTTCTTCGAGGCGCGGTCGACGCGATTCTCTGCAGCGTCGATGAGAACCTGCGGGCCGTCAAGGACGAAGTGTTCTTTGGCCAGATTGCCGCCGAACGGCGCAAGCTGGCCGAGCGCGCCGATTATGGCGCTGGCCTTGCCAGGTATCTCTGACGCGCCCCTGCGATCAGGCGCCGCGCCTCTTCCACGTCAGCCCAACCGCGCATTTCCGTTGCCTTGCCTTCGAGTTCTTTGTAGATGGCGAAGAAGTGTTCGATCTCGCGTAAGGAATGCGGGAAGACCTGCGTGATCGTCTGAACCTGGTCGAACCGCGGGTTGTGATCCGGCACCGCCAGGACCTTTTGGTCGCGCTCCCCCTGATCGACCATCTCCAGCAAACCCACTGGCCGGACAGTGATCATGATGCCCGGATAACTCGGTTCATCTACCAGGGTGAGCACGTCCAGCGGGTCGCCATCCTCAGCCAGAGTGCCGGGAATGAAACCGTAATCGCCCGGATAATGCATGGGCGAATAGAGCGGACGATCGAGGCGGAAGACGCCCAGCTTGCGATCATATTCGTATTTGTTGGCGGAGTTGCGCGGGATCTCTACGATCACCCGTACAACCGCGGGACAATCGGGACCGGGGTCGAGATGGAATAAATCGGCCAAGCTCGCTTCGAAGAGCGATTACAGGCTGAGTGATTCAACCAGCAACTGATCGGCCCAGATCTCTCCTTTAACCGTGGCCCGCGGTTTAAAGGGCGAACCCGTGCCGCTCAGCACCGCGCGTCCGGCATCTGTTGACTGGACCGCTTGAAAGGCCCAGGTGTTGCCGCCTTCATCCAGATTGAGCAGGCGGCCGTTGCTGAGCAGGAGAGCGAAGGCCTTGGTATCCCCGGTAATGGCGCAGCTATCATCGGGCTGGCGGCTGTAGAGGTCAGGCACCTGATGCGCCACCACGTCGGCGCGCTCGGCATCCAGGGTCTGCTTGTCGACAGTGATACCGGATGCGGTACTGGTAGCCGATTCGGGTTGTACGTTCTGGCCGGCGAACGGCATTTGCGCCCGCTGCGTTTTTTCAGAGGCCTCTTCCTCCGCTGGTTCCGCGGGCTGCTCGGTACTCAGTTGCATGGGCGCGCTGGCGAGATTCTCCGCGGACCGGTTCTGACATCCCGCATCCACCAAAGTTCCCATCAGCACTACGGAACCCGAGGGAGGGGGCGCGCCTCCGGACCGTACCGGAGAATCGTACGGCGACGACAAGCCGTAGTTTTGCCGGTATGCCGCAGCTACTGTTAGAAAGACAACAACCCCTATGCCAGCTACCATTGCCAGGCGCGATTTCATAAATCCTCCTCTATTAGTATGCAATCGATTTGCAGCCCGGGGCAGGTGGTCGTGCCCCCTGATACCGCGAATTGAAAAATCCGACCCAAAAATTTATCTTGACACAACCGCTGTCCTGCTACATCATGTAGCAGTAAATGAACAAAAAACCTGCGACGCGTAAAGGCCTGAGCGATCTCGAACACCAGTTGATGGACATTCTATGGAAGCACGGTCCGGGGACCGCGGAGCAGATTCGCGAAGCTCTCGCGCCCCGGCATGTTTTGAAAGATTCCACCATTCGCACGGTGCTGGGGCGCTTACGGGAGAAGGGATACGTCAAACACAGGGTCCAGGGCAAGGCGTTCGTTTATAGCGTGGTGGAGAAGCCTCGCAATCTGGCCGTGCGTGCGGTGCGGCAGATTGTCGACCGGTTCTGCGATGGGTCGCTCGAACAGTTGCTGATCGGCCTGGTAGAAAACGAAGTAGTGGATCGGGAGGAACTGCGCGAACTGGCGCGCAAGCTTTCGGAAAGTCCCAGGCAGAAACAAACCCCGAGGGGAGAAGACTGATGTCAGCTCAGCTTTTGTCACACTTGGCAGACACTTCCATACGATCGCTGGTATTGGCGCTGGTAGCCGCCATCCTTTTATCGATCGTGAGGAGCAGGCGCACGGCCGCGCTCGAGCACGCGGTGTGGACCATGGTTGTGTGCGGGATGCTGGCGTTTTTCGCCTTCGGAGGAGTGCTGCCGCGATTGCCGCTGCGCGTTTGGGAAAGCCCCGCTGCGCCGGCTGCGGTGACTCTGCCAGAGCGTATGGCTCCGATTTTGCCGGAGCAGGTTTATGCAGCGCCTGGAGCGCCGGTTCCGGCCAATAACAGCAGGCCGATCTCGTGGAGAGACCTTGCTGTCTATGCGTATGCCGCCATCGCGTTGGCCTTGCTGACGCGATTTCTGATGGGAATGCTGCTGGTTCGCAAGATGCTTGCAGGGGCCACTCCCATTCTGCACGCGGGGATGAGCGAGCTGTACGAATCGGACCAGATCCGCATCCCGTTTACCGTGGGATGGCTGCATGCCAAGATACTGCTGCCCCTCGAATGGAGCGAATGGAGCCGGGACAAGCTGGACGCCGTGTTGGCGCATGAAAACGCGCATCGCAGGCGGCGCGATGCTCTTATCGCCGCCATCGCCCGAATCAATGTTTGTGTCTTCTGGTTCCATCCGCTGGCATGGATGCTGGAACGCCGGCTTGCGCTCCTCGCGGAGAAAGCTTGCGATGAATTTTGCGTAGCGGAGTTGGGTGATCGCGAGGGTTACGCGCGGCTTCTGCTGGATTTCGCGCGCGTGGTGGACGCGGCACACGGACGTCTGCGCTCCCATGCTCTCACCATGGCCGCGGCGTCTCATATTCGCCAGCGCATCGACGGTCTGCTCGAAAATCGACGGACGTTCTCGAAAGGATTGAGCCGGGCGACGCAGGCCGCTGTGGTGCTGTGCGGAATTTCGGTCGTGGCGGGCGCGGGAGCGGTGGAATTGGAGCGTCAGGCTCCGCTCGCGCGAATCGACGCACCGCGCTGGCACGTTGGCCCACCGGCCTTATCGCAAGAAAAGCCCGTGCTGCTGGCACAAGCCCAAACGGTGGCCGCGCAGCCGGCAGTGCCCGCGGCCAAGCCCAAGTTCGACTCGGCGACGGTGAAGCCGTGCAGCTCTACCGACGGAATCGGGAGGAGCGGGCGGGGCGGCGGCGCAGGGGGCAGAGGCTTCGGCAGCTCACCCGGATGGTTTTGGGTTACCTGCCTGAGTGTTAGCGAAATGATGGACGTTGCCTATATTCAGAACGGCGAGCGGCTTATCAATGAGAGCGGGTTCCCTGGGGCTGCGTCGCTTAGGGGAGGGCCGGACTGGTTTTATTCGGATCGCTACTCCGTCGATGCCGAAACGAACAACCCGATAGCTAACGGACCGGCAGAATCAGAAGCAGGACCGGACACTCCCGCGAGGAGGGTCATGAATGGTCCAATGTTGCAGTCGCTTCTCGAAGACCGTTTTCACTTGAAGAGCCATCGCGAGACGGAAGAGGTCCCGATGTATGACCTGACCGTAGCGCCCGGCGGTTTCAAACTGCAGCCCATGGAAGAGGGAGGCTGCACTCCCCCGGTAAAGCTTGCGACGGGCGGCACGATAATGCCGAAGCGGGAAGGCAACAAGCCCTATTGCCATTGGACTGGATGGGGCGCCCACGGACCGAACCGATACCTCGAATCAGGCGAGATTCCTCTTAGCAGGTTCGCAGAGGACCTCAGCGAGGTGTTCATGGATCACTATGTTCTAGACAAGACCGGGATCACTGGCAATTTCAATTTATACGTGGAGTTCGCACCTGACGAACACACACCGCTGCACGAGCCCTTCAATCACGACCCTCATCTCCAAATCGATCCCACGTCGGATATTCCGCGCGCGCCATCGATGTTTGACGCTCTGAAGCAGCAGCTCGGGTTACAGCTCGTAGACGACAAGGGACCGCACGGCTATATCGTGATTGATCATGTCGAGCGGCCGGGGAACTGAAAGCCATTGCAGGCCGCAGATGAACACAGATGAACGCGGATAAGAATTCTGTTTTTAATCTGTGTTCATCTGCGTTCATCAGCGGCTAATTAATCGCTTTTTTGTAATCGTTACACTTGAAAATAGATAACCACCACGACCAAGGTATCGGGGACGGCCCACCAGTCGCGGCGCAAAATAGCGAACGGTAGGCTCTCTACGCCGGAAAGAGCGGTGAGCACGTTGTAGTGAAACCGGGCGCGTTTCTCCGCCCGCTCTACAAAAGGCGCATAATCGATCGCGGAACAGGATTCCACGTGCTCGCCGTAGCTGAAGGAAACGGGTTCCGAATGAGCGCCTGAACGGTCCGCCACATCGTACTCGTTATAAAATTCGTTCGCCGGTTCCCCAGCCGGGCGGGAGAATCCTTCGGGTGAGGCGCCACCCGGCGCCAGCAAGGCGCTGGCGGCCGGCTCCGATTCTCCTTCGGCCTGCTCGACGCGGGAACAGCCCAGTTCCGCTGTCACCGCGGCCATCGGGAAGTCGAATTCGGCGCCCGGAATCGATCTCCAAGTGTGGCACAAGATCCGGGAGTGCAAGGGTTCGCCGTGGCCGCAGGTCATCTCGGCTGCCCGATCTCCCGCCAGACGCGCCGCCCGCCGGTAGATAGCGGCGTAATCGAATAGCTCACCCTTGGCCACCTTTTGTTTGAAACAGGTGGCGATCCGGTATTTGCGATCGCACGGCAGAACATCCCGCGCGTTCCGCCCCGTGTAGACGAGGCCGCGCGGCATAAGGCTGCCGAGTCTGTCCCGCCACTCGGGAACTCCCTCCGGTAGCGCACCATCACTCCCGGGCTGAGAGAAGTCGGGCATCAGCTCATTATCACGCGTGCTGTCGCCCGATTCGGGACCCGCTTATGCCGTCTTCGCTTTAACCGGCGGCTTATGCCGTCTTAGACAACTCCGCCGGCTTCTCGTTGGGTGTCAGAAAACGATGGGAACTGATCTTAACGGCTGTCCGATTCTGGTCGCTCCGAATCACGAAACCTGTCGCCTGAAGATCCACTGGATATTCCCCCTCGAAGCGCGCCGGCCAGTCGATACGGAGTTCAATATGCGACCCCACTGGCAACGGCCGCCGGGTTTTAAAACCTACGCCATCTTTACTGATATCCCGCGTTACTCCGGTCTGCCAGCGGTCTTCCGCGCCACCTTTAAGTGAGAGGCGATATCGAAGAGTGAGGCGGAGGTCGAAGCGCGGGCTTTCCCGTCGCTCATCGGCTAATCTCTTCATATGGTCTCCTGCCGCCGACCGTTACGAGCTAAGACCAGGATTCTAATCAACATGTGCTCAGGCGGCTTTCTGCGAGTTGCAATCCTTCACCCTTTATTGAGAAAAAAGGCACTTAACTCCCATCAGGAATGTGCGGTAGGGAACTTTTACAAGGTGAAAAATACACATTGGGCTCGTGCCTGATAACGCAATTCCGTGCGTCACGCCTGATGTTTGGCGTTTGATACCATGAAAACTTCTTCGAGATGTCTTTGCGCCTCTACAACACGCTCTCGCAGCAGGTGGAACCGTTTGCGCCGCAATCCGGCCGCACAGTGCGCATGTATACGTGCGGTCCAACGGTTTACGACTTCGCTCACATCGGCAATTTCCGCACGTTTACGTTTGTCGATATCTTGCGGCGATGGCTGCGGCTCAGCGGCTTTGATCTTGACCACGTGATGAACATCACGGATGTGGACGACAAGATTATCCGTAACGCTACCGCGCAGCGCAAGACACTAACGGAGTATACGGCCGCGTACACGCAAGCCTTTCTGGAAGATTGCAGGAAACTGCGCCTGGAAGAACCGGAGCACCGGGTTCCCGCCACCGGGCACATCAACGACATGGTCAACGCCATCGAGCGGCTGGCAGCGGGGGACCACACCTACCGGAGCGACGGCTCGGTATATTTCCGGATTGCTTCGTTTCCGGGCTACGGGAAGCTTTCGCATAACGATTTCAGCGGTAATCTCGCGGGCGCGCGGGTGGATGTCGATAGCTACGAAAAAGCGGACGCGCGCGACTTCGCGCTGTGGAAGGCCCCCAAGGAAGGCGAGCCGTTTTGGGAAACGCCGCTGGGGCCAGGGCGTCCGGGCTGGCACATCGAGTGTTCCGTGATGGCCATCAAGTATCTGGGGGAAACGCTCGACATCCACGCCGGTGGGGTAGACCTGATCTTCCCGCACCACGAAAACGAGATTGCGCAATCGGAAGCGCTCACCGGAAAGCCTTTTTCGCGTTTCTGGCTGCACTCGGAGTTTCTGCTGGTGGAAGGGCAGAAGATGTCGAAATCGCTGGGGAACTACTACACCCTGCGCGACATCCTCGAAACCCACGGTTTTCAGGCGGAGGCAGTCCGCTACCTGTTGGCATCGGTGCCGTATCGGAAGCAATTGAATTTTACATTCGATGGCCTGAAAGCGGCAGTCACCGCGATTGACCGGCTGCGCAATTTCAAGCTGCGCCTGGAGACGGACCGCTTCGCGGAAGGGACTAACGAGCGGATGAGCGGGCGCACAGTGGCGGCTTGCAAGGCTTTCCAGGACGGCATGAATGACGATCTGAATACAGCCGAAGCGTTGGGGGCGGTATTCGAGTACATCCGCGATGCCAATAGCGCCATGGATTCGGGCGAATTTGGCGCAGGCAATGTGAGGAACGCTCTCGAACTGCTGGATTTGTTCGACCGCGTATTCGACGTGCTTCGTCCGGGATCGGCTGGGGCTGCCGCTACGGAAATCTCCGCTGATGAGGTAGAGTCCCTGATCGCGGAGCGTACGGCGGCTAAGAAGGCCAAAAATTTCACGCTGGCCGACCAGATCCGGACGCAGCTTGTCGAGAAGGGTATCATCCTGGAAGACACCAAGGCGGGCGTGCGCTGGAAGAGGAAATCGAATTGAAGCTCCATACCAAGGTAGTTCACGCCGGGGATCGCAAGAAATCCGGGCCACACGTGCCAGTGACCACGCCGATCCACACAGCCGCCAGCTACTTCTACGATTCGATGGAGCAACTCGATCGCGTATTCGGTCTCGAGGACAAAGGATTTTCCTACTCCCGCTACGATAACCCTACGGCCGCGGCTTTGGAGGAGTTGGTAGCTACGCTCGAAAATGGCCATGGCGCGCTGGCATGCGCTTCCGGCATGGCGGCCATCCATATGGCTATCGAAACGGCGCTGGCTGACCGGCCGAAATCGATCGTTGCCGCCAGCGCGCTCTATGGCGCGAGTATCAGCCTGCTGCTGCAGGTTCTGCAGCCGGCGGGAGTAGCGGTGCGCTTCGTGGATGTGTGCGACCTCGACGCCTTGCGTGTGGCAGTGGCCGAAGCGCAGCCAGGGTGCCTGCTGATTGAAACTATTTCCAATCCGCTGCTGCGTGTGGGGCAAATGGATGCTATTGCGGAAATCGCACGCGCGGCAGGGGCGGCGCTGGTGGTGGACAGTACGTTCGCCACGCCGCTCATCATGCGCCCGCTCGAACTGGGCGCTCACTTCGTGGTTCACAGCGCCACCAAGTATCTGGCCGGCCACGGAGACGTACTGGGAGGCGTAGTGGTGACGGATGAGGAGCATTATCCGGCCCTGCGCGCGCTTTCCCGGATCCTCGGCCCGGTGATGGGACCGTTTGAAAGCTATCTGACCATGCGCGGGATCAAGACCTTTGCCTTGCGCATCGAGCGGCAATGCGCCAATGCGTGCCGGGTAGCGTCCTGGTTGGCAACGCATCCGCGCATAGCGCAGGTCTATTTCCCGGCCAGCCCCAGCCATCCGGACGCAGCCACTATCCGCCGCCTGTTTCCTCCTAATCTTTATGGCGCGATTGTGAGTTTCGAGCTGAAAGACGCCGGGAAAAACGAGATCTTCCGGTTTATGGACGCCCTCCGCCTGGTTGTCCGCGCGACCTCGCTCGGCGACGTACATAGTATGATGCTCTATCCGGTGATGAGTTCGCACCGGGAAGTGTCGCCCAAGCACCGCGAGCGCATGGGCATAGGCGAGGGCTTGGTGCGCCTTTCGGTGGGCATCGAAGCGCCGGAAGATATTATCGAGGATCTGGAGCAGGCGCTGGCCAGAGGGTGAGCAACCGCCCGGCGCTATTTGCTCGCTTTCGCTTCTTTATACGCCTGCCGGATCGCCTGTGCCTGGCGCGCATGCGATTCGGCATGCTCGGCCGCGAGTTCTACCATGCGCCGCAGAGTGAGCGGGCCTCGCTCGCTGTGATTGCCCGTGCGCGCAAAGGCACTCTCCGGCAGCTCTTTCAGGAGTTCGTGATTTTCCGCGCGCGTCCGGCGAAAACTTTCGAGAGAAGCTTTGGGCTTGCGCCGGGTGTAGTCGAGATTGCGTGCCCAGGCATCCTGATCAAATGCAACCAGGGTAGGATTCTCTTCCGCGATGACTTGCCGGAAACGGTGCGCAAACACAATTTCGGCATCGGCCAGATGCGCCACAATCTGGCGAATGCTCCACTTGCCGGGCGCGGGAGCGAAATCCTCTTCCTCGCCAAAAACACCGGTCAGCGCGACTGCCAACAGCTCGGGGCTGCGGCGGAATCGTTCGATGATCTCAGGGAGTTCGGACATCTCAGTAGAAGTCGGCGCAGCTCATGTAATAGCCACACTGTTCACAGACCAGCTTACACTGGCGCTGGGTCAGGCGCAGGGAACAAACCGGGCAATACAGCATCGCCTGCCCGTCGCCATTGTCGCGATTGGCAACGAGCCCGGGCTGTTCCACATTCTGCATAGATTCCCGATTATAGCTCTTCACCGCGCGCGCTTATCGAAAAGCCTACAATAGACGCTATATGCGATGGAAGTCTTTGGCACTCACCCTGGGACTGTTGGCGGTAGGCGTAGCGCAAGCTCAACGGAATTCGGACCGGCCGGTGCATCTCGATTTTCGAGGCACGCGCGGCGCGGTGGCGGGAGGCACAGACTTCGCCACCGATGCTGGCATGCGTATGTATTACACGGGAGGCAATGCGGTGGATGCCGGCATCGCCGCCATGTTGGCCGCTGCAGTCACCGAGTTTTCTCACTTTGGCTGGGGAGGTGAGGCTCCCATCCTGGTACGCACCCGCGAAGGCAAGATTTATGCAATCGCCGGCGTGGGCACGATGCCGAAAGCCGCGACCGCCGATTTCTTTCGCCACCACAAACTGGGAGAGGACGAATTCACCGACCCGCCCGAACCGAATGGGTTGAAAGACTGGGTACCCGTGGCGGGGATTCTGCCCGCGCTCGTGCCGGGCATGGTGGAAGCAGCGCTGGTCACCCTGCGCGAGTTCGGCACCAAGTCGTTCGCTGAAGCGGTCGAGCCAGCCATCGAATTAGCGGACGGCTTTCCGATTGATGAACTGCGCGTTTCGAGCATCCAGCGTAGTTTGCGATTCCTGAACAAGTGGCCGGCTTCGCGTAAGGTCTTCCTGCCCAATGGCAGAGTGCCGTATGTGGGCGAGATCTTCCGCCAGACCGAGCTGGCGCATACGTTACGTTCCATGGTCGAAGCCGAAAAGAAAGCGCAGGCCGCGGGGGCAAACCGAGAAAAAGCCATCGACGCCGTGCGCGATTACTTCTATCGCGGCGAAATCGCTCACAAGATCGACGAATTTTCGAAACAAAACGGCGGGTTCCTGCGCTATGAGGACATGGCGGCGTTTCGTCTGTCGCCGGAAGCTCCGGTTTCCACTACCTTCGACGGCTACACCGTATACAAACCCGGTTTCTGGAGCCAGGGGCCGACCATGATCGAAGCGTTGAATATCCTTGAAGGCTTCGATTTGCCCTCCATGCGCCTGAACTCGGCGGAGTACATTCACACACTCGTGGAGGCATTGAAGCTGGCTTATGCGGACCGGGACACGTATTACGGTGATCCCAAGTTTGTGCACATCCCGGAAGAGCAACTGCTATCCAAGCAGTACGGCGCTGAGCGGCGAAAGCTGATCACCGCGCAAGCCTCCCAGGAATTTCGTCCCGGACAAATCGGGCCGCATCCCCCGCAACATCCTTCGCACATGGTGATCGCGCGCCGCAAAATTGATGACGCGCTGGCAGAGAAGGACACCACGTGCATCGATGCCGTGGACAAGAACGGCATAGCGATTTCGATAACGCCTTCGGGGGCATGGATGCCTTCCTACATAGCGGGCGATACCGGCATCGCCCTTACGCAACGGGCGCAAAGCTTTCTGCTCGTGCCCGGGAGCCCCAATGAGCTGGCAGGGGGCAAGCGCCCGCGAGTGACGCTGAGTCCTACTCTGGTGACGCGGCCCGATGGCACCGTAATCGCGCTTTCGACGCCGGGAGGAGACAACCAGGAGCAGGCTCTCATTCAGGTGCTCTTCAACAACATTTTCTTCGGTTTGAACGCGGAGTACTCAGTGGAAATGCCGCGCTTCCAAACGCGCCACCTGGTGGCCAGCTTCGATAATCATGCGATGAGTCCCGGCGATCTGCTGTTGGATGAGCGCACGTCGCCGGCGGCAGTAGCCGATTTGCAGAAGCGCAACCATCACATCGAGATGCGCCCGCCATACGACAGCGGTGCCGCGCCGTCCATCATCCGCTTGAATCCCAGCGGGATGATCGAAGCCGGATCCGATCCTTTTTATTACCGGGCCGCGCGGGCGTGGTAGGCCCGCCGTGCTATACTACGAAATCCGCCTACGACCGGGCCCGTAGCTCAGTTGGTTAGAGCGCTACCTTGACACGGTAGAGGTCTGGCGTTCGAGTCGCCACGGGCCCACCACTTAAGTGCAAGATTTGATTGAGGATCTCCGCCAAGCGCTCATCGGACCCCTCCACCAATTTGGCCCATTCTGGCCCAATTAATGTCGAGTTTGATGGGGCTGCAGCGTCCGATGTAGTGGGCCGGCACAGCTCTCGTAGAATGCGTTCCTGATGCGCCCGCACCGCGCGTTCCTGCTCGGAAAGATCGGTGAGGGTGTACTCCTGCGACATATCCGCCTTGGTGTGGCCTGCGGCGTTCATCGCCTGCCCCACGCCGGCGGTGGCAGAAATGGCCGTGATGGCTTCGCGCCGAAAGGCATGGAACCCGAAGCCCGGCCAATACAGCCCCAAGGCTTTGGCCGCCTTGCGCAAGAAATGCTGATTGATATCCCGGTCGTCCCGGCAGATTCCACGAACCGTTTTTACGACGAATACGAATTCTTCTTCGTGCCCGTGGCCAGGCCAAATCTTTCGCAGTCGCTCGACTAGGTATCCCAGTGGCACATCCCGTTTGGCCTTGCGGGTTTTGGGTTCATCGAGATCCCCACGATAATAACGCTGGCGGACCAAAAGGAGTCCCCGTTCCCAGTCCACGTGCTTCCACTGCAAGCCGAGCACTTCGGAGATGCGAAGCGTGCAAAATAAGGCGACCATGCAGATGAGGCGTACGTCTTCGGGCAAGGCATCCAGCAGTCGTCGGGCCTGCTCGTCGGTTAATTTGCGCTTTTCGCGCACGGCTCGTTGCTTGCCCACTTTGACCGCGGCAGCCGGATTCTTCTCCTGCCAATATCCCCACCGTGCCGCTTGCGTAAAAATACCCGATAGAATATTTCGCAAGTCCATGCGCGTGGCCCATGCTAGACCCGCCTGCGCCTTTGCCGAGAGCCAGTCCTCAATTCGCTTGGTCGTCACTTCTGCCATGGCCAGCGCGCCGAAGGCTGGGCGAATGTGGTTCTCGATGTGGAGGCAGTATTTCTCCTGAGTGGAAGAGGCGAAGTGCTCCGGCTTCAACACGTAATTCTTTGTGTATTCGTCGAGGAACTGTCTAAACGGAATTTGCGCCAGAACCACTCGTTTGCGGTCATTGAGGGAGACCATTGCCTTCGCGGCTTCGGCCGTGGCTTGGCGCTTGGGAATCTCGGCGCAGGCGCCCAGATACACGCGCTCTTTGACGCGCCGAATCGAACCGTCTGGCTGAAGCTGGTCGATGTAGGGGCGAATGTACCAGCGAGGATTCTTGCCGGAGGTCTTGCATAAGGTTGGATTTTGCGCCCGCATCTCGCTTCCGAGGCCCAGCAAGTAGGCAATGGAAGTAGTATACGACGGCATGGTCCGCCCCATCACGCCCGAATGCGAAAGGCTGCCAACCTCTCCCACTCTCCTTACATGCGCAGAACGGGGGTGAATACGCTTCGGCTTCCGAGGAACAGACGCTTCCTTAGATCATTCTCGATTGTGCCGATCCATCGCAGCGATTTGCGTTATGTAGAGGATTCGATTGGACTGGTTGTCCTGCCGACCTTTGGCCTGGAGCCACGAAAGATACTTTGCCCGATCCATTCCGGTCTGAGCCTCAAGAACCGGCAGCTTGCGTTTCAGATCCTCAAAATACTCGGCGCACAGGAAGTCCCCACCGAATCGTTTCGTGTCCAGCAGCGCCTGGCATTGAGGGCGCGTTGCATACTGCTCGCTAAAAAGCTGACCGTCGAAGTACTTCATGAACTCTCGGACCCACAAATCCGCAGCCTGTATACCGACATCATCCCGTGATGCGAAACTCAATTCGTCGATCATGGTCCCTGATGCCGCCCACTGGCCTTCCTCGAATGCATACTTATGCAACAACCGACAGTTGTGCTCGGTCCTCTTATGGCGATCAAAGATGATCCTCACAGGCTCGTTGCCGCGGAGCATACCAGCGCGCTCTACCAAGAAATCCACAGTCCTCAGGAAGGCAGAATAGTAGTTGTGATCCGGCAACATGTCGGGGAATGCTCTTCTGCAACCCGCAACATCGATACCTATGCCAAAACCGATAATGCCGCTGTTCGCGAGAATCCTCGCCAGATCCAACGAAAGCTGCGCTCGCTCCCCCTGCGATAGCGCCCGGTAATCGCCGTATCCAGATTCACAGTCGGCCGCATGAAATGGCATGCCGCCGGTCCGGGCGGCCCATGGCCGGTTCAACTCCGCCCACTGATCTTCGTTGCCGAGCAAAGCGGCAAGCGCAATGACGCGCTCACCCCGTGCATCAAGGCTCTCATCACCGTAAATGACGAACATGGATGGGCTCTTTACTCATAAAACATGTTCGCATGGCGATGATTGGGTCGCAATGATGCGGTAATTTCGAGGCACGTAGAGCAATGTCTATTCCACGCCGATCTGCCTCAAATCTGGCGCTAAGACTCTTCCGACGGATCACCTGTGCCCCCAACAATTTGTTGATCTAGCAGACCGATTTTTCACCTCCGTTACCCAATCTTCGTGCTTCGTTCGATTCGGCGCGATTTCTTGTAGCTGGCAGGGCTTTGGCAGAGGAGATGAATTTCCTCCTAATTGGGGGGTGGCGGCGCGGCGACTCGAACGCCGGACCTAGGGATTATGAGACCCTGCAGTCCGATTTGGAGCATCTGCGAAATATTTTGAAAGCCTTTGATTTTGAAGAGGATACGCTGCCTTAGCTGCCGGCTGATTTTTGCCGATTTTGATCGTTTTCGAAGCGTTTTGTACCAAGGTTTGTACCAAGCAGACAACGTCATCTGAAATCTCTTCTGCGCTGATAAAACCGTGACTTCCAAGGTCCCTACACTCAGCCGCCCGGGGCCTGGGGTGACCCGGAAATCCAATTTGAAGCTGTGAGACCCTACCGGTGCCAAATTGGTGTTCGGAAATGAATGCGTTTCCTTTTTTTTAAGCTCTTTTCACGTACAAATCCTTCCTGTCCCATGTAAGGCGAGGCCCCACGGCCGATACACAGATCCAGAGTTCCAACTGGGCCGAATCAAATCAAACAGAATGAGGGACTTGGCCGGGCAGAATGCGGAGAAGTCCGGCAAAATCCGCAATGCAGCCGCAATGAGATTGAAACGGATCGTGAAGAGGAAACCATGCCGTGATGGGATGATCCGAAGTTTCGACAATCGTTTATCCATGCTAAGGTTCTGGCATACCAACGTCTACTTCGTACTTCTTAATTTCGGCTTCAACCTGCTCTGGGGAACGAAACTCAACACAAAAGTGCTCCCAAAACCTCCGAGCCAGGGATTCGCTTTCAGCGGAAATATCAGCAACAAAACACAGTTCCAGAACAGTGGTTTCCGGGTCATGCGGCTCAGCGAGCGTGTGGGCCAGAAAGGGCTGGAATGCAAAGTAATATTCCTGCGGAGGGCTAATTGCTTGTTTTCCAGGATGTTGGATTACGCGAGTACCACGCTTCCGAGTCAAATTGATCGCACTAAAGATGGGATTGCCTTCGTGTGTCGGATCCTGCGGGTGCCAAGGTCTCCAAACAGAGTCAGAATTATCACCCACAACTGTGTGAAAAAGATAGCTCCAGTAAAGCTCCGTTAGCTCATATTGCTCCCGATCTTCAGCGAAATCGACAAACGGGAAATGCGGATGCTGCTTTAAGGCGTCGAGAGTTTGTTGCCAATCATCCATTTAGATAATCCAAGCTATGGGCGCTCTTCTAGGAAATAAACGATGGCCCGTCGCCCCAACAATCGACATCATAGCGAATGCCGCCGCGAACTCCCAAGACTGGAAAAGAACGCTGGCCAAATCTGCCTCCCACGCTAGGGCCAGTCTCGATATACTGATGCGCTTTGGCTATAACGTTTTGTCGAATCTCAAGTTGTCTTCCGCGCAGCATCGATTGCGTATCTGCCGAAAGTTGCAAACCCTGTGCAACAATTATCGGAACGGAATCGTTGACAGCCGGAGCGCCTATTGTAGAGCTGGTCGTACCACCGCAGTCCGTGCCTTGAGCATGAATTGACACGGCATATCGTCGCTTTTTTCCCTCGTCTTCTTTCGTCTTCTCTTTCGAGATGGATTTGTCGCGTGGCTTCGGGCACGTTTGACTAAGTACTGGTGGCGCGATGTCCACAAGCTTTTCGGTGTTATTATGGGCCGCTTGCCGAATTCTATTGAGTTCCTCGGCGATGGTCTTTGCGGCTTGGTTCCCAGCTTCGCCAGCCTCTTCCGCTAGCTGACGACTGGCTTCCTGGCCGGGGGGGCTGACAAGGTACAAAGCGACCGCTGCGAAAGCGGCGAATGCTACTAATAATCCCGGAGCTACGATAACCATTGTGTTGGTCTCCTACTAACGAAAACGGCGGAGGTGTCGACATATAGAGTCGGTGAGAGCCTCCAACTTAGTGTCGCCATCTATATCCTGCTCCAAATAACGACGGACAGCTTGGTCTTTGTCGAAATTTGGCCCAAGTACCAGCATTAAGCCAATAAATTGCAGAAAAGAGCTCCCCGTTTCAATACGATATTCTGCTGCGCGCGATACGGCTCTGGCGACAAGGTCTTCAAGTTCAACATCGGTGTAGCGGGCGGTTCGTTCAGGCAGCAGATCACGAAGAAATAATGCCACATCTTTTCGGTGTCGGTTCAGACGAATATCTGATATCGCTTCAAGTTGTTCAGACCTGATACGCATGCGAGTACTTTGATTGCTCCCTAATCTTGTAAAGATCGACGATCGAGCGATCGCTCAGAATATTGGAGCCCGGTGTCGTCCACGTGGTAGTTCAGAATAACACTTCTCTCTTCATCCTCCACCCAAAAGTGTTCGATTGGACCGAAGACAGATCGCAGTTCGTCAAGGTGACAGGTGGGCAGAAAAATTTTCAAGACGCGCGGATCATAATATCGAAAGAGTAGGCATTTGCCGTACGGTTCGCTCACCACCAGGATCTCGCGTAGATGCTGCAGGACCGCGTTGGGATGTGCGCCACATTTGAGAAAGACTCCCCAGCTATTGCCCCAGGCTTGTGTGAGGAATCGACGGGTGTCCCGATCATCGTAATCCAGCTCGACCAGATACGGAGCGGCGGCCCTCAGTGGGGGAGATAGGTCTCCGCTGTAGAGGCAGTAGGACTGCATGTGGCATTCAGCCAGCGTTGGAAGGATTTGCGGATCACGCGCGGCGTCGGCGATCATCCAGACGTCGCGCTTGAAACCGTTGGGCCAGAAAAGCTTCTCAAGCTGAGTGAGCCACGAGTTCGTCATGATTTCGTTCCAGCGGCGACCGCCGCCCTATCCTTTCGTTCATATCGGGCAGAACGGCGCGCCCTGCGCCGCGGCCGCGATCAGGGTGGCGGCTTGTGCAGACATATTGATGTCCGAAGGAAAGGTTGGCGGATCTGTAGCAGTCGAATTCGTCGGCGCTTGTGAGACTGGCGGCCTGGGTTGGGAGACGACGCTCTGTGGTTTGGAAGATCCGCCGCCCGCGCGCCCATCGGTCACCGGTTGGAATCGAAGATTCTTCAATAACTCTTTCCAGTTCTTCGATACCCAGGTTGCGAAGGCATCGCCCAACTGGCTGGAACGTAGGCGTTCCACAAGCGGCCCCGCCGCCTCGCCGCTTGCCGTTGATCCTCCCTTGCGCACGTAATCCACAATGCCTTGAAGAATGAGGCGCATCAAAACCCCGATCGCTAGGGCTAGTCCTGCCGTCCTATCCGGCTCCTGGTCCATGGCGCGCCAGCTTGTGGCTGTCTGCGAAGCTCCCAGCGTCCACGCGGCGGCGATCTCGCTTGAACCGATGTTGGATGCGGACAAAAAGTCCAAACCCAACGAAGCGAATAGGTCTCTCAAACCACCCATACGACGGCCTGGCGACGGCTTGGCGAAACGGCGTGATGAGGCTGCGCCACTCGCCGTTGCCGTGTTGAACCTCTCAAGGAGTCGGGAAAGAACGAGAATCCTGTCCCTCAACGCTTGGCCAAGTTCGCAGCCGGTTTCCCGGCGAATGGCTGTCAAGGACATCTCGATGAGTCGGGTCTGTGCGCTGAAAGTCGTCTCGGAAAGCCGGCTGGCCGCCCAAATCGGATTTGCCCCGTCATTGCCGGTGGCTAAACCAATGGGTCCTGGCAGGCGCGGCTGGGTTCGGCAGAGGGTCCCCGTCTCGATCTGAACCGGATCGCTAAAGCCGCACAGAGGGCCGGGTTTCCGACTTCCCGCCATAGCTTTGGTACAGATTAGCACCTTTGATGAAATGGCGCGCGCCCTAGCGATCCCATGCCGCCGCGTCACGAGATTCCGTTGTAGGACGCTGATCGGACTCGGCGCGCCACGATCGCGATCCTTGTTTTTCGCCCGCCTCCCATGCGTCACGGAGCATTTGCTTGCCTCTGTGGATTCGGCTGAGCACCGTTCCCAGCGGTACGCGCTCGTGCCGCGCGACTTCGCGGATCGAAAGGCCCTCCACGAAATGCGCGACCAAGGCGCGACGGGATTTGCTGGGCAGTTGGGCTAAAGCCCGTTTGACCCTGTCCCGATCCTCCTGTTTTTCTAGCTCGTCTGTCACTAGCTCGGGCGCGGCGACGTCGCGGCGTGGGGCGCCGTCCATGGAATCGACTTGAACGATCTGCTCCCGGTTCCATAGCTGGCGCGCTTCGTTGCGTGCGATCGCTTGGAGATAGGTATAAGGCAACGCCTCGCCTCGGAACCGATCGCGTTTCTCCCAGGCGGCTTGGAAGGTTCGGGCCGCGATGTCCTCGGCTTTGTTTTGGTCCTTTACGAATCCAGTCATGCTCTGAACCAGGCGGTCGCTATATTCCCGGTGGAGTTGGTCGAAGCCTTCCGCATTCCGTTGGAACTGGCTCTGACGCTGATGCGCCGCCGCAACGGGTCGGGAACGGGTCCGTTCTTCAGGAAGCAGGTCATCCAGGATTTGCGTCGAGGCGTTCTGAATGGCCGTCAGCGATCTAGCCAGGGCCTTTGAGTCGCCGTTGTATAGGGCGCTGTAATCTGCGGCCGTGTTATCGGTATGCAGTCCCAGGCCACGCGCGACGACATAGGTCACGGCTTGGGCCTGAACTCCGTTGATGCCTCGGTCGGCGATCAGCGCGCGGAGCCGCTTTTCGTATTGGGTGGGATCGACCGGTGGGCGTGCGAATTCCGGGAGCGGCTTTCCTTCCGTTTGTGAGACGTCGAATACGTAGGTCGCCCGCCTCGCGGCGACAGGCGTGAAGATCAAAATGCCCTTCTCGCCCGCTTTGACCGCGCGGCCCACGTCGTTCCAGTCGTGGATGCCAGCCACGTGGGTCGCCTCCGGCCGCTGCACGGCAATAAGGAGCACGTTCTCCCAGGAGCGCTCGCGAAACCGACTCATGGCGTCAAGATAATTCGTGAGGGCCTCGCTGCGGCCGGCTCCCAGGTCGGCGGCCAAGCGGGCCAACGCTTTCTCGGCCGTTTTGCGCGCGGTCGCGTCCGGATTTCGCTCCATAGTTTCACATGCGCAAACGGAAAGATCTGGCGCTCCATCGGTCGCTCGGAAAGGGTCGGCGCCATGTGGGAACGCTTTTGCGGACTGGCTCTTGATCAGACGTCTCCTTGCCCTATCAAAGAAGAGCTTGTGTTGGGTCAGGCATCCTGCGGCTATTTCTTGGTTTTCCGGAGATGGTGACTGAGCCCTGCCAAAAGAAGGTCGGGTTGGATTTGGAAGGTCTCGCAGATTCGCAAAAGAGTGGACAGGGTGATCGGGCGGCCCGCTATCCCAGGAGCGCCGCCAGGCGCAAAGGCGTGCCAACTGTTACTAACACGGCTTTCGGTTGTGGTACTATCAAGTCCTTTCTAAGGAAGCGCCCGTGACAGATGAGGTCCTGCTCCAGCGGCAAGTCGCTCGGATTCTCCAGAGCCGACACTTCCTCCGTTCGCCTCGGCTTACCCAGTTTCTTCAGTTTGTCATTGAGGCGTCGCTGTCCGGACGATCGACTAACGAATACGATATCGCCCAGACTGTTTTTGGCAAGGCGTCCGATTTTGACCCCCAAAGCGATTCGATCGTGCGGGTGGGCGCGCAAAAGCTGCGCGAGCGCCTGTTAGCTTACTACGCTCAAGAAGGCGCGCACGATCCACTCACGATCGAGTTGGCCGCCGGGTATAACCCTGTCTGGCATCCTCAGCCTGGCGCGCGGGAAAGGCCCGAGGGACCGGCGGCCTTTCCATCGGCGCGGCCGTTCGGCGTTCGCCATCCGCCCGAGCTCGAACTCGATCGAGAGATCGTGGGCCGGGACGAAGAACTCCAACGACTGGGCCGGCACTGGGAGCAGGCGGTGGCCGGCCACGGGAAAATGACTTGCCTGATCGCCGAACCTGGGATCGGAAAAACAGCGCTCGCCCAGGAGTTTTTGCGCTCGGTCGGACTCCAGAACACGGCGCTCGTGGGCGCGGGACACTGTCACCTGGAATTGGAGCAAGGAGAAGTCTATTTCCCCTGGAAAGAGATCTTGGAAAATCTAGCGGCCACACAAGCGGTCGCGGAATCCCTCTGTCGCGATCTCGCGCCTGGGTGGTGGCATCTCTTGGCCAAGCGGACCTTGGAGTCTAATGAAGGATGGGTCCTGCGACAGGAAATGCGCCGGTTGCTGCAAGCTCTCTCTGAGAAAACGCCGGTTCTGCTGTTCATGGATGACCTGCACTGGGCGGATCTGGCCAGCATCGATCTGCTGAACTACCTGGGACCGGTGATTCCGTCGCTCCGAGTCCTTTTCCTAACGGCCTATCGGCCGTCCGATATGCGGCTTCGTCAGCACCCGTTCCTTGCCGTGGAGCCGGAGCTTCGCATGCACGGGATCTGCGAAGAGCTGCCTTTGAGTGAATTGAACCTCCAGGACACGCGGCATTATCTGAATCAACGCTTCCCTTTGAACGGGTTCTCGGAGGCCCTCGCGCCTTGGCTCTACCAGCGAAGCGGCGGAAACC
>JASIAM010000037.1 GCA_030041985.1 Bryobacteraceae bacterium | reverse complement strand
ACTTGCGCGCCAAACCTGTTTCGGCGTTCGGCATCAACACCAGTATAAAACATTCCGGCCCTTGATTGTTCTATTTATTTTGTGACAATGCCTTAGGAGATCCGCTCAAAGAATACGCCCTGCTTCGGCGGCAAGGTAAAAAGGATGTTAAGCCGTTTTTCAGCTTTGGGCAAAACGATTCGATCCATCGGGTTGGCAGTTAGAAGACCCCACCTCACAGCGGACTGGAGGGAATCGTGGATCAGGAACTCCATGTGCCGCACTGTCTTTGGTGATAGCGGCCGCCCATTCGGATGAGTTTCGTCTTTTCGCCCACCAGAATCGAGGAGACTATTAAGCACGGTCTCGATGGCTAAGGGTGCCAAGCGTTGGAGTTCGGTTTCACCAAGATACTTTGTGGCATGCCAAACCCAGTGTTACATAGCGTTTCAAGGTCTTGGCTGTACATCGATGTTTCGCGTATTCGTCAAGCCAACGGTCCAGGAAAACGCTGAATGTTGGGTGGTTCGCACCATCATCAAATCGACTTTGCTCAATAGCCTGGCGCAGCGCATCCGTCGCCGCCTTTGTCGTATCGAAGCCGCTCTTGGTGATCTGGATTCTCTTTCCGGCCGAAGTGCGGCCGGCGAAGAACGATTAGCCCAAGGTCCTAGCTTCCTGGGGCTTCCTCAGTTGAGTCCCGATACCTTTGGGGAGAACGTCCGCCACATGCGGGAGAAAACACTGACCTTCGAGGAGGCCATCATTTCGTCCGAATTCCACCTCGTGAAGAAACAGCGGCTAGCCATGGTGCGGCGCGGGCTATTCGAGCAACTCCCCCCAAAAGCCCGTTTGCGTAAGGCAGTAAGCCCCAACCCAAACGCCTATTCCGAATAGCAAAGGGGCCGAAAACGCGCCGAAGCTGATCCACCGAATCAAAGACGCCCGCGTGTTCACGTGCTGAACTTGTTCCACCAGTTCCCTTGCAATGGCTCCGGCGGTAAAAATGTCTCCCTGTGGTAATTGGTTCCGTATAGCGCCGACCTGTTCCCTTCACTGGCACCGAGGTATTTGCCTGCTCGCGTTTGCGTGCGCTCCACCACGGCCTCGAACTCCTTGGAACTGGTCTCGATTCTTTTCGCCAGCTTTGCGGATGCCTCGGCCAACGCATGCTGGCTAAGGCTGACCACGACGAATGCCGGATCATTTTCGTCGATGCGTATACCATAACGGGCGGCGATCTGGCCTGAATGAGCGGAAATAGATTCGGCGCCGACGGCTTCTTCACCAGGCTGATTACGGCACACGTTCGCTACCCGGTTGAGCGCTGGCGGCGTCGCCGATCACATGGTGACGCAGATACTCCGGCAGAGTGACGCCGAAGTGTTCAAACTGTACAGCCAAGCCAAGCTCGGGATGATGCGCGAGGCATTCGCAAAGCTCGACCGCATGGCCAACGAGCGGCTAGGGAATTCACGCACGGAGCAGCCTCAGTGAACCGATTTTATTCATATTTTCCCACGAGGGCCGCTTTTGAGCGGTCCCAGAAAGGAGGTCGGTGTTGCAGTAAAAGGAGTTATTGGTCGGGCCGCCGGGATTTGAACCCGGGACCTCTTGCACCCCAAGCAAGCGCGCTAGCCAGGCTGCGCCACGGCCCGAGAACTCTATTGTACACGCTCCGCAAGAGACGCTCGTCGCCTGACCCGCCATGCGCCGCCCCGGCCGCTAGCAAAATCTTCTTGACAATAAATCGATAAACATCCTATTATAGATCAGATAAGTAGACTTTAAGGTAACCAGCGACTTCCGGCACCTGGCGTTGCCGCGCTGGCGAGGTCCCTCTGTTGTGGCCGGCGTGTTCCAACGAGGAGCTTCCATCCCCGTGCGGCGTTTTCTTGCCGTCCGCACAATGGAACCGTTCTCGGACGTTTGTTATGTAAGTCGGAGAGGAAACACCGATGGGTTTGGGACTTCATACGATTCGATCTTCTTTCGTTCGGCCGCCAGCCGCTTCTGCCGTACAGGGTCCGGAGAGGTAGGCCATGCGACCGGATCACGCTGGAAGCTTAGCACCTTTGGCGATTCTCGCCATGCGGGAAACCGGCGCCGATGGGTACGCGCTCTACGCCCACGAAACTGACGGTCCGCCCGTTCGTCTCTCTTCTTGCGGCCTCCCGGTGCCGGCCGCCCCGCAGGAAGGCCTTTGCGTGGCGCGCTTCCCCTTGCGGATACAAAATCGCGAAGTAGGATTGCTCGCCTTCGTCTTTCGCGCGCCGGAGATTCCCGAGGGGGCAGCCCGCCCCCTGAATCGCCTCACTCGCACTCTGGAATCCATCTGGTCCCTCTATGCCACGCCCGATCGCGCCATCGATCTGGTTACCCGCATCACCCGTCAGCAAGCCGAGTTGGCAGATCTGAAAATCGCCGACCGCGCGCAAGGGTTCCTGACCCACCCTGAGCCCGGTGCGGGCGAAGCGATGGCCCTGCATGTGGAATGCGTACTGCGCGCCCGCCGCTTCGAGGCCCTGCTGGACCAGTTCGCCCGCGACCTCGAAGATCAGATCGAGGAACGCAAACTCATCACACGCGCCAAGAGCTTGCTGCAAAGCGCTCACGGTTTGACTGAAGAAGAAGCGCACGCGCAATTGCGCCTGAGCAGCCGCAGGAGCCGACGGCGCCTTGCTGAGGTTGCCCAGCAGCTTATTAAAGGAAAATATCAAAACGAATCGGCGTGAGACTCTGCGCCGAAGCAATGAGCTTCAAGGCGTAGTATGTGCGCCAGAGGCGCTCGCCGAAAGTGGCGCGTCCCGCTTGACTGGTTTTCCGTAAACTTCGATCCAGCCGACATCTGAATACCCGCCTGAGCCATGGCCGCTTCCGGGGGTCAGGTCCGCGAAACCAACCGCATCGACTTTGCTGAGATCCACCTTATCGAGCAGGTTTCCTTTGGTCTGCACTTTAGCTATATCGGCTTTGAGCCAGTGCACCTCCGACAGATAGAATTCGCTTTCGTGATAGTCAAAGGTGTCCGCATCCACGTGATCGCCAATGAGGAACGTTCCATCGGCCAGTTTCACCACGGGGCGAATCTCATGAAATCCCGAGGTCTTGGTGTACCAGCGAATTTTGGCCTTACCTGTCAAATCCACAAAACTGTCTTTGTTACTGAGCGTGAGCGCGCACGATGACTCGCAGAGTCCCGTCCAGATGTGAGGCACGTTTCCTTCATTGGTCACGTGGAAATCCTCCTTGCCGGTGCCATACAGGTTTAGTTGGAGATCCGGGTTTGTTACGAAGGCTTGCGTCATGGGCACGTTACCCGAAGAGTCCTTCCACAATTCCTTAAAGAACAGTGGCGCCGGCTGGGGCGCCTGCCCTCGTCCGCCGCCCTTGCGTTCCGGAGCTTGCTGACCAAATGCTGTTGCCGCCGTGCACAGCAAAACGATATTCAAGACTCGCGTTCTTCGTTGCATAAAGCCTCCCGATCCAATGTGCCGTTCGCCAGTCATCGACCCGCCGGCTGGGAACGATTGTACTCCAAAAAGGCATTCAGCGCTCTACACCGGTCCCCAATCCCCAAGCTCCGGATGTATACTTACCCTTACTCAGGAGATTCTTATGCTTTCGAAAATTCTCTTTTGCGCAAGCCTCGCTGCCGCTCTGGTGTGGGGGCAGGAACCAGCGGGCCGTGGCGGACCCGGAGGCCGGGGGCGAGGGCGCGGCGGCCCGCAACCGCAAGCCACCCAGGAGGTCAAGCCCGGCCTGTTCATGATCACCGGCGCGGGCGCCAATACCGAGGTCCGCGTCACCAGCGAAGGCTTGATCGTCGTCGATGGCAAACTTCCCAGCGAGCAGAACTACAACGCCCTCATGGAACAGATCAAAATGATCTCGCCCCTGCCGGTTAAGTATCTGATCGTCACCCACCATCACCAGGATCACACCGGCAATAACGATCGCTTCATCGCCGCCGGCGTCCAGATCCTCGCGCAAGAGAACCTCAACAAGAACCTCGTCAATTATCAGGCAAATCCCAAGCCCGCCAGCGCCACCATCACCTATGACAAGGAGCATACTCTCACTCTGGGCGGCGTGTCAGTCGAGGCTCATTACTTTGGGCGCGCGCATACCAGCGGCGATACGGTCGTTTACTTCCCCGATCTCAAAGTAGTCGCAGTGAGTGACATCGTCACCACCGGCACTACCGGCCCCTTAGCCGATTATGCCGGCGGCGGGAGTTTCCTCGACTGGCCCAAAACCATGGATGGCATTCTTAGCCTGGACTTTGACACCGCAATTCCAGGCAATGGCGGCCCGATTACCAGAGCCGACGTACAGGCTTATAAAACCAAGGTCGAAACCTTCGTCGCTCGCGCCAGAGAAGCTGTCAAACAGGGCGTTCCCAAAGACCAGCTCATGATGCAGATCAAGACCGATGATTTGGGCTGGAAGCCCCGTGTGCCCAACGTCGATCTCTTCTACGCCGAACTAACTAAGTAAGTGCCCTTTACTTACGTGAGTCCTTGCCCACGATGTGCTGTAAGTCCTGGTTGTTCTCGTTGCAGATGTACTCCATGATTTCCGTGGACTGCAACGGGAAATGCCCGTATAGAGTGAACGGCCGGGTATAAGCTCCCGGATCGTTGATTGTGACCTCATCTTCCAGGTGGCCTAAATCGGCCCGCCGGTAGCGCTCCACGATGTGCAGTTTCCCGGTATGCGGGTGGCCCGCAAAGTCGAACCAGAACTTATCGTTGAATCCCACCGTATCCACCACCAGGGTGTCGCCTTCCCAATGACCCACCGAGTCTCCGTACCAAGTCGGGTCCGCGTCTTTGGGATGCCCGCGGCCGTCCAGGAAAATCTGCCGGTAACTGTGAATGTTACCTTCAAATAGGAAAACAATCTCGCTGGGCGTCTGCACGATCTTCCAGGGATACGGCGCCATCCGCGGCACTCCGGTGGGCAGGCAATTGGCCTCCGGATCATCTTTCGATGGCCGCTTCTTTGCCAGTTCCGCCGCCCAGGGCTGCAGTGGAAGTTCCTCACCCTTCTTTAGAGCCGAACTGATGTCATAGATGAAATTGCGGTCCGGTCCCCACACTCCCGATAAGTCAGGCTTGCCGTCTCTGGTGCGCGGCGCTAGTCCACTGGGCGCCGGCTTATTTTCCACACCGCCTCCCGTCAGCACCGATTTTCCCTGAGCAGCGGCGGGGATCGGCGCCAGAGACATGGCCAATAGAAACACGCCGCCTACTCGCCCTCGCATACGCGATTCCTCCATTTCCTGGACCACCCTTGAGGCAGCTTCGCGATACCGCCTTAGCTTACTCGCAGCCGTTGATGCCCTTGGTGAGGCAGATCGACGACGTGGGAGGAGGCGGGATCTTCAGGCCGCGGTCCGTCATCAGTTTGACGAGAAGCTTTTCGGCATCGGGATGGGCAATGGCCGATTGCACGCCCACGCGGACGAGCCCGCGAGCCCAATCGAGCGGAATCCAGGTGAGGCCTTTCATAGCGCCGTTGACGGTGTCGCGGCTGCCGAAATCGTGGGCTTCGAGATTGGCGCCGTGATCCACGAGGAGTTGAATTACGGCAGTACGGCCTTTGTGGGCAGCGCCGTGGAGCGCGGTGCGGCCCTGATCATCCTGGGCGTTGATATCAATGCCCAGGTCGAGGCACATCTTCGCGGCTTCGAGGCTTTGTTCGGGGGACCATTCGAACGTGACACCTTCCACCCAGCCGATTCCCGCGGCGACGGACAGCGCCGTATCGTTATGCGCCGTGGGGATTTTGGGATCTGCGCCATGATCGAGGAGAAGCTTCATGAGGACCGTATCGCCGGATTGAGCGGCGCGCAGGAAGGGAGTTGCGCCATCCTCATAGAGCCACTGCATGGTGAAATTGGTGCGGGTTTCCGTGGTGTCGCCTTTGCATTCCTGGAGAGTGGACTCCGCGCCGCAAATCCGGGCGTTCACGTTTGCGCCTTTGGCGATTAAGAGCTTGATGAAATCGAGGTGGTCCATATCCGGGGCGCGAACCGGGTAGTCGCCGGCCTCGATGTTGCGGTTATCCGTAGCAAGGTATAGAGGAGTCCAGCCACCTTTATTAGCGAGGTTGGGGTTGGCACCATGATCGAGCAGATATTTGCCAATGAGATAGTGCTTGTTTTGGGTGGCAGTGAGCAGGGGACTCCAGCCGTAGTTGGTGACTTCGTTGACATCGGCGCCACCCTGCACCAGGGCCTGGACGCAGGCGAGGCAACCTTCACGGGTGGCGTACACCATTGGGGTGAGGCCACCGCCGTCTTTGACTTGGGGGCCACGGAAGAAGGCATCGAGATCGAAAGCATCACCCGCCGCCCCGGCAGCGCCACGGGCGCGGGCACGGTTCGCAGAGATACCGCCCGCGCCTTGGGCTGATGCAGCGCGTTGCTTGATGGTGGGGGCTATATTAAGCCGGGAATTGCGGGTATCGGGATTGCTAACGGCCGACACATCCGCGCCATGCTGGATGAGAAGCCGCACGGCATCGGCATGGGATTGTTCTGCCGCCCACATGAGGGCCGTAGTGCCGCGGAGGTTTTCCTTGGCATTCACATCAGCTTTGTGATCGAGGAGGACTTTGATGGCGTCGAGGCTGCCGGTACGCGAGGCCATCATAAGCGGAGTTTCGCCGTTGGGCTGGCGTTCGTTGGGATCAGCGCCCGCATTGAGGAGTTTTTCAATCATGGCGCTATTGCCGGTCTGCGCGGCCAGCCACAGGGGCGTCACGCCATCATGGTTGGCGAGCTTGACATTAGCACCGCCCGCCAGCAGGACGTCCGCCATGTGCAGGTCGCCGCGATAGGCGGCCCACTGAATGGCGGTCGCGCCATCCGACTGGGCCGCATTGACGCCGGTTTTCTGGTGCAAAAGAGCTTCTAGAGTGCCGATGTCGCCGCGCATGGCGGCATCGGCTATGGGAGAACCGGAGGCTGCGCTGAGTGTCATTAAAGCGGCACTCAACACGAAGGTACTGCCCACGATCAAGGTGCGCATATACTCTCCTTACGCTGCGAGCTATCAGCCTTCGGCTAGCAGCTCTTTATGCCAGCGGGCTTTACGCCAACAACCCTGGGAGCGGGCCGCTGCCATCACCGAAGGTATCCTCGTGAACGCCGTATATTTGGAGAATGCTCTGCAAGAGGTTTCCAGTAGTGATGGTCTTGGTGGGGAAGGCAATGTGACGCCCGCCCTTGAGTTTCCCGCCGGCGCCGCCCGCAAGGATGTGGGGGACGTCGTAGTGCAGGTGTTGATTGGAATCGCCCATGTTGGTGCCGTAGAGGATCAACGTATGGTCGAGCAGGCTGCCATCGCCATCGGGTGTCTTAGACAGCTTGTCGATGTAATAAGCGAGGCACTTGACGTGGTATTGATTCAGCTTGGAGTATTCTTTGATGCGGTCGGGGTTTTCGGCATGGTGGGAACCGCCATGGAAACTCAGGCTGGGCACATCGCTGGCAGGGTAAGCGCGGCCGGTCAGGTCACGGGCATAGAGAAGCGTAGAAACGCGCGTGATATCGGCTTTGAAGGCGAGCACCTGCAAATCGAAGTGCAGCTTGATGTGCTCGTCAAACGATTCCGGAATGCCGGTGGGTACCACGACTCCTTCGGAAGTAACGGTGCCGGTGGCCTTTTTGGCGATTTCCAGCCGGCGCTCGAGTTCGCGGATGTCGTCGGTGTACTCATCCAGCTTGGCACGGTCAGACGAGCCAAGGTCTTGCTTAAAGCGCGCGAGGCCTTTGGTGATGGAATCGAGGATGCTGCGATCTTCCTCGCGGCGGATAGCTCGCTCCTTCTCGCTTCCGCCCTCACCGAACATACGCTCAAAGACCACTTGGGGATTGAGCTCCATGGGAAGAGGCGTGTTGGGTGTGGACCAGGAAATGGAATTGGTGTAGGCACAGCTATAACCCTCGCCGCAATTGCTGGAATTGGCGCCGGGGTCCTCGATGGCAAGCTGGAGCGAAGGCAGGAGGGTTTCCTGACCGATCCTCTGAGCGATGAGCTGATCGATGGTTGTGCCGTCCTGAATATCGGCGCCGGTGGTCTTTTTGGGCTTATCGGCGCACAGGTAGGCAGCGGCAACCCAGTGGTCCGCGCCGGTGACGCCGGGAGGCGGTTCGGCGGATTTGGACCACATGCCGCTGAGGATGACGGTGTGATCGCGGAACGGGTCTAGCGGTTGCATGATGAAGGGGAGATGACCGGCTTCGAGCACCGGTTTTTCGGGGATCCAGTATCCGGGCGCCATACCATGTGGCACGAAGATACCGCTAAAGCGGGTCGGGACAGCAGCACTTTTGGCAATAGGCGTTTGCGCCGGCAGCATGGAATCCAGAAAAGGCAAAGCCAGCGTTACCCCGGCGCCCCGCAACACGGCGCGGCGCGATATGTGTTTTTTGGTTATGAACATTGCTTTCCCTCGTTTACTCAACTAACTAACTATCAGCTTATACTCACTATATCTCTATAGCCACGGAAGTTCACCTCTGAGGGCGCTCCGCGGAAGCGCGCAATTGGTTCCCCGGCTGATTTTCCGTAACCTGAATCTTTTCGTTCATCTGGAATTGCGGGCTTTTGACCACGCCGAGAACCAGCGAAGAGAACCGGTAATTATCTTTTTCCGCCTCATGCACGATGGAGCGGACTAAAGGCATGTCGTAATATTCGGTGCCGCGGCCGAGAGCGTAAATGAGAAGCTTCTCGGTGGCCACGCGGACAAATTCCGGCGTGTACCGCAACAGCGCCTGGCGCAGGCCGTTAACGCCATCGATTTTGGTTCCATCGACCAGCATGCCCTGGGAATCGATGGGGCTGCCACCGTCAGTGTCACGCCAGTGGCCAACGGCATCGAAGTTCTCCAGCGCCAAGCCAATGGGATCCATAATTTTGTGGCAACTGAAGCAGGGTTCGACTTTGCGGTGCATTTCCATTTGCTCCCGCATGGTGGGTATGTGGCCGCCGTGAACGGTGTTGCCGGCATCCTTGAGCGCGGGCACGTTGGGTGGCGGATTGGGCGGTTCGACTCCCAGGAAAACCTGCATAACGGTTTTACCGCGGATGGGCGGCATGGTGCCGCCGGGTTTCGAGGAAATCGTTTCGAAAGCGCCCTTGCCGAGCAGGCCCCGGCGCATTTCGAATTCAGGAGGTAGCACGACGCGGCGGAAATTGCTGCCGTAAATATTGGGTATGCCGTAGTGCTTGGCGAGCCGTTCATTGAGGAAGGTGTAATTGGCATCAATGAGTTCGGTGATGGGGCGGTCTTCATGTACGATGCTGTCGACGAACAACTCCATTTCCTTTTGCATGGCGTTGCGGAGGTTGTCGTCGAAATCGGGGAAGGTAGCGGTGACCGGCGTCTGGGTGCGGAGAGCGCGCAATTGCAGCCACTGGCCGGCGAAATTATCGACCAACTGGTTGGAGCGCTCATCGGAGAGCATGCGATGAACTTGCTTGTCGAGGACCTCGGGTTCGTGGAGCTTGTTCTGGCTGGCGAGAGTGAGCAACTCATCATCGGGGATGCTGCTCCAGAGGAAGAACGACAGGCGGGAGGCGAGTTCGAGGTCGGAGATGCGGTAGCGTTCGCCGGGCTTAACGTTGGCAGGCACGGCTTCCTTGCGGAACACGAATTGGGGATCAGCGAGGATGCGGCGGAGAGCAAGTTCGATACCGGAATCGAAGCTGCCGCCTTCATTGCGGCCCTGCTGATAGAAGCTCATGAGAGCTTCGGTATCTTCGGGTGTGACAGGGCGGCGGAATGCCCGCCGAGCGAGCGTATCGACAATCTGTTTGGCACAACTGGTGTCTTCGGACGGATTGGCGGGGCGGCAAACGAAGATTTTGCGGCGGCTGGCCGTATCGGCAGCGCCGGTGGGATCATTCGGGCCATCGATGCGGATCTTGCCGACATGAGGGAAGAACTTGAAACCGGGGAGGCCGCCGGTTTCAATGGTGCTGCGGAGGAAGTGCTGATCAAGATCGTTACCGGGGGCGTAGTTAGTGGCTAGGAAGGTAACCACCACGGTGTGCAAGCCGGCCTTGGCGGCGAACTTGAAATTAAAGGTGCCATCCTCGCGGAGGCGTTCGCGATCCCAGTCGAATTGTTTCAAGCGCTGGCCATCGAGCAGGAATTCGAGCTTCTCGCCTTGAATCTCGCCGAAGGGGCTGGTATCGCCCATGTTGCCCTTGCTGATCGGCGTGATTTTGATGGCGTATTCGCCATCGGCGGGGAATTCGTGTTTGACGATGATGCCGCCCCGAGTTCCGAAAGGCATGCCCTCAACGTGGTAATCCTGCGAAGTATCCTCAGGAACGCGATAGACAACCTGGCTGGGGGTGGTGACGTCGCCGATAGCAAGGCGGCTAATCTTGCTGGCGGCGGAGGTGTAGCCTTCGAGCAGGGCTGGCGAGAGGCCGAGGGCGGCGGCGATGTTATCGAAACCGCGGGTGGAATCGTCGGTGGGGAGGAACTTGGAAGCGTCGATTTCGACGCCGAGCAGGTCGCGGACCGCATTGGAATATTCGGTGCGGTTCATGCGATGCAGGCCGGGCGGCGGAAGAGTGACGACGGCATTGCGATCCAGCGCATTTTCGAGAAACTCAACGGCCGATTCCATGACGGCGGGAGAGGGACGCGGCATGCCGGAAGGCGGCATCATGCCGGCGCGGAGTTTGCGGACGACGGTTTCCCAGCGTTCGGGATTCTTTTCCACATTGGCGGGATCGAGAGAATCCAAAGTGAGGCGCTGGGCGGATTCGAGCCCGGCGGCTTTGGCGCGCTGACTGTGGCAGGCGCTACAAGTCTTATCGAAGAAAGCTTTTTCCTCGACGGCGTTGGTGATGAGAGATGCCGATTTTTGCCCGGCAGCCGGGGCCTGGGAGTAACCGGCGAAAGCGCTCGCGAGCAGCGCCAGAGAACCAACAAGGAGTGATCGCATGGTCATAGGTTCCTCGACACCTTTTAAAGGCCGGAAAATCAGCCTATTACAACATGAAGGCGTGGCGGAGGAAAGCCCCTATCTCAACCTGCTTTCGAACAACCCCGCAAAACCCTTCACGTGAACGAAGCTTATCGAAAATGGCACTATTGCTGCAAGACCCCAAAGGGCCATGCTTTGCGGGGGGCGGGCAAACGGGGACTAGGGATTGGGGGCTGGGGACTGGGAGACGAAAGGTAGGCGGGGCAGTGGTGTGCTTCTGTGGTTTTGGAAGTCTTTCTGTTTCATAGTGTTGCGAGGGTGGTACCGGCTTGGGAGGCGCGTCTCGAGGGGAGGGTGCGTCTCCGGGTGAGCCGCTCCCCTGGTTTGCGCGGCGTGAGTTCGTGGGCTCCGGAATCGAATATTCGATAGGTCTGTCATCCGTTTCCTTAATTAGCACTGGGGAGAGGACCGGGCAGGCCGGGTTTGGCGGAAGTGATTGAAAAGGTGGGGAGAATTTTGAGGAGAAGTGGAGGAAGGGTGGTGGGGAAAGCGGGATGCGGGTAGGTGAGCCGCTGGCCGTGTCAAGAATTTTGTGTAAACATTCCCGTGGGTTGATGTTTCGAGCCGGCTATACTGGTTGCACCCGAGCGGAGGGTAAGGCTCTGCGGAGACGCAACCTGAGCGCCGACTCGGCGGCCGGGATTCGCCGGGATCGAGCGCAGCTCGTCCCGGCGTTCAGCCAATCCTGGCGGTAAGGCGTAAAATCTCGGG
>JASIAM010000340.1 GCA_030041985.1 Bryobacteraceae bacterium | reverse complement strand
CCGCGCCCCACGCAATGCCGCCCATCATGCCGCTCCCCACGCCGATGCGCGTCTTCCACAGCACCTTCCCGCGGTCATCCGGGTCCATTCCATAAACCACTCCCGATTTCTGCGTGGCGACGAGGATCTGCTTACCTCCGCTAAGAGTGCGCAGTGCCGGCGCGCTGCCGAAGTCCAGATCGTCCCCGGGTTTATCCGGGCAGTTGGCGGCCTTCGGACAGCCGGGCACCCAGTTGTCGCCGGGGGTCACCTGTTGCGCCCAAAGCAGACTGCCGCTATCGAGATCGAAGGCGAGGATCGAGTCGCTCGTAGGCAGGTCGATCCCGGTATAAGAATTCCCGGTGCCCGCGTAGATGCGTTTACGCTTCTCGTCGATGGTGGGCGCCGACCAGATGCCCGCGCCCGCGGGTCCGTAGAGCGCGGTTCCTTCGGCGTTGGTTTTATATGGCTTGGCCGGGTCGGGAACGGTGTACGTTTTCCAGATCACGCGGCCCGTTTCGGCGTCCAGTGCGGAGAGGCTGCCACGAAATTTGCAACACTCATATTTGGGCGTGGCCGCTTCCAGGGTTTCTTCGCCCGAAGCCAGTGGCACATACAACCGGCCCTTATAATACGTGGGCGAGCCGGTGACTCTCGCCGCGGGATGATCGTCCAGTTTGGTTTTCCACAATAGCCGGCCGGTTTCGGCGTCGAGCGCATATGCCCAGCCGACGCCGTCGCCAAAATAAGCGGCCCAGCGCGAACCCAGGCGAACGATGGTGGGCGCCGCTTTAACGAATCCGGCCGCATCATAGGTCCAATACAAGCAGCCCGTGGAGGCATCAAGGGAGTACACAACGCCGCTGGTGGACCCCACAAACACGCGCCCGCCAACGATCACCGGCTGCGATTGCGTCCGCGTCTCTCCCGGAAAGCCAAAAGCCCATTTGAGCTTCAGCCGCGGCACATCGGCGGCGGCGAGTCCAGGCTGCGATTGAAAGCGCGAATTGCTGGCATCGACGCCCCACCCGTTCCAGTCGCCGGCGCCAGGCGCAAAAGGCTTCGCACCAGTGCAGTGGCCGCCGGAGGAATCCGCTGCTGCGGCTAAGGCGGAGAAGGCAAGGAGGGCTGACAAAAAACGCATCGGCGGCAGTGTAACACAAGCGATTAGCGACAATGAAGCCGATCCCTCGCAATCTCCCGCCCGAATTGCGATGCGCGGCTGAGAACCTGCCTGGTAGTGGCAGCTTAGAACTGCACTGGGCGGGAGCGCCGGAGGCCTTTCGCTCCGATGTCCGTTCGGTAATGCATACCGTCGAAGCGGACAGCGCGCACGGCTGCGTACGCATGCTCGATAGCAGAGGGAAGGCCGGAAGCCGTGGCCGTAACACCGAGCACGCGGCCACCGGCGGTTTCCAGATAATGAGGCCCCTGGCGAGTTCCCGCGTGGAACACCATCGCACCCGTTGCCTCGGCTTCGGGGATGCCGTAGATCGGCTTGCCGGTCTCGTATGCGTCCGGATATCCTCCCGACGCCAGCACGACGCAGACGCTTGGCCCCGTACGCCATTCGAGTTTCAAGCTTTCCAATTCACTGTTGGCGGCCGCGATCAAAACAGGCGCGAGGTCCGATGCCATGCGATGGAGCAGAGCCTGGGTCTCGGGATCGCCAAGGCGCACATTGAACTCCAGCACCTTGGGGCCGGCCGCAGTCATCATCAGGCCGGCGTAGAGAAATCCGGTGAAATGAGTCGCCTCCACGGTTGGGTAGATCACGTTATTGAGGATTTCGTTCGTCTGGCTTGCGGTAAGAATATTCGGGTCGCAGTACGCGCCCATGCCGCCGGTGTTGGGGCCGCGGTCGCCATCAAATACGGCTTTATGGTCCTGAGTGGCAGCAAAGGGGAGAGCAGTTTTGCCATCACATAGAGCGATGAAACTGACTTCATCGCCCGCGAGATACTCTTCGATTACGAGTCGTCCGGAAAATGTGGCCAGCGCCGATTCGGCCTGTTGGCGGTCGTGCGCGATCACGACGCCCTTTCCTGCAGCCAGGCCATCCGCTTTCAGAACGACGGGGAAACCGAAGCGGTCGAGCGCTTGCCTGGCTTCAGCGGGATGGTTAGCGGTACAGAATTCGGCGGTCGGGATCTTCCTTTCCGCAAAAAAGTACTTTGCGAATATTTTGCTGCCTTCGAGGCGCGCGGCTTGGGCGGAAGGACCGATGATCTTCCGGCCGCAGGCCCGGAACTCGTCTACGATTCCTGCGACCAGCGGCGCCTCCGGACCCACTACCGTGAGATCCGCTCCCGTGGCAATAGCGGCTTCGAGGGGCGAGCCGGAAACACAGGTTGCGACCTGCGCAATGCCGGGATTACCCGGCGCGGCAAACACCTGGATTCCAGGCGACTGCGCGAGTTTCCAGGCGAGCGCATGCTCTCTGCCACCACCGCCGATCACGAGGATTTTCATGAGCCGCTACAATGATAACCAATGCAGGAAAAGTACGACGTAGTGGTGATTGGGGCCGGACATGCGGGCTGCGAGGCGGGCCGCGCCTGCGCGCGCTTGGGCCTGAAGACCGCTCTGGTTACGATGAACCTGGACCTCATCGCGCAGATGTCATGCAATCCCGCAATCGGAGGGATTGCCAAAGGTCACCTGGTGAGAGAGATCGACGCGCTGGGCGGGGTCATGGGGGAAGTAGCAGACGCGGTTGGCATTCAGTTCCGCCTGCTGAATACGAGCCGCGGGCCTGCCGTATGGTCTCCCCGCGCGCAGATGGATAAGAAGCAATATCGGGTCCGAATGCGCGAGATTCTGGAAAAAGAGCCGAATCTCCGAATTAAGCAGGCGGAAGTGGCGGCGCTGGTGATCGAAGCGTCGCCGCGGCGGATCTCCGGGGTGGATCTCCGCGATGGGCGCCGCATTGCTGCAGGAGCCGTCGTCGTCACGACGGGAACCTTTCTCAACGGACTCGCTCACGTCGGCGAAATGAAGTATAGCTGCGGACGTAATGGGGAGGCGCCATCGCAGCTTTTGGGAGATCAGTTGCGGGGGCTTGGCCTGAACTGGACGCGTTTGAAGACAGGCACGCCGCCACGGTTGGATGGCCGTACGATCGATTGGAGCCAGTTTGAACGGCAACCAGGGGATCCGGAGCCCACGCCGTTTTCGTTCTTGACCGGCCGCATTGACCGTTCGCAGATCGATTGTCACATCGGGCATACGACGAGTGAAACGCTGCGTATCCTGAAGGAAGCGATTCCGCGGTCGCCTTTGTACAGCGGCCAGATTGAAGGCGTTGGGCCGCGCTATTGCCCATCGATTGAAGATAAGGTCGTAAAATTTCCCGACAAGCTCCGTCACCAGATTTTTCTGGAGCCGGAAGGGTTGGATACCAACGAGGTGTATGTCAACGGAATGTCGACCAGCATGCCGACTGATGTGCAAGCCGCCGTTGTGGCCTCGATTCCCGGGCTGGACCATGCCGAAATGATCCGCCCGGGTTATGCGATTGAATATGATGCCATCGACCCTCGCGAGCTGACGCATATGCTGGAAGTAAAATCCATTCCGGGCCTGTATCTGGCGGGCCAAATCAACGGAACGTCCGGTTACGAGGAAGCGGCTTGCCAGGGATTGATCGCCGGCCTCAATGCGGCCTGCCAACTCTCCGGAAAAGACCCGGTAGTTGTTGAGCGTATCGAGGGCTATACAGGGATTCTGATTGACGATCTAGTCAATAAAGGTGCGGATGAGCCTTACCGGATGTTCACGTCGCGCGCGGAATTCCGGCTGCGCTTGAGAATCGACAATGCGGATGAGCGGCTCACGCCTATTGGGCAGCGAGCCGGGTTGGTAAGCGATGAGCGTTGGAGGCGTTTTACCCGAAAGCGGCGTCAGAGGGAGAAACTCGCGGAAGCGCTGCACAATCACAAGAATGGCCAATGGCTGAAGCGGCCAGAAGCGCGCATCATGGAAATCGTTCCATGGATCCGCGAAGCTCTTGGTGAGGAACCTGCCTCGGGATTGCTGCCGACCGTCGAGACCGAAATTAAATACAGCGGATATATCACTCAGCAGGAGCGGCAGGTGGAGCGCGTAAGGGAGGCTGAGCGGCGCAAGATTCCAGCCGGCTTTCTTTACGGTGATATTCCCGGTCTTTCCCGCGAAGTGCAGCAGAAGCTGGAGCGCGTGCGACCCGAGACTCTGGGGCAGGCCGCTCGCATACCGGGTGTCACTCCAGCGGCGGTCGCAGTGCTTGACGTGTATTTGAGCCTTGCTCGTGTTTCGTGAACTGCTGCGCCAGAAACTGACCGGCGTCGCCGTTTTGACGGCAGAACAGTTGCTCGCGCTTGAGGACCACTACAAGCTTCTTGTTCACTGGAACAGGATTCTCAACCTGACGGCGATTGAATCGGTTTCTGAAGCGGTAGAGCGCCACTACTGCGAGGCTGTGTTTCTCGCGAGCCGGCTTCCGTCCGATTCGCTCCGGATTGCTGACGTGGGTTCGGGGGCTGGATTTCCTGGTTTTCCCCTAGCAGTAGTTCGGCCGGATTGCAACGTTACGTTGATTGAGTCGCACCGGCGGAAAGCCGTGTTTTTGCGGGAGGCCAGCAGGACAGCTTCGAACGTTCGGGTAATCGCGAGCCGGGCTGAGGATGTAGAGGAAAGGTTTGATCACGCGGTTTGTAGGGCAGTGAATTGTCAGTCCCTGATTCCTGTCCTAAAGATTCTCGCGCCTGCTGCCGATCTATTGATTGGTGGAGAAAGGCCTCCCGAAGGGATGGGCTTTGATTGGAGCCAACCTATTCGGCTTCCCTGGGGACGGAACCGGTTTTTGTGGACGGGGGTTAGGCGGGAAAGCGGGGCTATTTCGTAGCGCCGCAAGT
>JASIAM010000339.1 GCA_030041985.1 Bryobacteraceae bacterium | reverse complement strand
TTCGAAACAGTCCCGGTGATCACCTTTGTGGCGCCCATGTTGAAGGCCGCGAAGGAGTGATGGGCCATCGCCAGGCCCCCTCCGAAAGCAGCCAGGACCGCCGTCAAGACGGTTCGTTCGATGGCCTTTCTAATGCCGGTTTGTGTAATGCGGATTCTCATAGCACCTTCCGTACGTTCGTGAGCAGCTACTTCGGCGAGGCGTTGGGGTTAGCCAGGTTAATGTGCGCCTTGCCCGCTTCATCAACAGAATTCCGATTGTTTTCCTCGCAGATGTACTCGGCAATCGTCCAATTGCGATGCCGCAAATAAGTCCTGGTTCCCATGGGATAAGGCGTTTTCAAAGCTTCAGGATCGACGATGGTCGTCTCCACCTGCAGCGTATTGGGGTCGGCCAGGTGAAACCGTTCCTGAATGCGCATTTTGTCGCTATAGGGGAACGTAAGGCCGCGAGGCACCTGCTCGAATCCCACGCTTTCCACGACGAGCGTGTCTCCCTCCCAATGGCCAACCGAGGTGCCGTAAAAAGTGGGGTCGGGATCGGAAGGCAACGGCCGCCCGTCGGTATAAATATGACGCACCTGCGTATAGGCTTCGCTGATAATCGTCACTTGGCCCGGCGTCAACAGGACTTCAATAGGATACGGTTGGCCCATGATACCCGGCAGGCCAGGCGGCAGGCAATTGGCCGTCTCGTTTTCCTCCGGTTTGGGTTGAGCCGCCAGCGCCTGAGCCTTGGCGGCATACTCGGGCGTAAGATCCGGAGCTGACCTCCCTCCGGTAACGCCGCGCTGCCGCGGCCCTCGGCCCGCTGCGGCTGCAGGGCCACCTGCGCCTCGGCCGGCTGCTCCGCGCCCACCGCCCAATCCTACTTCCCAAACTCCGGTAAAATCCGGAAGCTTCGCGATCGCGGCCCAATCGGCTGGCGTAGGCGCGGCCTTCTTTACCTTCTGTTCCTGCGCCATAGCCGGTGAACCGAACATCGCCGCCACCGTCATCCATCCCAGCAGAGTTTTCGCCGCGCGCTCCATTATCGTCACCTGCACTTTTTCAGTTAGCCGCCAACCGCCCGAAACGTTGTTATTCTATCCAATTCCTCCCAGCTTCTGCAGCCACTCGGTCAGTTCCGGCGGCAGCGGCGACTCCACAATGATCTCTTCGCCCGTCGAAGGCTGGCGGAAGCGGATCCGGCGGGCGTGCAGGAAATAGCGTCCGAGAGGCGGCATACCTTGTACTTTCGCCGGCGCGCCATAAAGGGAATCACCGGCCACCGGATGCCCGATGCTCGAAAGGTGCACGCGGATCTGGTGCGTTCTGCCGGTGCCGATGCGCGCTTCGAGCAGCGTGAATGCAGGGAAGCGGCGGAGCACGCGATACTCGGTCCAGGCGGTGCGGCCTTTCTGCTTGCGCACCGTCATACGCGTTCGCCGAACCGGATCGCGCGCAATCGGCCGGTCGATGCTGCCACTCTCGCTTTTTACCGGCCCATGCACCAACGCCAGGTAAATCTTCTCCACTTTGCGCGCGGAGAATTGCGCGGCCAACGCGTGATGGGCCGCATCGTTTTTGGCAACCAGCAGCACGCCGCTGGTGTAGCGATCGAGACGGTGCACAATCCCCGGGCGGAGCGCCCCGCCGACTGTGGACAGCGCAGTGTAATGGCCAAGTAAAGCGTTCACCAGCGTGCCGGTATGCACGCCGGCTCCGGCGTGGACCACCATTCCAGCCGGTTTATCGATCGCCACTACGTCGGTGTCTTCATATAGCACCGAGAGTGAAATCGGCTCTGGGACTGCCCGCAACGGGGCAGGTTCCGCAGGCTCGACGTCAATCGCATCACCCTGACGGACTGGGTGTGAAGGGCGTTGCCGCTCGCCGTTCACGATCACCCGGCCCGCTTTGATCCACTCCTGTATGCGCGCGCGGCTGAACTGCGGCAATTGCTCATGCACCCACTGGTCGAGCCGCTTGCCGGCGTCAGATGGTGCGGTGGAAAGGCGCATGCGACAATAAAAGATTAACCCGCAAGCGCTGCGCTTCACTATGCTGGACCGGATTACTGTGCATGGCGCCCGCCAGCACAACTTGAAAAATATAGACGTCTCGATTCCCCGCAACACGCTTACGGTAGTCACGGGGTTAAGTGGCTCGGGCAAATCTTCTCTCGCCTTCGACACGATCTACGCCGAGGGGCAGCGGCGCTATGTGGAAACGCTTTCCACCTACGCGCGCCAGTTTTTGGATCAGATGGAGCGTCCGGATGTCGATTCCATCGATGGACTCAGCCCCGCCATCTCCATCGAGCAGAAAACCACCAGCCGCAGCCCGCGATCCACGGTCGGCACCATCACCGAGATCTACGATTACCTCCGCCTGCTCTATTCCTCGATAGGCGTCCCTTACTGCCCGGTTTGCGGAAACGAGATCTCCCGCCAAACCACCGAACAAATCCTCCAGCATGTGGTGGCCTTGCGGCCCGAAGACCGCATCATGGTCATGGCCCCGATCGTTCGCGGACGCAAGGGCGAGTTCAAAAAGGATTTGGAAAAGCTCGCCCGCCAAGGCTTCGTGCGCGCCCGCATCGATGGCGTGCTTCGATCCCTCGATGAAGAAATCACGCTCGATAAGCGCCGCAACCACACCATTGAAATCGTGGTCGATCGCCTGCTGGTGAAGCCCGGCATTGAGAAGCGCCTGGAAGCTTCGATCGATACGGCCACCAAACTGGCCAATGGCCTGGTGCTCATCGTGGTGGTGAATGGGGAAGAGAGGCTGTATTCGCAAAAGCTTGCTTGCACGGAGTGCGGCACTAGCGTGGCCCAACTCGAGCCGCGCTCTTTCTCGTTCAATAGTCCCTACGGCGCGTGCGAAGAGTGTCACGGCCTGGGCTCGATCTGGTCGCCCGACCCGGCCAAAGTGATTGTCGATCCTTCGAAGCCGCTGTTTGACGGTGGTTTGGGACCGGGCGGTAGTTCCTGTACCATGCAGCACCGCCTGAATGAACTGGCGCGGCGCAACCGCATCAATCTGAACACGCCGTTCGATAAGTTTTCCAAAAAAACACAGGAGCTACTGCTCGCGGGGGCCAATGGAGCGCCGGGCATTCTGGGCATTCTGGAAGAAGGTTACGAGTCGTCCACCGAAGGGTATCGCGAGTGGCTCATGGAATATATGTCGCCGGCGGAATGCTCTGCTTGTCATGGGAAGCGTTTGCGTCCTGCGAGCCTGGCGGTGCGGGTGAAGAATTTTTCGATCGCCGAGTTTACGGCTCTGCCCGTCGCCCGTGCGCTGGTTACCGCCCGCAACTGGGAGTTCGCGGAGCGCGAGTTGCAAATTGCCGGCCGTGTGCTGGACGAAATTCGCCACCGCCTGGAATTTCTCGCCGCGGTGGGTCTCGATTATCTGAGCCTCGACCGGTCGGCGGCCACAATCTCCGGCGGTGAGTCCCAGCGTATTCGCCTCGCGACGCAGATCGGTTCCAAGTTGCGCGGCGTGCTGTACGTGCTCGACGAACCTTCGATCGGCCTGCACCCGCGCGACAACGGCCGCTTGCTCGAAACGCTCACGCAATTGCGAGACCTGGGGAATACCGTGGTGGTGGTGGAGCATGACGCGGAAACCATCGAGCGCGCCGACTACGTGATCGATCTCGGTCCGGGAGCCGGGAGGTTGGGCGGTGGATTAGTGGCAGCCGGCCCGCCCGCCGAAATCGCCCGCAATCCCGACTCGCTGACCGGACGTTATCTCACAGGAGATCTCCAGATTCCCGTGCCAGCCGAACGCCATAAAGCGAATGGCAAAGCGCTCATCATTCGCGGCGCACGGGAACACAACCTGAAAAACGTGGACGTCGAAATTCCGCTAGGCATCCTCACCGTTGTGACGGGCGTTGCGGGAAGCGGGAAATCCACGCTCATCAACGAAATTCTGTACCGCACTCTGTCGCGCGAAATCTACGGCTCGCATGAAGAGCCAGGGGCGCACGATTCGATCGAGGGAATCGAAAACATTGACAAGGTGATTCGTATCGACCAAGCGCCCATCGGGCGAACGCCGCGCTCCAATCCCGCGACCTATACCGGCCTTTTCACGCCCATCCGCGATCTCTACGCCATGCTCCCGGAATCACGCGAGCGGGGCTATAAGCCGGGACGCTTCAGCTTCAACGTGAAGGGCGGCCGCTGCGAAGCCTGCCAGGGCGATGGCTTGCGGCGCATCGAGATGAATTTTCTCCCGGACGTGTACGTCACCTGCGACGCGTGCCGCGGGCGGCGCTATAACCGCGAAACACTCGAAGTGCGCTATAAGGGCTCCTCCATCGCCGATCTGCTCGACACCACTGTGGAAGATGCGCTGGCTCTCATGGAGAACCTGCCGCAGATTCACGCCAAGCTACAAACGCTCTATGACGTGGGCCTCGGTTATGTGCACCTCGGCCAGTCGGCCACGACGCTCTCCGGCGGCGAGGCCCAGCGCATCAAGCTGGCCAAAGAGCTAAGCAAACGCCAAACCGGGAAGACATTCTATCTGCTCGACGAGCCAACCACCGGCCTGCACTTCGATGATGTCCGCAAGTTGCTGGATGTTTTGCAGCGCCTGGTAAGCTTGGGCAACACCGTGGTAGTGATCGAACACAATCTGGACGTAGTCAAAACCGCCGACTGGATTATCGACCTTGGTCCCGATGGCGGCGAATATGGCGGCCGCGTAGTAGCGTGTGGAACGCCGGAGCAAGTGGCGAAGTCGAAGAAGAGCTATACGGCGGAAGCGCTGCGCAAGGTGCTGGGAAACGGCGGACTGGCCGCCCGGCAGACCAGATGAGGAACGGCGTTATCGGTGAACCAGTTCTAATCGGGCAATACGCTCGCCATGCTCAGCAAGCTTTTTATCGATCGAATCCAGCCGGGTCTCGATCCGGTCCAGGCGCCGCGCGAAGTCGTCCAGGCGGCGGTTCACGCCTTCTATTGCGCGATTCGTGCCTTCTATTGCGCGGTCGATACTACGGTTGTTTGTCCAGATTCCGAACAGCACCGCTACCACGATAGGCAGTGCGGTCGAGAGAAACGATTGCAGCATCGGATTATTCATGACCTGGTTCCGAATCAGCTTACACGCCGCTTGTCCCAATTATAGTTCACGGCGCTAATCCACAAAGAACGGCGTTTCCCCTGCGCCGCGAAGCACTACATCGAAGCGATAACCGGGCAAGCCGCTGGCTGCCAATGCGTTGTCCTTCCGCGCAAAGAGGCGCGGCCGCGCGGATTGCGGGACACAGCGCAGCACGGGGTCGTCTGCCGTTTCCGGTTGATCGGAGAAGAAAATGGTGGTCACCAGCCGGCGTGTGAGGCCGATTGCCAGAATGGTCAGATTGGCGTGGGCAGTGCGAATGGTTCCGTCCGGTTCGCGCGACTGGCCCGGCAGCACGGTGCGGAAGCGGTAAAACCCTTGGCGATCGGTGCGCGCGCGGCCGAAGCCGAAGAAACCGGGGTCGGCATCGGCATGCCGCGGGTCTAACGGATGCCGGAAGATTCCGTTGGTATCGGGCTGCCAGAGTTCCAGAAGAGTGTTTCCGGTCGGGACGTTGCCTTCTTCGACCACCGTTCCCGCGAGCCAGATATGCTGGCCCATGGCTTTGCGGCCTTCGAATTCGGTCAGGTCGTTTGCGTCATCTACGAAGGCGAAGGGGAAAAACGGGCCGATGGTGCCATAGGGGGAAACGATTGCGGGGCGTGTCTCCGTTCTTGTTTGCACAGGGGCCCTGCTCATAACAACTCCGGTGTTTTGGATTTTCCGCGCAGCACGAAATCGCGGCGGAATTCCAGGATGTTCAGGGTCTTGGTCACCTTGGTGGGGAGCGGCTCAAACATCACGCGCTGGCGCGCTTCCGGATCGGGGATTCCGTTGAGCAACAGATCGGCTTCGTTGAGAGGTTCGCCTGGAAAGAAGATCTGGGTAATGAAACGATCCATCCAGCTCATACCAAAAATAGAGAAGTGAATGTGGGGCGGCCGCCACCACCAGTCGTTCGAGCCTACCGGATAGCCGCCAGGCTTGATGGTGCGGAACTGGTAGCCACCTTCGGCGTCGGTGAGGAACCTTCCCTGCCCGATGAAATTCGGGTCGAGCGGCGCCTGGTGCGAATCGTACTCGTGGATGTATTTTCCGGAGGCGTTGGCTTGCCAGATCTCGATGAGAGCGCCGGCCAGAGGTGCGCCATCCTCATCGGTGATGCGTCCGGCAACCGTCATGAACTGGCCGAGGGCGCGGGGTCCTCCAGGGACGAGGCACGAGAAATCCGCGTTGCCCGTGGGGAGGCGCCGCTCGATTTCCGTGGGGCCGGTGAGTTCCGATAAGGTGAGCGGGCGGTCGATCAGCGGCTGGGCCGGAACGCGGGTGAAGCTGCGGGGGTAGTCTTTGATCTGGCGCAGGGTTTGGGTGCGATCGTCGTATGGCAGGTACTGGCGAACGCCAGGAGACGCCTCTGTTTCGAAATGAATGAGCATAGCCTGATTTTACTTGGCTTCCAGACCCACCGAGGAAACGATGATGCCCAGTTCGCGCCGGTCGCCATTGGTGCCGGCGGGGAGGGCTTTGTCGAGCTGAAAATCGACGCGGACAGCGTCAGCGCTCAGCAGGTTCGCGGGCACATCGCGAGTGTACATATATGGCCCGGGCTGGGTGTAGGTTTCCGGCGAGAGCGGCGTGGAGCCGATCATTCCCGAAAGAGAGACTGTTTTGAGCTTGTTGATCACCGCATCGGGGATGGCGAACTGGACGGTCAGAGTGGCGCCTCGTTGAGCGCCGCCCTCCGGCGGATGGAGCACCACGGCAAAGCGCTGCGCCGTCCATCGCCAGGAGTGCTCCTCAATGTCGTAAAACCCAGTGACAAGCTGCGGATCGGACTGGGGATCGCCCGTATGGATGATGGAAGCCATATGCGGGCCTTCGTCTGTTTTCTCTACGGCGACGGTGTCTTTGCGCTTGCAACCCGCCAGTGCCGCCGCAGCCATCAATACCGTCACCGCAATTTTTGCTTTTGAACCCACGCTCGGCTGTATCATCAATCTCCAATTCTCTCGACTTGGACGAGACAACTATAGAAGGTCGGGCCGCCGCCGGCGTCGGTCAGGCGCTCGGAGGTGAGGACGTTGACGTTGGCTTTGTCCGGCGCGCGCTTACCCCACCGGGTAGAAGGCGCGCAGACTACTCCCGGGGCGACGCTGTTATCCACCACTGCGCGCAGGATGCAGGAGCCGCGCCGATTGTAGATGCGAACCGCATCGGCGGTGTGGATGCCCAGACGGGCGGCATCGCCGGCGTGCATGTGAAGCGCGGCGGTCTGACGATCGACCGAAGTCCGGTGCCCGAAAGTGGAGTTCATGCTGTCATCGTTTTTGGGGGAGATCAGTTCGAAGGGAAAGTCGCGGCGCAGTTCGGGATCTCCCAAGCGCGATTCCACAGGCGGCTGATAATCCAGAGCCTCCGCATGGAAGTGGCACTTGCGGTCCGGCGTTCCGAAGTTGCCTTCGGCAAATGGCTGAAAGGGCTCCGGAAGGTGCAACCTGACGAAATGATCGCGCTGCAGTTGGTCGAGCGTGATGCCGCGCACGAAGGGATGCGGCGAATCGAGAAGGGTGCGGATCATGTCATCTTCCGAATCGTGGAAGCAGTCGTCGTCGAAGCCCATTCGTTCGGCCAAGAGGCGGAAAATCTCCACGTTCGATTTGGTCTCTGCGGGCGCGGGGAGCGCGGGCCGCGCAAGCTGCAAATAGTAATGACCGTAGCCAAGGTAAAGATCGGAGTGTTCCAGGAACGTAGTGACCGGCAGCAGAATGTCGGCAAAATCCGCGGTATCGTTCTGGAACTGCTCGAGCACCACGGTGAACAAATCCTCGCGTGCGAGGCCGCGCCGCACGGCGTTCCGGTTAGGCGCGGTGGCGGCTGCATTGGAATTGTAAACCACGAGAGCTTTCACGGGCGGATCGAGTGGCATGGTGAGCGTACGGCTGAGCTCCGCCATATTGATCACGCGCGCCTCGCGGCCCAGGGATTTTTGCTGCAGGTCGGGACGCTCAAGCCCCGCTCGGTTCAAGTGGAATGCTTGCGAAGTAGAGAGTTGCAGGCCCCCGCCGACATCCTTCCAAGCGCCGGTGAGTACGGGCAAAAGCGAAATGACACGCGCCGCCATTGCTCCGCGTTCGCTGCGCTGGATGCCGTAATTGAGCCGGATAACCGACGGCCGCGTGGTAGCGTATTCGCGCGTGAGTTGTGCGATTTCTTCGGCTGCGATGCCAGTGAGTTGCTCTGCGCGCTGGGGCGTCCATAGCGCCACACGCTTGCGCAGGTCCTCGAAACCTTCCGTGTAGCGCGCGACGTAATCGGCATCATAAAGATGTTCGCCGATGATGACGTGCATCATAGCGAGGGCGAGAGCCGTGTCGCTGCCGGGATTAATAAAGAAATGCTTATCGGAGGCGGCGCCCACGCGATTGCGCCGCGGGTCGATGGTGTAGAAGCGGGCGCCATTGCGGCGCGCTTCCACGATGAAGGGCCAGAGGTGAACGTTGGTTCCGAGGATGTTGGCGCCCCAAGCCAGAATCAGCCGCGCGTGAGGGAATTGCTCCGGCTCGGTGCCATAGCGGAAGCCCAGGGCTTGGGTCGCTCCCTCGACACCGGCGGCGGAGCAGATGGTGCGGTCCAGCCGCGATGCCCCCAGCCGATGAAAGAAACGGCGGTCCATGCCGCCGCCATTCAGGAAGCCCATGGTGCCGGCATAGCTATAAGGCAGGATGGCTTCGGGACCGAACTCGGCCGACACATTCTTCAGGCGGGCGGCGATGATGTCGAGCGCTTCGTCCCAGGAGATCCGCTCGAAACGGCCTTCGCCTTTAGCACCCACGCGCCGCCGCGGATACAAGAGCCGCTCGGGTGAATACTCGCGCTCCAGGTATTGCGCGACTTTGCCGCATAGGAAACCGCGGGTAACCGGATGGGCCGGGTTGCCGCGCAGCCTGGCGCCGCGGCCATTGTCGACGGTAACGAGAACGGAGCAGCAGTCCGGGCAATCGAGCGCGCATACCGAGTGCCGGATTTCAGGCATCGAAAGAATTATAGCGTGGAGCAACCCGGCCGCTTGTGGCGCCCGCGGGCGCTCGGCGTGGTTGGCACTACGGCGGGCCAAGCCAGCCCGCCGCCCCGAGCGCAAGCGGGAGTTGCGCCGAGGGTGAAGACTGGCTCCGGCGACTGGCGCTGGAGCGCATAGCCGATGGTGTCGTCACTGATCAGTCCAATCCGCTTGGCCAAGGCGCCAGGAATCTCCTCAGATTGATGCCGCAGACACTGGCAGCGGCGGCATCAAAGCGGCGGCGCATTGCGATTCGTTGGCGGACCTGATCGATCATCTTGGCAGAGACGTGGAAGACCCTGGGCTTGCCATCGACGAGCACCGAAATCTGATACTGCACGTGCAGGCTCTTGCCATCGGCGCAACGACAGTTGGGGCGGCCACAGGCACGGTTGCGTTCGACAAATGAGCCCGGAAGCATTTCGCGGAGGGCGCCGAGGCTGCGCAAGCGCGCCGGGTCGAAGACCTAAGGATTTAATGACTTGACAGCTCGGTCGGGGGTTGGCTTACGGAATCGCTGCGGAAGTGACGGAAGTGAGCCTAAGGACGCGATTCTCCCAGGTACAATCGAGCCATGAACGCGGCAACCTTCTCGGCTGTTGTGTATGGAATCTCAGCCTTGGCCGGTTTTCTGGGAGCGCTGACCGGCTTGGGCGGCGGCGTGGTAGTGACTCCGGTTCTGACCACGCTGCTTGGTGTGGATCTGCACTATGCGATCGGAGCGTCGCTGGTTTCGGTGATTGCCACCTCTTCGGGCGCCGCCGCGGCCTACGTCCGGGAGGGTTTTTCGAATATCCGCGCGGGCATGTTTCTGGAGATCGCCACTACCCTCGGGGCTGTGGCAGGTGCCCATTTGACAACGGTTCTGCCCGGCTCTACCCTCGCGATCATTTTCGGAGCAGTGCTGCTCTATTCGGCCTGGCACTCCATCCGCGCACGTAAGGAGGGTCCGGCCACCAAGTCCGACCCATTGGCCGTGCGTCTTCGCGTGGAGGGAAGTTATCCGGGCCCCGAAGGCCCAATCCAATACCGCGTCGATCGCGTGAAGGGCGGCTTCAGCCTGATGTTCGTGGCGGGGCTTCTCTCCGGACTGCTGGGCATCGGCTCCGGGGCCATGAAAGTCATCGCCATGGACCAGGTGATGCGGTTTCCCTTCAAGGTGTCCACCACCACCAGCAATTTCATGATCGGGGTCACAGCCGCCGCCAGCGCCGGCATTTATCTCAGCCGGGGCTACATCGATCCGGGCGTGGCCATGCCGGTGATGCTGGGCGTGCTCACCGGATCTCTGCTGGGAGCGCGCCAGTTAGTGGTTTCGAGAACCCGCCTCCTGCGGCTGGTTTTTGGCGGCGTAGTGGGAGTGCTTGCCTTGGAAATGATTTATCGCGGATTCCGTGGAGGGATGTGAAATGAGCGACCAACAACTGGAAAAAATGATCGGCAACCTGCTCCGCGCAGGCGTGCTGCTTTCCGCGGCTGTGGTGCTGGCGGGCGGGGTGTGGCTGCTCCTCGACTGCGGCCGCGAGCGAGCCGATTACAGCCGCTTCCAACCGCCGGCCGCCTCCCTGCGTTCTCCGGCGCGAGTCGCCGCGGGACTGGCGCACCCCAATCCGCCGGATCTGATTCAATTCGGCCTGCTGTTGTTGATTGCGATTCCGGTCACGCGCGTAATTCTGTGCCTCATCGCTTTCAGCTTTGAGCGCGACCCCATGTACGCCGTGATGACTTTGATTGTGCTCGCAGTGCTGGCATACAGCCTTGCCATTCCCCATGGATAAGGCCTTAATGAGTGGATCTAAGCGAAGCCATCATTTCGAGGTGATGATTGCGGCACTCCTGTTCTCCACGGGTGGCGCCGCGATCAAATTGGCGACGCTGAGCGGATGGCAAGTGGCAAGTTTTCGTTCCGGTGTGGCGGCGCTGCTGTTGCTTGTAGGCTTGCCGGAGGCGCGCCGCGACTGGTCGTGGCGGACGGCGCCGGTAGCCGCGGCGTATGCCGCTACGCTGGTGCTCTTTGTGCTGGCCAACCGGTTGACGACATCGGCTAATGCCATTTTTCTGCAAGATACTGCCCCGCTCTATGTGTTGCTGCTGGCGCCCCTGTTGCTGCACGAGCGGATCGGAGCGAAAGATCTCGTTTATGCCGCCACAGTTGCGGCAGGCCTGGCATTGTTCTTTGTCAGCGCGGAAGCCGCCGTGGCGACAGCGCCGGATCCGCAGAAGGGGAACCTGTTTGGTTTGGCGGCCGGAGTGACCTGGGCGCTGACGATAATCGGTCTGCGCTGGCTGGGGCGCGAGGGGGCGGGCGGCGCGGCGATGGCGCCGGTCGTACTAGGTAACCTTTTGGCATGCGTGGCGGCACTGCCTATGGCGGTGCCGGTGACGGCGTTCACGGGGCGGGATGTGGCGGTGATTGTGTACTTGGGCGCTGCGCAGATCGGCCTGGCTTACGTCTTCTTGACGCGCGGGATTCGCCATGTGCCGGCGTTTGAGGCCAGCGCCGTGCTGCTTTTGGAGCCGGTGATGAACCCCGTATGGGCGTGGGTGGTAGAGCGGGAGCGGCCCGGAAATTGGGCGCTGGCGGGAGGCGCGATTATCATTCTGGCAACGCTGGTCAATACGTGGAGGTTGTCGGGGGGCGCCGCTGGTACGATAGGAAAGGAAAAGGCCATTGGATCTGACTGTTCCAATTCCGGATGATGTTGCCG
>JASIAM010000338.1 GCA_030041985.1 Bryobacteraceae bacterium | reverse complement strand
AATGCGGACCTGGTGCTGGAATCGCGTCCCGGACGCGGAGCGGGCCTAAAATTCCGCATCCCTGTATGAGGCCGCTTACGTGGGTGGGCCGGGGAACCGCAGGGACTGGGGATTGGGGGCTGGGGGCTGGTGCCACTTACGCGGCGCGGTCAGGGGCCAGAGGTTGGGGACCGGGAACCGGTCTCGCGGCGCTTCTGCTCTTGTCAGCCTGCGGGCGCTACGCCGATTTCACCCTGCCGTTATCGAGCGGCGGCGACCCGAAAGCGACCTACGAATGGGAACCGCTCTCGCAGCCCGTATTGACGCGCAGCGAAGCTTGGGAATCGCACGACGTTCTCAACCCTTCCGTGCTGTATGGCCCGCCTGCACCCGATTCTCGATCCCCGTTGTACAACTTCTATTCCGGCTTCGATGGCCATACCTGGCGCACGGGACTAGCCATTTCCCCGGACGGATTCCATTGGCAAAAGGAAGGAATGGTGCTGGGGCCCGATGGGCAAACCTGGGAGGGAGATTATTGGGCCACCAATGGCGCCGCGCTCTTCGATGGGCATGAGTTCTGGTATTGGTATCAGGCCGGCCCTCGCAGCCAACCGCGCCTTGGCCTCTCTCGGTCCACCGATGGGCACACCTGGCGCAAGCAGCCCTTACCGGTTCTGATGCCCGGACCACGCGGGTCCTGGGATGAGCGAGGCGTGGCCGATCCGTACATCTTTGCAGCCAAGCCCTATCTCTATTTGTATTATCTCGGCCAGAATCGCGCCCAACAGCAGCGCCTCGGTGTCGCGCGTTCCCGGGATGGTATCCATTGGGAAAAATTCCGCTCCAATCCCATACTCGAGTTGGGAAATCCCGGCGCTTTCGACGAAAACGGTTTGGGCGAGCCGGCTGTCTGGAGCGCCAGAGGCTTCTACTGGATGCTCTACACCGGCCGCGACGTTTACGAGAACCGCCGCCTCGGCCTCGCGCGCTCCACCGATGGCGTGCACTGGCAGAAACTGCCCGCCGTGTATTCCGGATCGCAGCTATGGAATTCCAAAGTACTTTGCGATCCAAGCATCCTGGCAACGGACTCCGAGGTGCGCGTCTGGTTCGGCGGCGGCGATGTGGCCCGTCCCGATGAGAATCTCGACGGCCAGATCGGATTTGCGATCCTCCGGCCGGCTGACGCCACCAGTGCCGGCGCGCATTGAGCACGATGCGCTCCCCGCTCACCTGCTCGGCGATCCTTCTCGATATGGACGGCACGCTCGTCGATTCGACGTCCGTCGTTATTGAGGAATGGCGAGCGTGGGCGGATTACCATGGCCTGGACGTGGATCAGATTTTGCGCTTTTCCCATGGGAGATTGCCGGAAGATGTGATCCGCACCGTCCTGCCGGGGTCGGCCATCGGCCAGGAGGCCGGGCGCCTGCGATCGCTGGCCTCTGCAATCGATCAGACCTCTATCGTGGCGGTAAAAGGCGCGGCCGAGTTCGTAGCAACTCTGCCGCGGACCATGTGGGCGGTGGTCACTTCAGCTACGGCCGGGCTTGCGTGCGGCCGGCTCGCCCACGCTGGAATTCTTATCCCTGACGTCCTGGTTTCTGCCGATGACATCCACAAAGGAAAACCCGATCCCGAGGGTTATTTGCTGGCCGCGCAACGGTTGCGAGTTCGCCCGCAGGACTGCATCGTGTTCGAAGATGCGCCCGCGGGGCTGCTCTCCGCGCGTAATGCGGGCATGCGTGTGATCGCTTTGACGACCACCCACACCTGCGCGCAACTGGGCGCGCCGGACTGCATATCCGATTTTTCCAAGCTGCGCGTGGCCGTCAACGGGCAGGGATCGGCCTTGGAAATCTACTGGGAATGACAACCTACTGTCCCAGCTTGTGTAGAACGTCCAGTGCCTCCGAGCGAACCGCCGCATCAGAACCACTAGCGGCGGTCTTCAATTCGGCCACAGCGGCCGCCTGATTGCCACTGCGGCCCAGCGCCATTCCCAATTCCAGGTGCGCGCGCCAAAGCTGCGGCGCAAGGCGAATGGCAGTTTCCAACTGGCGAATTGCTTCGGAAAAATTGCCCGCGTCCGACAGCAGCCTTCCATAGTCAACCCGGGCTTCGGCCAGATCGGGTTTCAATCGAATGGCCTGTTCGAATTGAAAGCGGGCCTTCGGGAGTTCTCCCCGTGTCGCCAGCACACGCGCCAGGTTCAGACGCCATTCCGCGATGCCGGGTTGGATGCGCAGCGCCTCTCGAAACTGCTGTTCCGCCCCCGCCTGATCGCCGGCGCCCCATTCCACCGACGCCAGGTTATTGTGCAACTCCGGCAAGTCCGGGTCGAGCGCCACCGCCCGTTCCAAATCGGCGCGCGCTTCCTGCCCCTTGTCCTCCTGCCACAATACCCAACCCAGGGTTCCCCAGGCGACAGCTTCATCGGGAGAGAGCGCAGCAGCCCGCCGCAGCGTCTGTTCCGCCTGTGCAAATTGATGAGCCTCCATCTGCGCGTTGCCAAGCTGCAGCAGCCGGTACCCGGTCGGCTCCCGCCGCGCGGCTTCTTCGAAATAGGGAAGGCCTTTTGCGTAATCGCCCGCTGCGCCGTAGGCCAGTCCGAGCTCCGCGTAGAAAGCGGCTTGTTGCGGATGGTATCGCTCCAGCAGGCTGGCCAGCCGCGGCAAGCCATCCTGCAGATTCCTCTGATCGCGAACCTGGGCATCCGCCAAGTAAAGCTGGTTGTCGTTTGTATCTGCGAGCGGCGGATAGTAGGCCACCACTTCGCCGTGATAGGCGGTTGCTGGCGATTCGATTACCTCCGGCTTCGGCGCGACGAGATCCCCTTCGGGCTTTTGGCGTTGGATCAGGTGATCGGTCATCACCACATGCACCACATCATCCGTCCGGCGCTTCGGCATGTGGCAGCTTACGCAATCGGCGCCAGCCACATGGGGCGCAGACGCTCGCGTGCCCGCCGTCATGGCCGCGTGGCACTGTTGGCAAACAGCGTTGTAGTGCGCGGTGGCCGCTGCGCCGCGCGGAATATCATGCGGGTCGTGGCAGGTAGTGCACCGCAGTTTGCCCCCACTCTTGATAAAGCATTGCGACTCGCGCAGCCGGTAGGCTTCGTGCGCGATCTCGAACCGGCCGTTCATGCCGCCCTTCCGGTCGAATTGGATTTGAAAGTCGCCCAGTGGCTGCCCTGGCACGTAGGAAAATGGGCCGCGGCCAAAGCGCCGGATCGCATGCGGCAGTTCCAGGCTGGTAGTCTCCAGGTGGCACTGCATGCATACTTCGATTTCCCGGTCCGGATCGAGGCGTTTCGGATTGATAATGGCGGCGCGGATTTTTTCGAGCGAAGCGCCGCTCGAAACCAGATCCACATGCCGTTGGCCCGGCCCGTGGCACCGCTGGCAGTCAATGCCCTCGGGGAGCGGCTCCGGAAACGTCATCTCCGCATTCGCCGATTGTCCGAGCTGCGGCGGAATTTTCGGATAGGCGTCGTGGCAAAACAGGCACTCGTAATGCACTGGCCGCACTGACCCAGGATTGTCCGGCTGATCATAGCCCGGACTCATGTCCCAATACCCGCCCTTTTCCGCATACCAGCTTAGTGGCAGCACCTGGAGCGTGTTCCGGCTGGTCAGGTGAAGAAACGTCTGCGCATGGTTTCCCGAGCCGATGATGAAATCCACCGGTCTTTCATCCACGTTGGTTTCCTTGCCATCGAACCCGATCTGCCATCGCCGCTGATACCACTTGCCATCGCGGGTGATCATGGCGTAATAGCTATCCCCGGCTTTCTGATGGAACGGTTTTGCAAAGGCGCGAGCGTTTTCCGGATGCCATCGCGCGAACGATCGCCCCATGCCCGTTTTCCGATAGCTAGCCGCAATACCCGCGTGGCATTTGGCGCACACCGCCGCATCCACGTAACTATTTGCTGGATTCGTGGCGGAAATCTGCGGCTGCCGCTTGCTCGAAACCGAGGCGCGGTAGACCCAGACACCGCTCACCCCGCCTGCCACAGCGAGAGCCGTTAACGCCAAGCCGAGCCGCGAACTTACTTTAGCGCTGGCGTTCGGCTTATTCACGCTCCTGAATCATAACCCATCGCTAATTGCTACAGGCGGTATCACTGCCGCCCGGCAATCCGCACAAGCGCTGTAACCTGTTTCTTGGCTGCTCTGCTGATTTTCCTCGGCGTTTACCTGGTCCTGGCCATCGGCCGGCTGCCGGGATTTCGCGTCGATCGTACCGGCGCCTGCATCATCGGCGCGAGCCTGATGATCGCCTTCGGCGTGCTGGATTTTCGCGAGGCCTACGCCGCCATCGATTACAACACCATCATTCTGCTGTTCGGCATGATGATCGTGGTAGCCAACCTGAGGCTTTCCGGTTTCTTCAAGATAGTAGCCGAATACGCGCTAGAACATGCTCACCGGCCCCTGGTCCTGCTGGCGACGATCGTGTTCGTGGCGGGCTTTTTTTCGGCCTTCTTCGTCAACGATACGATGTGCCTGGTGCTTACGCCGCTGGTGCTCGAAATCACGCGCTCCTTACGCCGCAATCCCGTGCCTTACCTTCTAGCCGTTGCCATGGCGGCCAACATCGGCAGCGTGGCGACCATCACGGGCAATCCGCAGAACATGATGATCGGCAGTTTCTCCACGATTCCCTACCGCACCTTCGCCGCGGCCCTGTCGCCGGTTGCGATAATCGGCTTGCTGCTTACGGTAGTCGTGATCGCCGCCGTCTATCATCGGGAGTTCCGCTTCGAGGAAAAGGTTGTTCCCCAGCCGCGCACCGTTCGTGTCGATCGTCTGCTGCTCTGGAAATCCCTGGCCATCTCCGCCGCTATGATCGTTCTTTTCTTCGCCGGCTGGCAGGTTTCGAAAGTCGCGCTCATCGCCGGCGCGGTCCTGCTGGTGACCCGGCGCGTGAAGCCGGAAAAGATCTACCGCCAAATCGACTGGCCGCTCCTGGTGCTCTTCATCGGACTCTTCATAGTTGTGGCGGGCGTGGAGAAAACCTCGCTTCCCGGACACCTGTTCGGCGCCGCCCAACGATTCGGCATCGGCCATACCTGGGTGCTGAGCTGGTCCGCCGCGCTGCTTTCCAATATCGTGAGCAACGTGCCGGCCGTGCTGGTTTTCAAGCCCTTTATTGCTCAGATGAGCAACCCGGAAAAGTCATGGTTCACTCTGGCCATGTCCTCCACACTTGCGGGCAATCTCACCTTGCTCGGCTCGGTCGCCAACCTGATCGTCATCGAGCGGGCGCGCCACGAAGCGCGCATCAGCTTTTGGGAATATTTCAAAGCGGGCGCCCCACTCACGGTCTTGACCATCACTGCCGGCATTCTGCTGCTGGGCTGAGTGCCTGTCATGCTGCCCTTGACAACTCAGAACACTAGTACTAAATAAATAGTATGAATGGACACCCCGTCCCGTTGCTGGCGCTCGCCCTCCTACTTCTCCCGCTCCCACCGCGAGCTTTTTCCCAGCCGCAACCGCCGGAAAGATTCGAAGTCGCCACGGTGAAGTTGTCTCCTCCTCCGGACGGCGACTTGATTTACATCAACCTCGGCAGATTCCAAGGCGGCCGGCTGACCATGGCCAACGTCACTTTAAGCGACGCCATCAAGTTCGCCTACGAGCTGTCTTCGGATGCGCAGCTAAGCGGTCCTGATTGGATCAAAACCATTCGCTTCGATATCGTCGCGGAAGCTCCCCCAGAAACGCCATTGGAGCGCGTGCATCGGATGACGCGCGCACTTTTATCAGAGAGGCTGCACCTGGTTCTGGGCCATGAACAGAAGGCATTGCCGTATCTGGCTCTGGTGGTTGCTAAAGGCGGTCCCAAACTCAACAGAGCCAAAACAGGCCAGCCGGTGACTCAGGGATTCCAGGTGCGCGGCCGCATCGATCACAACCAGATGCCGATGGCCATGCTGGTTTCGTTATTGTCGCGGTTCGAACGTCAGACCATCGTCGATCGGACGGGACTCTCCGGCCTCTTCGAGGTCAAACTGGAGTGGACGCCGGACAACCTGACTGACCACGCAGACGATGGCGGTCCTCCACCTGACAGGCCGAGCCTGTTTGCGGCCGTGCAGGAGCAGTTAGGTCTTAAATTGGAATCGCGGCGTGGCCCACTGGAAGTGCTGGTCGTGGAGCAGGCTGCAAAAGTGCCGGACGAAAACTGAAACGCCGACCCTTTCGCAGCATTACGGCTCCCGCCCATGAAGCGTTAAACTAAGGTGGTTATGTATACACGACGTTTCCTGGCGCTGGGACTCCTGGCGGCCGCTGTTGTTTGGGCGCAGGATGCACAACTATCCATCCAGGTATCTGGCGATGTGAAACAGCCCCTCACGCTGACTGCGGACGACCTCGCCAAAATGCCGCGCGCCATGGTCCGCACGATGAATAACGGCATGGAAACCGTGTACGAAGGCGTTTGGCTTCACGAGGTGTTGAAGAGAGCCGGCGTCCCGCAAGGCAGTGAATTGCGCGGCAAAGCGCTTGCCGGTTATCTTCTGGCCGAAGCGCAGGACGGATATCAGGTGGTCTTCTCGCTCGCCGAACTCGACCCCGCCTTCATCGACAACGAAATTCTGCTGGCCGATACCGCCAACGGCAAACCGTTATTCGGCGCGCAGGGGCGCTTCCGGCTAGTGGTTCCGAAAGACAAGCCCGGAGCCCGTTCCGTGCGTATGCTTACGCGGATCGATGTCGTTCAACTGAGGAAATAACGGACGTGAAACAGCACGTTGAAAACCGGTTGGCACAAATCCGCAGGAGCCGGGGCGTGGGCGCTTCCGATCTGGCGCGCCGCGTGAACGTCAGCCGGCAAACCATTTACGCCATCGAGACCGGCACGTACGTTCCCAATACGGAAGTCGCGCTGCATCTGGCGCGCGAGCTGGAAGTCACGGTGGACGAGCTATTCTCGCTGAAAGAGGGAACGCAAACTTCGCCCGAATCGCTGGCCGCGGAAGTGTTGAGCGCCGCCGCTCCGGAGAAGGGCCAGCCCGTGCGCATCTGCCAGATCGGATCGCGCTGGGTGAGCGTGCCGGTCACCGTGTCGCCCTTTTTCATACCAGAGGCCGATGGCATCATCCAGCGCGCCTCGCGCACTAATGGCCGCGCCGAACTGGTGGTGTTCGCCAAGGAAGAGGCGGCGCAAAAGCGGCTTGCGCTGGCGGGCTGCGATCCCGCTATGGGACTGCTGGCGCGCATGGTCGAAAAGATCAGCGGCGTCGAGATTGTGTCTGCAGCCGCTTCCAGCAAACTCGCTCTAAGCTGGCTCAAGGAAGGCAAGGTACACATTGCCGGGTCGCACCTGGAAGATCCCAAAACCGGCGAGTTTAATCTTCCCTTTATCCGCAAGGAATTCCCGGACGAAGAGTTTAGTGTGGTCACCTTTGCGCGCTGGGAGGAAGGACTGGTCATGGCCGCGGCCAATCCCAAGCGCATTCGCAAAGTGGACGACCTCGCCCGGAAAAACGTGCGGTTCGTGAATCGCGAACCGGGTTCGGGCAGCCGCGCTCTTCTGGACACGCTGCTTGGCGAGGCAGGGTTAGAGTCCCAGAAAGTTCAAGGCTACGACCGCGTCGCCTATGGTCATCTCGCCGCAGCGTATTGTGTGATGTCGCGCGAGGCGGATGTGTGCCTGGCTACGCGGTCCGCGGCCAAAACTTTCGGCCTGGATTTTGTTCCCTTACATAGCGAGCGCTACGATCTGGTGATGCGGAAACGCACCGCGGATCTTCCCGCCGTGAAGTCATTCCTCGATGTCCTGCAGCGAGCTACGCTCCGCCGCAAACTGGAAGTTCTGGCCGGGTACGACACCTCACAAACGGGGGCGGTGGTTGCGTAAAGATGTCGCGTAAGCTGCTTTGTCTTGGATTCGCTATGACCGCTGGCCTATGTGCCGGCGGGTTCGATTGGAATCTGCCGCCAGGTTTTCCGCGCCCGCCCATTCCTGCGGACAACCCGATGAGCGCTGCCAAAGTGGATCTCGGCCGCTTCCTCTTCTACGACAAACGAATGTCGGTGAGCGGCCAAGAATCGTGCGGAAGCTGTCACCGCCAGGAACTGGCATTTACCGATGGGCGCGCGCATGCCGAAGGCGCTACCGGACAACTGCATCCCAGAAGTGCACTGAGCCTGGTCAACGTTGCTTATGCCCCATCGCTCACTTGGGCAAACCCGCGCCTGACTTCGCTCGAAGAGCAGATGCTTGTTCCGATGCTAGGAGAGGATCCCGTTGAGCTGGGCCTCAAGGGTCACGAGTCCGAATTTCTCAAATCCCTACGCGCCGGCCCGGCCTATCAAAAACTGTTTCCGCAGGCGTTTCCTGATGAGCATGATCTCTACACCTTGAGCAATGTCGCCAAGGCCATTGCGGCGTTTGAGCGCAGCATCGTGTCCGTCCGCTCGCCTTACGACCGCTACCGCTGGGGCGGCGACTCTTCCGCAATTTCCGACGCAGCCAAACGGGGGGAGATCATCTTTTCTTCGAGTGAGCGCGGCGGCTGTTTTCAGTGCCACGGCGGATGGAACTTTAGCGGTGCTATCCGCTTCGCAGGAAGCAGCGCGGACCAGCAGCGCGGCGGCTTCTTCAACACCGGAGTGTCCGCCTACACCGCCCCCAACCGCGGCCTTTTTGAGCTGACGCACAAACCGGAAGACATCGGGAAATTTCGAGTACCGACTCTACGCAACATCGCCGTTACCGCGCCCTACATGCACGATGGGAGCCTTAGGACGCTCGAGGAAGTGATAGACCATTACGCTGCCGGCGGCCGAATGGATGATCCGAACAAGACCCGCATCCTGCACCCGTTTCGCCTGACCGATAGCGACCGCCGCGACCTCGTAGAATTTCTGAAGTCGCTCACCGATGAGCAATTGCTGCATGATCCTCGCTGGAGCGACCCGTGGCGCTAAGGCTACTCCCCGCGCTCGAACCCCAGCACCAACAGAGTGATGTCATCTGCTTGGCGCGCCCCTTCGGAAAACGCAGCCACAGCATCATGGATGGCATCGTGGATGGCGTTGCAGGATTCGCCGGAATGGGCCCTGATTACATCGACTAGCCGCTGCCTGCCGAAAAACTCTCCCTGCGTGTTTTGTGATTCCGTCACGCCGTCGCTGTAGATCACAATTTTGTCGCCGGGCGCCAGGCGTTCCTCCGCCACCGCAAACTCCGCCTCCTCCATCAGGCCCACGGGAATGCCGGTCGCATCGAGGCTCGTATGACTGCCATCCGTGCGAAACAGCAGCGCCGGACAGTGGGCCGCGTTCACATAGTAGAAGTCACCATCCGCTCTAGCCAGGCAATAGAAGATAGTGGCATATTTTTCGCCGGCCGTACGATCGTAGAGGAAGCGGTTCAGCCGCTCCATGCGGTGCTGAAGCGCGCGTGGTTCCCGGGTCGCCGTGATGAGAGCGCCCTGTAACAACGAGGCCAGCATGGCCGAACTGACCCCCTTGCCCGAAACATCCGCCACCACTGCGGACCAGCAGTGCTGGTCCACTTCGGCGACATCGTAATAATCGCCACCAACTTCCAGCGATGCCAGGCTGCTGCCATGGGCACGCAGCCAGCCATCGCCGGGCAGGCTCCGGGGAAGCAGACTTTGTTGAATGGTGCGCGCCAGCCGCAGTTCTTCTTCCATTTGCTGCTTGGCGCGCTCTTCCTCCAGCAGACGCGCGTTTTCCAGCACGGTCGAGGCTTCGATCGCCAGAGCTTGCAGCAACTCGCGGTTACCGCCTGCCAGGTCTGCCGAGCCGAGCCGTGAATCCATGTAGAGAACGCCCACGCTCTGGGCTGCGGTGGAAACAATGCTGGTCGCTTCTCCTTCGCGCGAACCTTGCCCGGCACGGATGCGAACCAGCGGCACGCAAATCACACTGCGTAATTCCAGGTCGGCGATGCTGTTCTGCGGCAGGTTCTCACCGGCGCCCATCGGATCGAAGTTCATCGACAGCAGTTCGCGCCGGTGCTCGAGCGCGCGCCGGATCACATCGCGCGGCACGCGCAGTTCGCTGTGCTCCAGATTGTGGCCTTTGCGATGGCGGGCTACGCGCGTGTCCATACCTTGGGCCGTGCGCAACAGCAGAAAACCGCGTTCGGCCCCCGTGACGGTCAAAGCCGTATCTACAACGGATCGCAGCACGTCATCAATCGAAAAGGAACTCTGCAAGGTTAGTGCAAGATCCAGTAGGGATCGAAGCTTTGCCAGATGGCCGCCTACGGCTGGGGCTGGATTTCCGCCTACAGCGGGGGCGGGAGTGCCGACTGTGGTCGTGGACAGATTGCCCGATTGCGTTTTTTCGGAGACAGCCACCTGCTCGACCAGCCGCTTCAACTCCGCGCCATCGAGTGTAAAGATGAGCTGATAAGAATCCTCCACACCAAATTCAATGCGGTCGGAATTCTGGAGAGCCTGCCTGGTGACACGCTTGCCATTGACGAAAGTGCCATGGCGGCTGGCGGCGTCTTCGATGAGATAGGCGCCATCTTCCAGCAGAATTCGCGCATGCGAACGCGAAGCCCGGCTGTCACGAAGGACGAGGTGGTTATCCGGCTGGCGTCCGATAGTAAACGGAAGAGGCGCCACCGGCACTCGCGTACGATGCCCGGCGGGGTCAACGACCACCAGCGATGCCGCTCCCGGGCCGGAGGGCGCCTCGAAAGGGACCGCCGCCGCAATCTCCATCCTCTAGCCGAGCCGGGCCAACGCGCGACGGGACTTCCGCGGAACACGCACCGCAGCCCTCTTGAGTGCTTCCGGAGTTCTGCGTGCGTCTTCCACCTCCCGCGCTCGAAGGGTCTGGCAGTGTGCACAGTAACCACCTACCTCCGTGCGGGAAAGCAGAATTTGAAATCCGAAATGGCTTTCGATCTGTTTCCGCAGCTTATGCAGCGGTTCGCCGAAAAATTCTTCGACTTTGCCGCATCGCAGGCAAACTACATGCGCATGTTCCTGTTTCAGCCGGGTCTCGTAGTAGTGCTGGTCCCCGCTGTAGTGCATGAGATCCAGTTCGTCTACCAGACCTCCCGCCTTCAGCATCTTCAACGTCCGGTATACCGTGACGCGATTGAGCTTCGGATCCCGCTCCTTTGCCATCTGGTAGAGGCGCTCAGCATCGAGATGTGCGCCCGTCTGATCGATCAGATCCAGCAGAATCTGCCGCTGCCTGGTAAGCCGGACTCCCTGTTCTCGTAACGATCCTTGCGAATCGAGGGCCATAAGCGGAAACACTCTCTGTAATTTTAGCAAGCGCGCAGTTAGTAAGGGCGAAGACGGCTCAAGCCGGGTGCCGGCACTTCCGTGCCGCTTGTGAGAAACGACCGCTATTGCAGCAGGTCTTCGAGGCTCCGGGCATCCAGCACGCGGACACTCAACTCTTCCAACTCCTTGGCTGAGAGCTTTGAGAGGCGCTCTGTCGCTGCGGCGGGAACAGAGCCGAACCGCTTCTCCAGGAGACGGCGAAGAATTACCAACTCGCCCTCCTGCCGGCCTTCTTGGCGCCCCTCCTCACGGCCCTTCTTATACTCCCGCCCGAACAGTTCGTGATCCCGAATATCGTTAAGTATGGGCACCTTTGTCACCTCCTCTTCCAGCACTTTTCCCAGTGCTTTGCGCAAACCCGCCAGAATCAGCAGCCGGTCCAGTGCCGAACGCCGCTCCCCTGCTTCCAGTCCCGCAATCCGCCGCAAAACCTGGTGCGCCGCCTGCCTCGTATTAGACAACCGCGTCAGGAGCGCAACTATATTATCGTCCACATTATCGTCCACTCGCTCGCTTCTGAGCAGCCGTTCCCCATCCAGTTCCCGCACATCCACCAGACGGTACGAGTAATCCAGTCTCGGGCCGCGCAGCGTTGCTTCCATGTTCGCCCGTGTGTCGCCGACGTAGAGGAGGATCTGCGTGGGATGGCGCCGGAGCGAACGCAATACGTCGATACAGTACTGCAACATCCGCAGCGCCATTTCGGAATCATTCGAAGACTGCAGTTCGATGTGCACCAGCTCCCCGGTTTCAGTTTCTCCGAGCAAGTCGGCACGGGCGCCGCCTTCGGTGGTTTACTCCGCTGCTGCGTCGTTCTGCCAAGATAGCCGCGACAACGGAGCCGACCCGGGAGCAGCGCAGGTGCACACTCATTGTGACCCAAGCGACCCTCCCAACACAAGTTAAAACAGCGTGACGAGTTGTGGAGGAGGCGCGTGTCTGAGGGGCATCTAGACGGGGTTTCCATTATTTGCCGGATTGCGGAGCTGGCACCATCACTGAAAGAAGCCGAGCTGCGGGTACTGCTGGAACTGACGCGGCGGTGGGGGCTTGGGGCTGGCGCGGTGGTGAGTGTTTCGAGTCGGGAGCTTGCGCGCTCATCGGGATGCGGCCGGCGCTGGCTTCAGGCCGCGCTCGATTCGCTGGCGTCGCGGGGACTGCTTTCTGTGCGTGCTGGGTCGGCGACTGCGGCGGCTGCTTATACTCTCCAGTTCGTCCGTACTGTACGTATGGGTGGCGGCGTTGTGACGCCACAGTGGCGTCTTTTCGACGCCACCCCTGGCGACATTGCGACACCACCCCCCACCGAAAACACGGCACTTAACCCGACTTCTGCCGCCGTCTCGATTTCGACAGCTTCGCTGCAATTGATCGATCGAGTATTATCAGCTAAGAGCACGAACCTCGATCGGGACTGCCTGGCCACGTTCCGCAACTGGCTGCATGGCTACATGCAGAAGTTGGGCCGCGACGAAGCCAACCGCCCGCTGGCAAACCCCCACCCACCCTCCGACGATCTGGTAGCGCAATTCCTGGCGATCGCCGAACCGCGGCGCTTGGGCACGTTGCTGGACAGCCTCCTGCTGGATCAGCAGACCTGTCACTCCTACGGCTGGTTTGTGACCGTAGCTTTGCAGCGCATTCACGGGCTGCACTTCCGCGAGATCCGCGAAGCGCGGGCGGCGTTGCGCGTGGTGCGCAAGGGCGGCCGGCAGGTGGATCCGGAGTGGCAACAGCAAACGTTGGACACGATTGGCGAGATCGCCAAGGCCAAGAAGCTATGAGCGACACACCCACGCCCGAGCAAAGCGAAGAAGATCTGCGTTTCCGGCAGCAGAGCGGTGGCCGTCACTGGTACAAGTCGACGGCCTGTATTCACCACAAGCACGCGCGGTGCCGGCGGAACTGCAAATGG
>JASIAM010000337.1 GCA_030041985.1 Bryobacteraceae bacterium | reverse complement strand
CAGATTCCACTGCGGGCCGGAGGGCAGATCCTGGGAGGGCGCGTTTGGGGTGCCCTGGGCGTCGGTAGCACTATCGTCTTGAGTCTGGGCTACCACCAGCCTCATAACGAGAGTGAACAAAAGCAGGATCGCGGATCCGCGCGCCAAACGACCAGTATGGCAGCAAGTGGCCCAAATCCACCATCGTTGGTGCATACGGGCCACGGTACAACTATGGAAGTAGCTTGATTTCAGGAGCTTAGCTGTGGAAACCAAGATGCAACAAGGCCCGTCGAGAAGTGTGAGGTTCCAGTAATGAGAGTCCCCAATCCGTCCCGTCTTTTGGCAGGTTCGCTGTTGATCGCCGCAGTAGGTTTTGCGCAATCCCAATCGCCCGGGTGGCGGCGCGCCGATGATCCTGCGCCTGCGCCCGGCCAGTCCGCGGATTCCGCCGATCCGTCAACACCGGTGGCTCCGCCTGACCAGGATCAGAATAACCTGCCTCCCGGTCCGCCGCCCGCCGCTCCCCCTCCCAATGCCGGTCTGCCGTCTCATTTGACTATTCCAGCGGGGAAATTCGTTAACGTGCGGGTGGACCAGGTATTGTCATCGAGCCGCAACCAGACGGGCGATTTCTTCAGCGCCACTGTGATCGACCCGATCGTGGTGGATGGCATCGTGGTGGTGCAGCGCGGACAACGCGTTTCGGGCCAGGTGACGGAAGTGGATAAGGGCGGCCGCGTATCGGGCGTTGCCAAACTGGGTCTTCAATTGACGGAGTTGACCGCAGTGGATGGCCAACAGTTGCCTGTGAAAACGCAATTCATCAGCCGCAACGCACCTTCTACAGCGGGGCGTGATGCGGGTGTAATTGCGGGTAGTACAGGTTTAGGCGCGGCCGTTGGCGCGGCTGCCGCCTGGGGGAGAGGAGCCGCTATCGGCGCCGGCGCGGGAGCAGTTCTGGGAATTGCTGGCGTGCTCCTCACACGCGGCGCTCCTGCCGTTGTGACTCCCGAAACTCCGCTCACCTTCCGCATGGATCAGGCGGTTGACGTCAATACCGAGCGGGCGCCGCAGGCCTTTCAGCCCGTAAATCCTGCCCAGTATCAGCAGCCGCAATTGCGCACAGGGCAGTATGGGCCCGGTCCGTATGGACCCGCCCCATACGGACCCGGTGCTGCTCCCGCTCCGAGTCCTTACGGCTATCCGTACGCCTATCCGAATCCTGCTCCGTACGCTTATGCGTATGGCTATCCTTATCCCTACGCCTACCCGTATGCCTATCCCTATTACCCGTATTACTGGGGACCGGGCTTCGGTGTCGTGATTGGCGGTTACTATCGGGGCGGATTTTACGGCGGGTTCCGCGGCGGCTTCCGCCGGTAGGCTCGCGCTGCCCGCGCCGTTGGCCCCGCTCGCCGCGCGCACGCTCAGGCCGGCCCGCTCGTGAAGCTGGAACCGCCGGCCGAACCCGAAGTTTTCCGTTGGAAAGCGCTCACCTCTAAAGACGGCTGATACGATCTCGGTGTGCGCCAGGGTACTTAGCGACTTCCGCCGATAGGACAACACCTAACGCCAGAATCGTAGTTGGAGTGCTCATTTGTCGGCCTTCGCACGGGCCTCCTTCGGCCTCTCGCCGACCCGAGAGAGGATGGCGCGTTCACGGCTGCTGCCAGCTATTCGAAAATGATAATCACCGGCTCAGCTTCGGCTGTGACGCGATGTATCCGAAATAGGCTCAATAAGGAGAACATCAAAGTGAAGTTCATGCTGGATATATCGGTTGGCCGGGCCGGTTCCAGTAGATCTGAATCGGAGCAATAGATCTGAATCGCAGATATTTGTTAGCCGCTCGCAGACACTGCGCCAACATTCGGACTCAGGTACTCTTCTAAAGATGCGATACAAGCTTGCCTTCACCGTTGTGCTGCTCTTCATGGAAGCCGGACCCGTCCTGGCGCAACGCGATCCATGCGCGAACTCGTCCAGTCTCCGTCTGTTTAATGGCCGAATCCACACGATGGATAACCGGGATTCCGTGGTTGGCGAAGTGACCATTCAGCAAGGGCGGTTTGCCTACATCGGACCAGCGCGGGGCGCCCGCCTGGACCCCTGCACAAGATCGATTGACCTGCACGGGCGCACCGCCGTGCCGGGCCTGATCGACAATCACAACCACGTTGTGCTGCTTGGTCTGCGGCCCGGTCACGACACGCGTCTCGAAACCGCTCGATCGATTGCGGACGTGGAGGCTCTGATTCGGGCCCGCGCGAAGGACGTTCCCAAAGGAGAGTTCCTCACGGCAATGGGAGGGTGGAATCCGGCCCAATTTGCTGAAAAACGGTTGCCCACGTCCGCAGAGCTCGACACGGCAGCGCCGGATCACCCCGTCATCGTTTACCAGGCGTTCACCGGTCCGGCCGCCGTGAACACGCGTGCCAAGGCGTTCTTCACCGCCAAGGGAATCGCTGTGAATGATACCGGAATGATCGCGGCCAATGCGCCTTCAGTGGCCGCACTGGATGCCCTCCGCGCCGTTCAGACCTTCGAGGATCAGAAGCGCGGGACGCTGGACGCGATGGCTTATGCCGCCAGCGTGGGAGTTACCACCAGCGCCGATATGGGCGCTTTCGTAATCCCAGGCCTGCCGGATATCCAGGACTCGTTCACCTTCGATACGCTCGCCAGCGCGGACCCTTTCCATATGTACGATGCCTTCAACGAACTCCATCGGGAAGGCAAAATGTCCATGCGGCTCCGCATCTTTTTTCTGAGCATGGACACGCAGCCGGATATCCCATTGCTCAAGCAGCGGCTGCTCAATTCGTTTCTCTACTTTGGCGATGACATGTTGCGCGTGTCGGGCATTGGTGAATTCGCTACCGGGTGGCCGCTGTTCGGCAATGCCACTCCGCCGCCGAACTACACCGCTGCTCTCGAACTGATCGCGAAACAAGGCTGGCCTTTCCAGCAGCACAGCCTCTCCCCAGCCGAGGACCAGCTCACGGTGAACGCTTTTGAAAAAATCAATGCGATTACGCCCATTCGCGACTTGCACTGGTCCATCGCGCACGCTCCCCGCATCGATGCGCCCACGGTGAACCGCCTCAAAGCGATAGGCGCGGGCATTGCCGTGCATCCGTTTACGTATCTCAATGCGCAAGGCGGCGGGCCGCCGCTACGCATGATTTTGGATAGCGGAATCCATGTGGGCGCCGGTTCCGATTCGGCTCAGATTTCCACGTTAGATCCGTGGCTGATGATCTATTACATGGTGACCGGCAAGAACGCGGCGGGCGCTTTGGTAAACGACAAACAACAGATCACGCGCGAGGAGGCGCTGCGGCTCTACACCGCCAATAACGGCTGGTTTCTGCATGAAGAGAACAAACTCGGCTCCCTAGAACCCGGCAAACTCGGCGACGTGGTGGTGCTCAATGAGGACTATTTCGATTCCAGCAAAGTGCCGGATGAAGAGATCCGGCGGTTGAAATCGGTGCTGACAGTGGTAGGCGGCATAGTAGTCAATAATGAGCTGCGCTGATGTTCCTCGCGCCAACGCCGGATCGCCGCCCGAATCCGTTTCCCCGCCGCCTCCCTCTTCTGATACGCTCGATAGAGGCATTGAGGTGATTATTGTATGAAGCTGTTGCGGCCCTCCTCCAAAGTTTCCCTCCTGCTGTTTTCGCTTACGGTCACCCTGTACGCGTTCCAATTCGGAGGGTTTCGCCGCCAGCAATACTATTACGGAAGCGGCCCCAATGTGCCCTCAGAGTTCTACTGGAGCCGTCTGCAATATAGCTCAGCATTCGCCAATAGCAACGTATTCGGATATCGGATCTATGGCGGTGGCTGGTCGCGGGATTTTCCGAAAGCCGATAACGACTGCCTCATCGCCCTGCGCCGCTTGACCCGCATCAACTCGCCCTCCCCGCTGAACGTGGTTGATCTCGATAGCGACCACGTCTTTGATTACCCCTGGATTTATGCCGTTGATGTGAACACCTGGACTTTCACCGAGGCGGAGGCCAAACGGCTGCACGACTACCTTTACAAGGGCGGTTTCCTGATGGTGGACGATTTCCACGGCACCGAAGACTGGGAACATTTCATGGCCGGCATGCGCATGGTGCTGCCCACCGAGCCGGTCGAAGATCTCAAAGACGCCGACGAGATCTACCATGTGCTCTACGACATCAACGAGAAATTTCAAATTCCCAGCGAGGTTTACGTCAATACCGGCCGCACCTATGAGAAGGATGGCTATGTGCCCAAGTGGCGCGCCATCCGCAACGACCACGGGCGCATCATGGTGGCCATTTGCGCCAACATGCATCTGGGCGATGCCTGGGAGTGGGCCGACAGTCCGGAATACCCGGAGAAGTTTTCCGGGCTGGCTTTCCGCATCGTTCTGAATTACATCACGTATGCCATGACTCACTAGCCTCATGTCTTACCTAACAATTGACAGTTGCCCGAGGCCCGATGTGGGGCAGCCCTTCCGGGCTGCGGACCCGCTTTCCAGCGGGTCCAGCCGGCTCAAAGCCGGCTGCGGGCAGGAATGCCCGCCCCACGATTACCATGTTCGAGTTCTTTTTTAAATACCCTCATTCGGTATACACGCGCGGACAATTCGCTCTCCTGGGAGCATGGCCGAAATGGGTGCTCGTGTTGCTGGTCCTGGCAGCGGCTGCCGGCCTCGCCTGGCTGATCCGCTCCCGTTTGAAAGAAGCCGCGCCGATGGTGCGCGGCTGGCGGTCCTGGGTAATCTGGGGCGTCCAAACCTTACTCGCCGCGCTGTTGCTCGTACTGCTTTGGCAGCCCTCGATCACGGTTGCCGAGTTGAAACCGCAACAGAACATCATTGCCGTGCTGGTAGACGATTCCCGGAGCATGGCGATTTCCGAAAACGGGTCCACGCGTGAGACGCAGGCTGTGAAAGCGCTCGAAAATGGCACCCTGGCCAGCCTGAACCGCTCGTTTCAAACCCGCCTCTACCGGCTCGACGCATCCGCCGCGCGTGTCGACAGCCTCAAAAATCTGGAGCCGAACGCTTCCTCAACCCGCATTGGCGACAGTCTCAAGCAGTTGACCCAGGAGACTTCGGACCTCCCTATTGGCGCCGTGGTGCTGCTCAGCGATGGCGACGACAACGGCGGCGGCATTGAGGCGGATGTCATCAACGCGCTCCGCGCGCGCCACATCCCTGTTCATACCGTCGGTTTCGGGCGCGAGCGCGCCGAACATGACGTGGAATTGGATGACGTCGCAATTGCTCCCCGCGCCATGGCCGACTCGCGCCTGGCCGCCGTGGTCACCTTGCATCAGCGTGGGTACGCGGGATCGTCCGTCAACCTGACGGTGCGGGATGTCAGCACCCCGCAGCCCAAACTCCTTGCCTCCCGCACCATTCGTCTCGCCAAGGATGCCAATCTCCAGACCGAGACGCTAATGTTTAATAGCGGCGGCGCCGGCGCCAAAACACTCCAGATCTCCGCGGTTCCGCTCGCCGGCGAGGAAAACAGCGCCAACAACACTTTGACTCGCATCGTGAACGTTGGCTCTCAACCGCGCCGCATCCTTTATATAGAAGGTGAGCCGCGCTGGGAGTACAAATTTATCCGCCAGGCGGAAGAGGACGATCGCATGGTGCAGATCGTTTCCATGGTCCGCACCAGTCCGAACAAGATCTACCGCCAGGGCATAGCTGATCCCAAGGAGTTGGCCGATGGTTTTCCGTCCCGCGCCGAGGATCTTTTCGTTTATGACGGATTGATGATCGGTTCCGTGGAAGCCGGCTATTTCACTCCCAATCAGCAGGAGTTGATCCACGACTTCGTGGATCGGCGCGGCGGCGGCCTGCTGCTGCTGGGCGGTCAGTTCGCGCTCGCCGATGGCGGTTGGAACGCCTCCAAACTGACCGATCTGTTGCCCACGGTCCTGCCCACCGAAGCCGGCACATTTCATCGCGAGGCGGATCCGCGCAATGGCCTCACCCATGCCACGGCCGAGTTGGCGGCCGCGGGCGTGGATAGCACTGTGACTCGCCTGGTTGACGATCCCGCCGCCAACGCCGACAAGTGGAAAAAGCTTCCCTACCTGATGGATTATGAAAATCCCGGCACTCCGAAGCCGGGAGCGTCCGTGCTGGCCGATATGATTACGCCGGAAGGCCGTAAGTTGCCCCTGCTCGTCACCGAGCATTTCGGACACGGGCGTACGGCGATTATGGCCACTGGCGGAAGCTGGCGTTGGCAGATGAGTTCCCCTCTGGGCGACACCGCGCACGACTTATTCTGGCAGCAACTGCTGCGCTGGGTTGTTGCGGACACGCCGGGCCGGGTGACCGCCTCCATGCCCGCTCAGGTGTTGTTGGACAATGGCAGCGTAACACTGAATGCTGAAGTCCGCGATCAGCAGTACAACCCCGCGCCCGATGCCAAAGTAGAAGCTCATATCCTTGGCCCCAGCGGCGTAAGCGCGCAAGTCGAAATGAGCGCGGTGCCCGATAATCCCGGTCAATTCCAGGCCAACTGGTCCGCTCCCAATACCGGCGCCTACCTGACCGAAGTCACGGCCCAGCGCGGCGGCAAGGAGTTAGGCCGCGACGTGCTCACATTCGAGCGCATGGACGGCGTGGCTGAAAACTTCCACACCGAACAGAACCGCGATCTGCTGGAACGCCTCGCTGCCCAAACCGGTGGACAATATTGGAAGCCTGCCGATCTGAACAAACTGGCCGCGAGCGTTCCATATTCCGAAGCGGGCGTGACCGTGCGCGAAACCAGGGATCTCTGGGATCTGCCACTGGTCTTCCTGGTGCTGCTGCTGTTGCGTTTTTCCGAGTGGTGGCTGCGGCGGAAATGGGGGATCGTTTGACTATGCTGCAGCGCTTCCTCGATCCCGCTGTCCTCCACAGTATCTCCGGCCTCGATCTGGTTGCCAAAACAGTCGTCGATGGTTTCGTTGCCGGCCTGCACCGCTCTCCCGATTTCGGTTTCAGCCAGGAATTCGCCGAGTACCGCGCCTACAACGAAGGCGACGACTTGCGCCATGTCGATTGGAACGTTTTTGCCCGCACCGATCGTTTATACTTGCGGCGTTTTCGTGGCGAAACCAACACGTTGCTGACCATCCTGCTCGATGCCAGCAACTCCATGCAGTTCGGCTCGCATGGCGTCAGCAAAATGGATTACGCGAGGTATCTCGCTGCTTCGCTCTTCTATCTGGCCGTCCACGGCCAGCGCGATGCCGCCGGCCTGATCACCTTCGATGACGAAATCCGCAACTATATTCGGCCCTCCACCCGCCAAGGCCAGTTGCACCGCTTGTTGGCGGGTCTCGAGCAGGCGGAAGCGCGCGCCCGCACGGATTTCGCCAAGCCGATGCGCTATTTCCAGGAGTTCCTCAAGCGCCGCGGCATCGTGCTGATCGTCTCCGATTTTTGGGAATCGCCCGAGAGCATCGTCCGTAACATCGAGCCGCTGCGCTTTCACGGCAACGAAGTGGTTTTGTTTCATGTCCTCGACCCTGAGGATGTGCGCCCGGCGTTAAAACACCCGTCCATCCTGGTTGACCTGGAGACCAATAACGAGATGGAGGTTACGCCCGATTACACCAAGCGCGAATATCGCGACAAAATCAACGCGCATCTTGCCGATCTGCGTGATCGCACACAGTCCGCGGGCATGGGCTATTACCTCCTGATGACGGACCGGCCGCTCGATGCCGCTCTGCGCGAATACCTGACGCTTCGAGGGGGGCGCAAATAGTGGGACTCTTCGCCCCCTGGTTCCTGGCGGGCCTCGCGACGCTCGCGTTTCCGGTCTATCTGCATTTGTTGAAGCGGCAAACCAGCACGCCCAAGGCGGTCAGCTCGCTGATGTTTTTCGAGTCGCGCACGCAGGCCTCCACCCGTCACCGGCGCCTCCGCTATTACCTGCTGCTCTCTCTGCGGCTGCTCATGCTGCTGCTGTTGATCGCCGCTTTCGCGAATCCCTTCATCAACCGTAATGCCGCAGCGGTCGCCAGTAACCGGCTGGTGTTGCTGGTGGTGGATAACTCCTTCAGCATGCGCGCCGGCGCCCGCCTGGCCGATGCCAAAAATGCGGCGATGGGTGTGCTCGCAGCCAAAGGCGCCGCCCGCGCCCAGGTAGCGGCGTTCGGCTCGCAGCTTCGCTTCATGACTCAGATCATCGAGGACCAGGCCGCGTTGCGGGCGGCTGTCCAATCGATTACACCCGGCGATGGCCACGGCAATTTCGGCGAGCTGGCGCGCGCGGTGCGATCTCTCGCCGAATCGGTCCACACGCCCATCGAGCTTCACTTGTTCAGCGATCTGCAGCGCAGCGCCCTGGCCGCCGCCTTCCCGGATATGCAACTGCCCGACAACGTAACGCTGGTGCCGCACGCCGTAATCACCAAAGCGCAGCCTAATTGGGCGGTCGAATCGGTCGATGCGCCCGGACAGGTCTGGGGCCGGGATGCCAAACCCGTCCATGTCGGAGCCGTGATCGCAGGTTACGGGACTCCCGCCGCGCAACGCACTGTCTCGCTAGTCGCCAACGGCAAAACCATCGCCACCAAGAGCGTAATGGTCCCCGCCGATGGAAAGGCCTCTGTGGATTTCCCCGCGCTCGAAGTGCCTTACGGCTTCAGCCGCTGCGAAGTGAGAATCGACTCCGCCGACGTGCTCGCGGCCGACGACGTGCGGCGCTTCGCTATCGAGCGTTCCGATCCGCAAAAAGCCCTGCTGATTCATAACTACGGCGACGGCCAGTCGCCGCTTTACGTGGGCGCTGCACTTTCCGCCGCTGCGCAATCGGCGTTTACCCTCGAATCCATCAACGTCAACGAGGCCGCCGACCGTCAGGCCTCCAATTATGCGTTTATCATTCTCTCCGACCTCAATTCGTTGCCATCGCTGCTCGAAAATTCGCTCACCGGTTACGTGCGCTCCGGCGGCAGTCTCCTCATCGCAGCCGGAACCTCCGCCGGCGGACGCACCCAGATTCCGATTTTCGGCGCGCGCATCACAGAGACCCGCGACTACAGCCGCATTCCCGACCGGTTCATGGCGGTCGGCTCGAGCGATTCCTCCTATCCCGCCGTGGCGAAGGCCGATGGCTGGGAGGGCGTGAAGTTTTTCTATGCCCTCAATGTCGATCCCGGTGACGCCCGCGTGATTGTGCGCTTAACCGACCAGACTCCGCTCTTACTTGAAAAGCGAATCGGCGAAGGCCGCGTGGTGCTGTTCACTTCCGGGCTCGATAATCTCACCAACGATTTTCCATTGCATCCCTCGTTCGTTCCTTTCATCGAGCAGACCGCGCGCTATCTCGCGGGCACCGAACGCCAGGGCGGCGCCCGCGTCGTGGATGCTTACCTGGACTTGCGCAATGCCAGGGAGCAAGCGCAGGGCGTGGAGGTCACCGATCCCGAAGGAAAGCGTCCGCTCACCTTGAGTGAAGCCGCTTCCGCTCAATCGTTCCAACTTACCGAGGCCGGCTTTTACCAGCTCCGCCTGGCTAGCGGCCGCCAGAACGAATTGGGTGTCAACCCCGACCCCAAGGAATCGAACCTCGACATTATCCCCAATGACGTTCTCGCCTTGTGGCAGGGCAAAAGCAGCGAATCCACGCAAGGCCAAGCCGCCACCGCAGGCCTGGCGGCGCCCCACAAAACGCCGCAGTCTCTCTGGTGGTACTTCCTGCTATTAGGTTTCGGCTTTGCCTTTGCCGAATCGGCCGTCGCCAGCCGTTATCTGGGCACGCAGCGCGAAGAGGGGTGAAGCTATATTGGCCCGCCTCTAATCCCAAGGCCCTGCCAAGGGACGCGGCGGCATGGCGATCGATTGGAACCGCACCAACTGAACCGTATCGCTGTTTTTGATCGAAGCCAGCGGCATGATCCCGTGCTCGAGAATCCGTTCCGCGGCGCTCTCCGTCAGCCAAATTTCGGCCGTTGGGGTCATCACCGTCAACCCCTCCCGGCTGAACGTATGCACCGGGATGCCTTCCAGCTTGGAGATTTTTCCGGGCCGGAAGTTCCAGCCGTGGCGGTTATGAGCGAGGCCCAGCAGACACGCGCATGCCACCGCGGGGTTGCCCCACAAATAGGCATCATGTACTGGCGGTTCGGGCATCTCCTCGAACGGAAAGGACTCGATAGGGGCTGTCTCGCTTCCATAAGGCAGCCGGAGCAGGAAGCGCGGCATCGCCATGCCAATCCAGCTTGCCGCCGAGTGCCGCCGCAGTTCTTCCCATAGCTTTCGAACGGAATTTTCCAGAGGCCGTTTCCAATCGGAGGGGTCCGGCGTAGCGGCTATCGAATCGCAGCCTGCAAATGCCGGGCAGGCTCCCGCCAGAACCGGCGCCCCCGCGATGCGTGCGATCCCCACGAGCCGATCCAGCACGTGCAGGTCCTGCTCCCGTGGCGCAAATGGTTCGAGCGGCGCCAGGGCCGACCAGGGCGCTTGTCCCGGCGTTCCGACCGCCTCTTCCACCAGCATGCGGTACAAGCCGCTCACGGAGGAATCATCGCTGGCCAGCGTGTCCGCTGCCAGTTCCTCCGCCGTGATATCGATCAGCTCGATTCGGAGGTGCGATCCCGTTTCCAATCTTTGCAGCAGGAAATGCACGGAACGCCACGCCGATTCGAGCGCCTGAAATCGCGGATGGCCCAAAACCGCGCGCATCAGTTCCCCCATCGCCCGTTCCGCTTCTGCTTTGCGGCGCTCTTCTTCGGGTTTCGGCTTCGGAAGAAGGTGTGGCCTCACGATGCGGCGAATGAGTTCATCGAACGCCTCCGCGCGGGCCAGGGTTTCGGGTGTGGGCGCTTCTGGCCCCTGTGTTTCTTCGACAATCTGATCGAGCAATCCTTTTTCCGGATCGGCTGGTCCCGGATTGGCCGGTGGCTTCGGCCCACCTTGTTCCGGCTGCTCCAGCGCCTGCCGGAACTTTTGGAAGACTTCCGTCTGGCACAGCTTATCGGGATGAAAGTCCTCCAGTTCCTGAAACTGGAACGCGAGCGAATCTTCGCCCCGTGCCAGTTCGAGCCGCACGTCCAGCCGCTGCATGACCTCTTCGAAATTTTCGGAATCAATTTGCAGCGGAGTGACGCCGCTCAGCCGGGAACCGCGCGGCGCTTCGCCCCGGCTGGCACGGCCGCTGAAATCGCCCAGTAACGCGATCCGGAACGGCGGCCCCGAAGAACGTTCCGTTACAATTTCTTGCGCGGCCTTCGTCCTGATATCGCTAAGCGTTCCGATCATCGGTCCCTTCACAAACACAAGCTATCAGCCGTCAGCACTCAGCTATCAGCGGAAAGCTTGTTTCACCGTAGACTAGTCAAGCAAGTCGCGTCAACTCCTTGGACCGCTGATTCGATACCATGTAAAATACCTTGACCCGGTATCTCGTTCTGCTAACTGTGACTGTGGGGGGCGTTTCCGCCCAAACGGGCGCGGAGGTTCGCGCGGCGGTGACGCGATCGCTGCCGCTGCTCGAGCGCTCGGCCGCCACCTTTGTTGCCAAGCGGGGGTGTGTTTCCTGCCACAACAATATCCTGCCAATCCTCACTTTTCATTTGGCGCGCGAGCGCGGCTTAGACGTGGATGGGCGTGTGCTCGCGGCGGTTGAGGCGAAGACTTTCCGGCAACTTCACGGCCCCGGGGCGCTCGACACCGCAGTCCAAGCCGCGACGCTGAGCGATCCGACGCCGAACGACAGCCTGCTGCTCCTGGCGGCGCACGTGGCAGGAGTCGAGCGGGATCTGGTCACGGGAGTTTATGCGCTGCGCATCGCGCGTTGGC
>JASIAM010000336.1 GCA_030041985.1 Bryobacteraceae bacterium | reverse complement strand
GGCGCTGGTGAATGGAATTACGAAGTGAAGAGCAATGTGGTGGCGTGGAACGGCAAAACGGGTTCGTTCACCGCCATGGCCTCCGATTCTCCAGGGTTCCTGCGCCCCGCCAACGTGCATCACTGGGCCTACACGGAGCCGAACCCCTCCGGTATTGAGCGGGCGCATCTCTGGATGGGGGCAACCGCTCTGGACTTGGCCTCGCGTGATGATGCCGGCTTCCGATCGTTAGCCGACGCGTTGGCGTCCGAAAAGTTCGATCATCTGCGTTTTCTCGTGCTGGATGGGAACCCGGGCAACTTCACCGCGGACGGCCAACCGGAGCCGGCGCGTTTCGAGCGGCTGGAGCAGCGCATCCGCTACCTGAATCAAAAGGGCATCGTCGCCGACCTGGTTCTGGCGGCCGGGCCGAATGAACTGGTAAAAGCGCTGACCGCTCCGGAAGCCCGTCGCCGCTTTGTCCGTTACATCGTGGGCCGTTACGGAGCGTTCAACGTGACGTGGGAAGTGGTGGACCATTTTGAGGGTTACCCGGATGCGCACGCGCTCATTAAGGAAGTGGGTGAGGCCCTCAAAGAGACTGATTCCTACGACCACCCCCGCACCACCGGCGCAAGCGTCACAGCGGCGCCGTTCCTCGATGACAAGTGGATGAACTTTTCAGCCCAGGGCGCCGCCGACGATGTGGTAGGTTCGGTCGAGCACCAGCTCTACCCGGTGCCCTTCGTCAACCTCGGAGGGCCGGCCTCCGCGGATGCAGCCGCCATTCGCCGCCGCCTGTGGAACGCCACCATGGATGGTCAATACGTGACCTATAACGGCGCTGACGCCGATTCGCCGGCCGCGAAGCAGTTTTCGGTTTGGTTCGGCGTTCTCTCCGATACCCGCCACTGGGAGCTGGAGCCGTACTTCGATTTGGATGGCGGACGCGCGGTTGCTCTCGAAGGGGTCGAGTACCTTGTTTATATCGAGAAACCGGGACCGCTTGAGCTGAGAGTGGAAAAGCACGGGTACGACGCCCTGTGGATTAATCCCGCCGACGGCGAAGTCACCCGCAGGAAATTCAGCGGCGATCATTTCACGGGCGAGCCTCCCGACCGCGCGCATGACTGGGTGCTGCACCTGGTTCGGGAAGGCACTGTGGAAAGCATGAATAAGTCGTACAAGTTCGCGTCGCGCGATATCCTGATGCAGGAAGTCGAGGTGGTGCCGGACAAAGTGCCCTTTGCCATCGAGCAACCGGCTTCGGCGGCGGATGCCGCTGCCGGAAAACCAGTGCCCTATTCGGCCAAGATCAAACGCGACACGCGGGCCACCCGCACCATGATGTGGCTGTGGACGGGCGAAGTAGCGGCTGATGGGTTAGGCTATCGCGTCCTGGCAACCGGCGCGAGCGGAACCTTCACCATGCCGCCCGACCTGGCCACGCACTATCCGGCGGTCGTGAACCTTCGCCTGTACGGCATGAATGGCAACGGAAAAGTGTACGCCCTCGACGAGGCGCTCCAGCTCAACCGGTGATTCTGGCGATCGATACTACGCATCCGTGGGGCAGCCTGGCATTGGCGCGCGGGGAAACCGCACTCGAAGAAGTAAAGATGGAATCGCCCGATGGTTTCGCCCACGTGCTTTATGCGCCGCTGGCGGAGTTACTCGAACGGCATGGCCTGAGGCCGCAAGATATCGCCTGTTTCGCCGCGGCTGCCGGGCCAGGATCGTTCACGGGAGTGCGCGTCGGCCTAGCGTGCATCAAGGGATTGGCGGAAGCCTGCGGCAAGCCGGCAGTAGGCGTGTCGAATCTGGAAGCCATCGCTTTCTTCGGATCGGCTCCACTCCGTGCGGCGGTGATGGACGCAAGGCGCGGCGAAGTGTACGGCGCGGTGTATGACGCCGAAGGCTGCCTGGTCGCGCCCGAGATGGTTACGCGCTTCGACTGCTGGCTCGAAAGCATTCCGGTGGGCCCGGTGGAATTTGTTTACGCCGGCTTCCCGGATTTTCAGGCAATGCTGGCGGGCACACGTTTTGCGGCCGCTCCCACGCGGGCAGTGCCGCGGGCGCTGGCAGCGGCCATCGCGCGCATCGCGTACCGGCGGCTCTGCCGCGGCGAAGCGCAGGACCCGGCAGCCCTCGACGCCAACTATGTGCGGCGGTCGGATGCGGAGTTGTTCTGGAAGGAGTGAAAATGGGCATTTGCCACATTTGCTCGAACTGCTCCTCGATTAGCTTTCGAACAGCAGCACCGCCATTCGCGTGATACGCTTATTTTGTGCCCGATGAATTAAGTCCTGGACAGAAGGCTGCCCTTACGAGAAAGCGGCGTGCGGCCGGAAAAAAAGCCGCGCAGACCCGCAAGAGACGTGCCGCCGCTAAGAGGGCAGCCGCAACGAGGCAGGCAAAGTCGAAAAGGTAGGAGCACCGGAGCGTCAGTTCTAGTTTCCAGACGGCCTCTTGGCTTGCTTCATCAGCGGTGGGCCAGGGCCGTCATGTTCGATGCCAAATAGCACGAGCGAGGAATCTTCCAATCTCGCGGCTTTGGCATGTTTCTTTGCGTCCGACATGCACGGCGCCCGGTCCGTAAGGAAGCGGCTCAACCTGTCACTGGGAACAATCACCAGTCCGACATCGATTCGACCATCCCGAAAAGCGCAGTGGAGGTGGATCATGTCCATTACCAAAAGATCGCTTCTCGCGGAAATCTGTACTTCAACTCCGATACACACTCGGGTGCCGTTCACAGCCTTGCACTTGAGCCAATCAATGTCACCGGAAACTTTTCTTGTCCAACCCCCGCATCGCTCAAATTGTTCGTCGATCAGCTTACGAACAGCGGCGCCGCCGTTCGCATCAACCTGTTCCTTCACGAGCAACTCAAAGCCCGTTACAGCCGATTTGATTTCAGAGACGAGTGTTCCGAGGCCGAGCCGTTCAATCCGTTCTTGGGCTCCGTTGTAGTATATTTCTTCGACGATTTTCGGCATGACGTGGCGGCGATCTGGAGCTCCAAGTTGGGCTCTTTTAGAACCATTGAGAGCAGTTGGGGCACTGCTTCAGAAGCTTCTGGAAGGTTTCGCCGGAACCGTTCCCGGATTAGCGTGCAATCGACGATTTCAGAACCAATCCAGAGGCGCTTCAGGCGCTCCGCCGATTCGAATGTTGAGCCACCGCCCGCGAACGGATCGAGAACCACTTCGCCTTCGTTGGTGGTCAGTTCGATGCAACGGCTCGGGATGAGAGGTTTCAGTTCGTTGATTCCCCAGCGCGCTTTGAACTTACTATGGCGTGCTGGGGCAGTATCATCCCAGAAATCTGTCAGGTTGAGCCCGAGAGGATTCAAATACTTGCGGTGTCCCCCGTAGTCTTTAATGTCTTTCTTGCAATGCCTGCAAATTGGCACAGGAAGCCGGACTTGATCGCGGTTGAACGTCTTCGGATTGCCTTTTGTGAAATACAAGAGGGCATAATGCGCCGGATAGAGTTTCCTGCCGCGTGGAAAGGTTCCCTTCATCGAAACAGCGATCCAGTGCCGAAAAGTCATACCATCAGCCTCAAGGTGCGCCGCGAGGCGATATGCCCATTGCGGTAGATGGTAGATGAAGATCGCGCCCCCGGGCCTGGCCGTGTCAAGAATTTTGTGTAAACATTCCCGTGGGTTGATGTTTCGAGCCGGCTATACTGGTTGCACCCGAGCGGAGGGTAAGGCTCTGCGGAGACGCAACCTGAGCGCCGACTCGGCGGCCGGGATTCGCCG
>JASIAM010000335.1 GCA_030041985.1 Bryobacteraceae bacterium | reverse complement strand
CCCGATAGCAGCGCGGGAACGAGGTAAGCGAGCGTTTTGCCGGTACCGGTGCCGGCTTCCACAATCAGGTGGCGTTTATCCGCCAGCGCCGACTCCACGGCCTCCGCCATGGCAACCTGCCCTTCGCGGAACTCGTAAGCCGGATGCCACTGGGAGAGCGTGCCCCCCGCTCGAAAAAACTCACGTGCCGCGCCGGTCTTCGGCGGAGTCCGAACTTCGGTGGGCATTGGATTGATTTGATTGTAGCAACATCATCTCCACGCCCACCTGCGGCTATTCTTTGCGGTTCTCCTCGGGGCGTTTTTGTTGGGGCGTGGGGCGAGGAGCGGCCTGCCGCTGCGGTTCCGGACGCGGAGCAGCCGGGGCCGCGCGCTGCGGTTGCGGACGCGGTGCGGGGGCTGCACGCTGGGGTGCGGGACGCGGCGCGGCCTGACGCTGAGTTTCCGTACGCGGAGTAGCCGGGGCTGCGCGCTGCGGTTCGGGGCGGGGCGCGGCTTGCCGTTGGGACTCCGGACGCGGCACAACGGGGCGTTGTTGGAGTTCGGGACGGGCTTGCGTTTGCGGCGTGGGTCGAACTTCGGGACGCTGCGCCGGCTGCGGTTCCGGCCGATTGGGGACCGCGGACCGCTCGGCCTGGGGTGCCGCCGGACGCGGGGTGAGTTGCGGCTGCGAACGCGTTTCGGGCGCCGGATGTGCGGCGGCGCGAACTGCTGCCTCCGGTGGCTTGGCCTCCGGAGCTTTGTAGGCCGTGGTCAGGGGCCGCGAAGCTGCCAGCGCAGCGGGTGCGGCCCGGCCCGCGGTGGCAAATTGACCGTGATTGAGGGAGGCCTCGCGCACGTGCGCGGTCTGCGCGGCTACGGGCGCAGTTCGCGGAAAGCGTGCCGCAGCCGATTCCTGAGGCGTGGGTCTTGCCTCGATTCCGCCACGGCCGCCGTTGTAACTGGTACGAGGTCCCCGGTTGGCCGGCGCGGCGTAATTGTACACGTTATGAACGGAGTTCGTATTTAGGACGGTCACAGAGCGGTTGTAATACACCGTGCCTCGATTCCAGTACGCGCCATAGTAGCCGCGGCCTGTGTATCCGAATCCGTAATCAATGTCGCCATAGAAGCCGATATGCGGGCCCCAATACCCGGTATGGAAGACATAAGCGCCGTTCTGGTAACCCCACCATGGCGGAGTCCAAAGGGCGCCCACCCAAGGTGCCAATACCCATGCCCCTGGAACCCAGTAATAACCGGCGCTGGCATAGTTCCAGTAACCGGGTGTCCACAGGTAATTATCCCCGGGACATGGCGGTTGCATATAATCCGGGAGAGGTGGAGGCGGCTCCGGGGCTTCGACCGGCGCTTCGCTGGAGAACTCGGAATTTTCCGGCGCTTGTGCCGGAGCCTCGGCAGTCTCCGGGGCCGGAGCGGGCACAGTGCCGCTCACCGGGGCAAGATTGCCGCTGGCCGGATCTCCCGTGCTATAGTCCGCGGCTTGATTTGACTCCGCGGCTTGATTGGAGCCTCTGTTGCAAGCAACCAGCCCCGCGAAGAGCAGAACGTTAATAGACACGACACTTGTGTATACGGCGCCTCGACTCATGCTGTCACCCTGACAATAGTTACAGGCACGTTGTCCGCCAAAAGAGACGGCTTTGTGTGCAAGATGTCTCATGCGCTCGCGAGCCTGATCTCCCGCCGGTCTGCTTTGATATACTGGCAGCCGATCCGACAACTGGTGGAGGTATTTGATGCGCAAAAGAACAGTGATTTGGATGCTGCCGATGCTGGCGGCGGGTGTCACGGCTTGGGGGCAGGGCCGAGGCGGTGAACGCGGAGCTCCCAAAGCGCCAGCCCTTCTGTTTCGGGAGAATTGGAAGCAAACACCGAAAGGCGGCGAAAATGCTGTTAGTCCGGCCGATGCCGTATCGAATCCCGATCTGGAATTGAAACTATATGGGCCCTCCGGCAAAGACATGCAATTGACAGGGGCGCAGGGGAATGAAGCGAACCCGATTCACCTCTGGACGGGCCTATGCGAAGGCAACAGCGCGGCCGCTTTGCGGGACAAAAATAACTATATGGATTTGACCGGTCTCGCCAAAGTTCGCTGGCTGCTGAAGGAGTCCGGTTTTCATCAGGTGCATCCGATCCTCAAGCTGGCGAACGGAACCTGGCTGGTGGGCGATTTAGCTATGGGGTCTACAGTCGACTGGCACCCATATGAGTTCTCACTTGCGGAAGTGCGCTGGCTAAAGCTTGATATCGATAAAGTGTTGCCCAAGGGCACCTGGGTGGAAAAGCCGGATCTGAGTAAGGTGGATGAGATTGGGTTCACCGATCTGATGCCGGGGAGCGGACACGGCCCTGGCGGCTGGTCTGATGTGGCTTGGATCGAGGTGTACGGCAAAACAGTCAAGCGAGAAGGCGGAGCAGCAGGCGCGCAGTAGCGCCAAATTGCCGTCCAAATTGGGGAAAGGTCATGTGCGATTCCAGCCGGACCGGGAGGCCCCACTCCCGGCCCGTCTGATAGGGAATGAATCGCAATGGCGAGGGCGGCCCGTCGAAGCTACCCTCCATAGACGCTCTGAGCTGGGAACAGCCCGCCCAAGCCATTCCCCGGGGGAGCATCCTCCTTTCCCCTGAGGTCATTGTCTCAGCAGGAGTGCCGGCAGTTGGCCGGTTCCGCTTGACTGACTTACCGGCAAGCGCTTGAGCAAATGAAGCTTAATCCCAATCGAAGAAATCTGAAAAACCCGTGAATCGTCTGGGGCGTATCCAAGCCGTCACCTTGCCATACGCGCCCTCACGAACAAGTTGCGATAGACGCCAATACCACGTCAAAATCTACCTATGGGCTTGGGCCGGCTGCTGATTGCCGCGGGACTGTTGCTGATTATCGTCGGCGTGCTGATCGATTTCGCCGGCCGGTTGCCCTTCCGCATAGGCCGCCTGCCGGGCGATATCTATTTCCACGGTAAGCACACCACTTTCTACTTTCCCCTGGTGACTTGCATCCTGCTCAGCGTGCTGTTTTCTCTGGTGATGTGGATCTTTCGGCGGTAAAGCGGGCGGAAGTGAAAGGGCAGCGAGCGCCGGCAAGAGCGTATAAGCTAATTACGCCGACAGTACTTCGTTAACGCGGGTAATCCGAAGCCGGCGCTTCCAAGAAGCGATGCAGTTTATAAAGGACAGACTGATGGATCAGCTATTCGATCACGGTTCATTGCTTCCCAATACAGACCGCCCAGGTTTACACCGAAGTCTCTTTTAGTGGTTGTGACGGCACCTTTAGAGCAACCATTCATCGGCAGCTTACCTACAACCAACGGACAACACAGAATGACAACCTTCCTGAAGTTTGGGTTGTTTCACTCTAGAAGATATCTCCGGATAATAGTTCCGTCGAGGTATTTGATCTGCATGATGGTCTCAGAAACCTTTGTAATCAGGGCTTCAATTGCACACAGGGTGAGTTCTTTGCGCGGCTGAGAATACGGCCAGGCGGGGGGCGTCGGATACTCGCGGCTTAATCATAAACGTCGTTACGGGCGAAATGGCCACTCGGCTGCATAAGGCGTTTGTGCGGGTTATCGCGTTGTAGGCGTGGTCAAGGTTTTCGTCGAGCAACACTCTCACCGGGCGGGCTGCCCTCGCTGCGCGTGGGCAAACTCAATCAACCGCTTGATCTGCGCGACGGACAGGGCGGGAAAGCCGTCGTGCAGCTCGTCGATGCTCTCGCCGAGGTCGTAGCTGTCAACGATGGCATCGGGCAGGATACGCGTGCCGCGCACGATGGGACGGCCCGACACCTTGCCGGGAATGCGCTCGATCAGTTCACATGCAGTCCAGTCGATTTCCGTCCGTACCATCTGTCCTTCCCCTCTTCATCGTAGCTTTTTAGCACGGTTTGGGCGGCATCACCCGGTGACGTAACCTGCCGATAGTCGAATTCGCGCTTTAGGCAAAAGCCCTGCCCCCGCTTATTTCAAGCGGCCCATCTTGTCAATCGGCCAGTAAACAAAAACGGCTTTCCCATAAATATACTGCCGGTCGACAAAACCCCAAGCACGGCTGTCGTTGGAGGAATTGCGGTGGTCGCCCAGAACAAAATACTGGTCCGGCGGCACGCGCTCCGGCCCCCACGAGACACGGTCGCGGTACTCCTCGGGCACATAGTCTTCCACTAGCTGTTTGCTGTTTACGTAGACCTGCCCCTCGACGATCTTCACCACATCGCCCGGAACGCCGACCACCCGCTTTATATAGGATTTGGACGTATCGAGCGGATAACGGAATACCACCATGTCGCCCTGTTCGATGTGGCCCAAGCCGTAGTGGTAGGTGAACTTGTTAATGAAGATGCGCTCGTCATTGGACAGCGTGGGCATCATGCTGGTGCCTTCCACTTTCACAGGCTGGTAGATAAACACGATCAGAACGATGGCGATGAGGACGGAGAAAGCCAGATCGCGTATCCACGATAAAGTGCCCCAGGTAGCCGGTTGCGCGGGTGCTGTTTCCTGAGGAAGGCGCGTGGATTCGGCTTCCATGGAAGCCGCGCGGACGTTATCGTTCTCCGGCATTACTGCTTCACTAGTATAGACGGTCGAACCGGAAAGGGGTTACGACTACTGTAATAATTGGCCCAGCGTGGTCAGCGGCACAGCGCCCTGCTCCATCGCTTTGTCGTTAAACGTCGCCAGACTGTAAGAAGCGCCTTTGGCTTGCCGGTAACGTTCGCGCACGCTCAGCCAGCCGCGCCAACCCACGAAGTAAGTGGGCAACTGGCAGGAGCTGAGCTTGGCCCGCTGCAATTTGCCGATGGCCTCTTCGCTTTCCTGGAAAGTCATTTTCTCCATCAGGTCGAGCGCTTCCTGGTCGGACATGTTGCGGGTTTGCATGCGGACATCCAGAATCACGTTGGCAAGGACGCGCAGTTCCTGTTTGGCCAAAGTCAGAGCGAGTTCCGGCGAGTGATTGAGGAAGCCCTCGTCGAGCATCATCTGGGTGGCATATTGCGCCCACCCCTCCACGTACGCGCCATTGCCGAAAAGGGCCCGCAGCACTCTGCGCGCCTTGGGCTGCACGTCGTTGGCGAATTCAAACTGAACATAGTGGCCGGGCATGGCTTCGTGAATCGTAAGCAGTTTCAGGTTGAAAAAATTGTATTCGCGCAGCTTCGATTCGATTCGTTCCTTGGGCCAATCGGAAGGAATGGGCGTGATCCAATAAAAAGCCCCTAATTGCGGCTCGAGCGGAGGCGCAGGCGAGAAGCCGCCCACGGAATAAATGCCGCGCATGAATTCCGGCGTAGGAATTACCTGCAGATTCGAACGGGCCGGCAGCGTCAAAAGGTGCTTTTCCTGAACAAACGCGCGCGCCTCGTCCAGATCCTTGCGCGCATCATCCATGTACGACGCGGGAGTCGAGTGATGCTCGGCGATTTTGTTGAGCACTTCCCCGATCACAGCGTTTTCGCGCTCGGTTCCCGAAAGGTTCGCATGGTCGCCATGCGAAGGAAACATGCTGCGATGCAGCGGCAAGGACAACGCCAGCATGCGGGCGCGTACGCGCGGCAGGTCCGCCTCCGCATTCGCGAGCACCTCATCAGCCTCCATCCCGCTTTCGAGTGTGTAGCGGAATTTGCGGGTGTAGAGATCGCGCCCCAGCCGCCAATCCCAGTTGTTCCGCTTCGAGAGGCTGTTCTTCAGGTAATCCTGAAATCGGTTCATGGCTGCCAGGGCGGGTTGCGCCGCGCTGTTGTAATCGCCTTTAAGATCATCGGGCACATCCGCGCGAATGGTTTTGTCCACCAGTTCGATGTTGCCCTCATTCTCTTCGATGGCCACTTTCGTCCAGATATCCGGCGAAGAGAGCAGATTGGCGCTCGCCTGATCGAGAAACCGGGGCGCCTGCTGCAATCGCGCAATGATGTTACGCATGCGGGCCGGTTTCGGGGCATAATCCAGCACGTCGGGGCTGAACAAGGCGTTCCCCAGAAGCTCAACATATACCGTCGGGTTATGCGATGTTGAATGGATTTCGTCGAGGTCGAGCAAGGCCAGCGAAATCTGGTCCTCGATGATGCCGAGGTCGGCGCGGTCCTCCGCGGATAGCGTGAGAGGTTTTAGCGCTCCCAGGCGCTTACTAAACTCCTGGTAAAACGTCCGCTGCTTGTTTAGCGCTGTCGGACTCACGTCATCGAGCATCTCGTCGAGCTTCTGCTGGTTGTATTCATGCAAGCCCGCGGCAGTGGCGGCGGCTGGCGAAAAAGAAAGCGTGGTATAGACAAACTCTTCTGAAAGCTTGCCGAAATCGGCCGAGGCATCGCGGTTGCAACTCGTCATGGTTAATAGCATAGGGGCTAACAGAACAGGAAGCGCTACAGCCGTTTTCCACATGGTTGCAATTGTACATCCGGTCTGCCGGCTCCACTCCGCGCTCTAATGTGAGAGGATGACTGCTATGGTTATCGACATCCATGCGCACGTCTGCGCGGCCCCCGAGCTTTATCAATGGAAAGCGGTCCAGCTTTCGGCTCGCGGCGCGCACGGCTTTGCGCCCCGAAAATTTAGCGACGATTTTGTGCGGGATCATCCGGAAACCAAACGCAACCTCCGCATCATGGATTCGGTAGGAACCGACGTTCAGTTCCTCTCCCCACGGCCCTTTCAATTGATGCACGCCGAAAAGCCTCTGAAGATGATCGAGGCTTGGGCGGTTGCCAATCATGATTACATCGCCCAGCAGGTGCGCGCTTTTCCCAACCGGTTCCAGGGCGTGTGCTCTCCGCCGCAGGCTGCCGGCGAGCCGGTCTCGGCCGGTTTGCCGGAACTGGAGCGCTGCGTCAAACAGCTCGGCTTCGTAGGCCTCCTGATCGATACCGACCCCGGCGAAGGCGACAACAGCACGCCCACTCTGGCTGACGAATATTGGTACCCGCTCTGGGAAAAAATGATCGAACTCGATGTGCCCGGACTGATCCATTCTTCGGGCTGTAAACACGGGCGCGAAACCTACAGCCAGCACTTCATCAGCGAGGAAAGCATGGCTGTGCTCTCGCTCATCAATTCGCGTGTGCTCGTGGATTTTCCCAAGCTGAAAATCATCGTGGCGCACGGCGGCGGCTCGATTCCTTACCAGATCGGCCGCTGGCAGGCAGACCATGTGATGAAAGGCGGAGGCACTGTGGAGCAGTTCAATCGCCGGCTGCGGCAGCTCTACTTCGACACCTGCCTTCACTCGAAAAAGTCATTGGAGATGCTGCTCTCCGTGGCCGGCCCTGAAAACGTGCTGTTCGGCACGGAGAATCCGGGCTCCGGATCGGCCGCCAACCCCGAGACCGGCCGTAGCTTCGACGATATTAAGCCGCTCATCGATAGCATCAGCTCTCTTTCCGAGGCCGGCCGCGCCAAAATCTTCGAAGAAAACGCGCGCCGCCTTTTCCCCCGGCTTGCGATCCCGCGTGCCCAGGAAGCGGTGCACGCGTCCCGGTAGTCAACCTATGGCGCACATACGTTTCGGACTGGCCACCTCGCACGGGCCGATGCTCTCGATTCCGCCGGAATTCTGGGTGGATCGCGTCTCCGCGGACCGCGAAAATCCGCGTCACTTCTTCAAAGGGAACACCTACACATTCCAGCAAATGGCGGACTTGCGGCGGCCCGAGGGTCTGGCCGCCCAAATCACGCCCGAAGTCTTAGAGGCCCGCCATGAGCGCTGCCAAAAAGCCATTCGCCGGCTCGCCGATTTTTTTGACGAGCACCGGCCGGATGCCGCCCTCGTTATCGGCAACGATCAAATGGAAGTTTTCACCAGGGATCACGTGCCGGCCCTCGCGCTGTTCTGGGGCGACTACATGGAAGGCCATCCGCGCACGCCGGAATTTCTCGCCAAACTCAACCGCGGGGTGGCGCGAGCGGAAGCCGACCGCACTCCGCCGGTCTACACACAGTACCCCTGCCTGCCCGGCCTGGGGCAGCATATGATCGAGTCGGCGATCGCGGAAGGTTTCGACGTGGCCCAATTGCGCCGGCTGTCCGTCGGCGAGATCGGCGTCAACTCAGCGCCTCATGCCTATGGGTTCGTGTATCGCCGCCTGATGCGCGACCAAGTAGTGCCTCACGTTCCGGTATTCGTGAACACCTTCTATCCCCCGAATCAACCGCCCGCAAGCCGCTGCTTCGCATTTGGACGCGCGCTGGCACGCGCCCTTGTCTCGTGGCCCGAGGATCTGTCGGTGGCCATCATCGCTTCGGGCGGCCTCACTCACTTCGTGGTCGATGAGGAATTCGACGCTCGCGTTCTAGACGCGATCCAAAATGCCGATGAGGCCGCGCTCTCCCGCATACCCGAATCCATGTTTCAATCCGGCACCTCCGAAATCAAGAACTGGATCACGGCCGCCGGTGCCATGGCGGAGGCCGGCCTTTCCATGAGACTCGTCGATTACGTGCCCTGCTACCGCTCCGAAGCGGGAACCGGAAGCGCTATGGGGTTTGCGCAATGGTGCTGAGAACACTCGCGGCTCTGGCCTTGCTTGCGCCTGCCTTATACGCACAATCCATCCCCCTTCAGAAAATCAAGATCAATTACCCCACACGCACCGGCCAGGTGTGGCCGCTCTATCTAGCCAAAGAGGGTGGTTACTTTCAGAAGTACGGAATCGATGCCGATCTCGTGTTTGGTATCCATCCCGCGGGCATCGCCATGGTGGTGAGCGGGGAAGCGGTCATGACCACGTACACCCTCGAGCAATCCATGGTGGCCAGTTCCAAAGATGGATCGCTGATTGCGCTCGGCAGCCCGTTTAAAAAGAGCCTGTTTGCGCTCATGGCGAATAAAGCGATCGCCAATGTGCGCGCCCTGCGGGGCAAGCGCCTGGCCGTCAGCCAGATCGGCGATGCGCCGTATAACTATACGGTCAATCTGATCGGTAAAGCCGGCCTGACTCCGCGAGACGTGCAATGGATTCCCACCGGCGGCGATGTCAGTACCCGCGCTGCTGCGCTGGTAGGCGGCCGCGTAGACGCTACCATGATCACGGCGCCTGTCTATTTCAAGCTCGAAGAGGAAGGCTACAAAAATTTCGGCAATATCAGCGATTATGACGATATCTACGCGCCATCTGTCTACCTGTTTAAGAAGACTACTGCGCTCGAAAACCCCAAGCTGGTAGAGGCGCTGATCAAAGCCTGCGCCGAAGCCATCAAGCGCTTCTACGACGACAAGGCCTTCGCCCTGAAAGCCTATCTCGCCTGGGACAAACAGGACCCCATGGACCTGGAGCGCACTTACGATCACTACGCCAAGGTCAACACCTATGAACGCGTGCCGTACATTCTCGCCCCGGCTGTGCAATACATCCTGGACCACCCTGCCGATGAACGAATCGCCGCCCAATTGCGCGCCTACGACTTCCATAAAGTGATCGACAATAGCGTAGTCGATCGACTGGTCAAAGAGGGGTACTTCGAGAAGTTATTCGGCCCCGGCGTCAAGCAGGAAGAGGAGCGCAAGGCGAAACTGGCGTTCCGGTAGGAAGACTACTTCGAGACGCTATTCGCGCTGGCGTGATATCCTCCCTGTTCGTGGAGGTTTCCATGAAGGCAAAGATTCTCGCCACTGTGGGCCTTGCTGCCCTCGCAGCCCTGGTGCAGTTCAATTCCCCCAGGAGCCGCGCTGCCACTGCGGGACGCGGCGTGCCTAAGTTTGAACCCGATCCCTACTGGCCGAAACCGCTCCCCAATAACTGGATGTTGGGACAGGTGGGCGGCATCTACGTCGATTCCCATGACCACATCTGGGTTACCAGCCGCCCGCGCACGCTCGATAACAACGACAAATACGGGGCCTTGCATCAATCCGATTGCTGCATTCCATCCCCGCCCATTCTGGAATTCGACACCGCCGGAAATTTCATTCAGGGGTGGGGCGGCCCCGGCAAGGGCTACGACTGGCCGGAAAACGAGCATGGCATGTTTGTCGATTACAAAGACAATGTCTGGATCGGCGGCAACGCCATGGGGAAAGACACCAACATCCTCAAATTCACCAAAGAGGGAAAATTCCTGCTACAGATCGGCCACCACGGCCAGACCGGCGGCAGCAACGACACCGCGAACCTGAACCGGCCGGCCGGCTTTGTGGTCTATCCGAAAACCAATGAAGTGTTCGTCGCCGACGGATACGGCAACCGCCGTGTCATTGTGTTCGATGCCGATACCGGCGCTTATAAGCGGCACTGGGGCGCTTACGGACACAAGCCCGACGATAACGCGCCGCGCACCCGCCTCTACGAAGGCCCTGGCCCGCAGCAGTTCAACACGGTTCACGGAATCCGCATCTCGAACGATGACCTGGTCTACGTCTGCGACCGCGTCAACAACCGCATACAGGTGTTTCGGCCCGATGGCACTTTTGTGAAAGAAGCTTACATCGAGCGCAAGACTTCGGCGCCTGAGGGCACTGCCTTCGATATCGCCTTCTCACCGGATAAGCAGCAGGAGTTTCTGTACGTTCCCGACGGCAGCAATAAGAAGGTGCAAATTCTGAACCGCCAGACGCTAGAAGTCATCGGCTCCTTCGGCGGTCATGGCGGCCACGGAACCGGCGAGTTCTATCACATTCACAGCATCGCCACGGACTCCAAGGGCAATATCTACCTAGGTGAGTCGTTCGGCGAGCGCGTGATGCGCTGGAATTTCAAAGGCGTTTCGTAAAGCCCGAAAGCGGTTTATCAGTTCGGATCGGCCTCACCGCCGCGGCCTCCACGGCCACCACGCCCGCCGCGGCCCCCGCGGCCTGCTGCGCCCGGCTCCGGTAACGCCAGCGCAACCAGCTCCGCTCCTTCGCCCATCTTTCCGCTGACCACGGCAACGATGAACTGGCGCCCATTCACCAGGTACGTCATCGTGCCGCCCGTGAGGTTCGAGCCTAAGTCAAACTCGTGGACCTGCTGGCCGGTTTTCTTATCGAGCACGCGAAGAGCGTTGCTCCCCTCCAGCAGTAACGTTTTGGTCACCAGGATGGGCGAACGCTGCGAGCCGCCCCAATTGCTGGCGTCGATATTCGCAGCCTTCAGCGCCGGATTGTTGACCACGCTGTCGGGAGTCTTCCCGTTCGGCGTCATCCACACGTCCTCGCCCGTGTTGAGGTTGATGGCCGTAATGCGCCCGTATGGTTCTTTGATCAGCGGCAGACCCATTACCGTAGGTCCGCCGAGGCCGCCCGCAGCGATATACGGCATCTCCGAGCGTGTGCCCCCCGGTTGCAGCGCGGAAATGTACGGCGAGGTTACTGAGGGCACGTACAGGATGCCCGTCTCCGGATCGACCGAAGCACCCATCCAGTTGGCGCCGCCGCCCGCACCCGGCAGTTGAATGGTTCCCAGCTTACCGCCCGCATCTTTTACGATCGGCGGCGTATAAATCGGCCCCGTCACATACTGCGAGGCCAGCTTCAAAGCCGCCGCCTTGATTTCGGGTGTGTAGTCGGCCAAGTCTGCATCCGTGACCCCCTGGCGGTCGAATGCCGGCGGTTTGGTGGGATAGGGCTGGGTGGGCGAATACCACTCACCCGGCGTATTGCCCTTCGGCGCGGGACGCTCTACGATCGGAAATACCGGCTGCCCGTTGGTCCGGTCGAACACAAAGGTGAACGCCGATTTATTTACCTGCGCCAGCGCCTTGATCTTCTTCCCGTTGACGGTCAGGTCCACCAGCACCGGCGCGGCCGGAATATCGTAATCCCACATTTCGTGGTGGATGAGCTGGTAGTGCCAGACGCGCTTTCCCGTCTTGGCGTCCAGACACACGATGGTGTCGGAGAACAGGTTGGCGCCGGGACGTTGTCCGCCATACGTGTCTCCGCTCGGCGCTTCGACGGGAATATATACGTAGCCCAGTTCGTTATCCGCGGTCAGCGGCCCCCAGGCGCCCGTATTGCCCGTGAATTTCCAGGAGTCGATCCCGGTTTGCGGGTCCTTGCCCCACGTCTCTGTGCCCTGTTCGCCGGCCTGCGGCACGGTGTGGAAGGTCCACAGGAGTTTGCCGGTGTGGACATCGTAACCGCGAATATAGCCCGGCACGTTCTCTTTGGTGGGTAGCGCCACGCCTACGCGCAATGCCGCACCGACCACGACCACATCACGAATCACGATGGGCGGCGAAGTCGCGCCGATCGTGCCCTTCTGCACCACCGGACGGTCCAGGCCCTGCCACAGGTCCACGTGGCTATCCACACCAAAACCAGGAATAGGCAATCCTGTTTTGGCATTCAGCGCCACAAGCTGGTAACCCGGCGTTACAAACAGAAGCCTCTCATCTCCCCGGCCATCAGTCCAATACGCCAGGCCGCGATTGTTAGCGCGCACTGCGCCGCGCTCCGCAGTATCGTCGCCACGGTAGAGCCAGAGCGTCTCACCGGTAGCGGCATCCGCGGCCACTACCGTCCGCCCCGTCCCCGCTGTGAAATATAGTTTGCCGTCCACCATCAGCGGAGTCACTTCCCACGCCGCCTGGGGCTTTGGCCCCATATTTTGCGCCTTCCAGCGCCAGACCACTTGCAGGTTCTGCACGTTTCCTGCATTAATCTGATCGAGCGGCGAATACCGCGTGCTGCCCGTATCTCCGCCGTTCACGCGCCACTCGCCCGTGGCCGGCGTGCCCTCCTGCGCTTGCCCTACGCACAGGCTAAGGAAGCAACCAGCGGCGGCTGCCGCCAGAATTCGATAACTCATCCATTTCTCCTCAAATCCAAATTTCTCACCAAGTCACTGCCCCGGCAGATGGGCCACATCCCGGTTGTTCTCGTTGCAGATAAATTCCAGTAGTTCTGTGTCCGGCAACAGGTGGACGTCCTCGGTAACGGTCCAAGGTTTAGTGTAAGCCTTCGGGTCATCGATGGTGATTTGAATGTCCATGTGCCCGAAATCCTTCCGCCGGAAGCGCTCGATCACGTGCAGGGCATCGGTGGAGGGCCGGCCCAACTGGTCAAGCCAAGCCTTACCGTTGAAACCCCGGGTATCCACCACCAGGCTATCGCCTTGCCACTTGCCCGTCGAATAGCCCATCCAGGTCGGATTCAAGTCGCTGGCCTGTTCGCGCCCATCCAGAAAGACTTGCCGCCAGAGATTGAATGCCTCGTAAACAATTACGATATAGCCTGGCGTCTGCACGATTTTCCAGGGGGCCGGTGCGGCATCGATCTTCGGCACACCTTGCGGGAGACAGTTGGCATCTGGGTCTTCCCTCGAATGGGAGCCATCAGCGCGTTGTTCGAACACCGTTTTGGCCCAGGGCTGGAAGGGCACGTCTCCCGGTTGCAAATCGACGGCGATGTCTCTCACATACTTGTTTTCATGGGGTTCCCAAATCCCGGAAAGGTCGGGCACCCCGTCCGCCGTTTTCGGCGCTGGCGCCGAGAGGTTGGGTTTGCCGTCCGCCGCGCGTGGGATCGATCCCTGGGGCACTTTGACCCATTGCCCCCATGCGACTTGCCCCCACACAATCATGGGAGCCAACAGAACCGCGATGTTACCGATTCGCATTTGGCCCTCGCAGTGAGGCGATTATACACCGCGCGGGAGATGCGGCGGGGCGCGTTAGCGCGTCACCGATTCACCCGAACCAGTCTCGGGCCCTGGCTTACAGCACGACCAGTTCCGGCTGGGCTACCTCCGTGCGATTCCGCCCCCGGTGTTTGGCGGTGTAAAGAGCGCCATCCGCCAGGCGAATCAGCGAATCGCAGTCATATGCGTCCCCTGCGGGTTGCGTGGCGCAGCCAATGCTGCAGGTAATCGGAAACAGCGCTTCGCCAAATGCGAAAGGCTCGTCACCAAGACTCTGGCGAAGACGCTCGGCCATCGTCCATGCGCCACACTCATCGCAGCTCGGCAGTACCACGAGGAACTCCTCTCCCCCGTAACGGCCCAGCGAATCGTAGCACCGCATGGTTTTCTTCATTCGCCGCGCTGCCTCACGCAGTACTTCATCTCCCGCTTGATGGCCATGCCGGTCGTTGATTTCTTTGAAATGGTCCAGATCCGCCATCAGAATCGAGAACGGCAGCGGCTCACGTGTGGCGCGGGCCAATTCCTGCCGCAGGAGGTCGAGGATCGCGACGCGGTTATACAGGCTGGTGAGACCATCGTGAGTCGCGCGCTCCCGCAGGGCTTCCTGGGCTTCGAGCAGTTGCTCCTGCAATTCCACAATCCGCCGTCCAGCCCGCAGCCGGGCTCGTAACTCCGAGGAGTTAAAGGGCTTGGTTAAATAATCGTCGGCCCCCGCGTCAATCGCTTCCACCAGGTCCTGGGAATCGGATCGGGCGGTTAGCAGCAAAATGTAGGTGTAGGGCTCGGCGCTCGCGGCGCGCAAACGCCGGCATACCTCAACGCCGTCCTGTCCTGGCATCATCCAGTCCAGAATGGCCATCCGCGGCGCCTCCGCGGATTGCAAAATGTTCCAGGCCTCGTTGCCATTCGCTGCCGTCAGCACCTCATAGCCCCATTTCGTCAGCATGCTGCGAAGCATGGACTGCGAAATCGGGTTATCTTCCGCCGCCAAAATCTTCATGCGTCTTGCCGCTTCCATACCCTCTCAGGAATCTTATCGGTCGATTCTCCTCTCCGCAATAGTCTCAATCGTATTACTTCCGTCCTAATTACTGTCGCCGTGTTAGGATGTCGGATTCCAGGAGGCCCACCTTGGCTGCCACTGCTGACGCTCTGCTTTCCCCGATCGAGCCCCTACGTGCCGGATACGACGAGCGGCTGGAAGAAATCGGTTACATGACCTGCATGACCCTGGTCCTGCTTGGCAACTACGCCCAAACCGGGCATTTCGGGGGACCTTTAGCTTACACTCCCTACAACGTGGCGGTGCATCTGGCGGGTCCCCAACACGGCGGCCTTCGCTATGATTACCGCCGCCCCAAGTATCCGTACAGTGACAAGTTCATGCTGGCGGGCGGGCATTGCATCCCCACTTGCTACGCCCTTTGGATGATTCTGGGCCAAGCCTTAGACCGCAAGTACCGGCTCACCGGCGATCGCCGCTACTATGTGGACCCCAGCATGGCAATTTTGCCCGTGGATGCCCTGGGATTCCGCCGTGGCTCGGGAGCTCTCAAAACCCTCCTTCAGGAACAGGGTCTGGAAGACCATCCCCTCTTCGCCCAAGCCAAAACTCGCGGCATCCGCGCGCTGCAGGGCCACGCCGAATCCACCGATGTCACCAATGACGTCAATGGCGGCCCCTCCGGCATCGGCATCGCCACCGCCGCCGGCAAAGCGGCTTTCTGGGACATGATTGGCGCGGGCGTCAATCACCCCAAGATCATCGCATTCGAAGGCGAATTTGCGATGACCGAAGGCCACGCCCAGGAACTGAAAACGCAGGCCATCGCCTTGCAAGTGGGCAAGCGCCTGCGCATCCTTCTCTCCGATAACAACAACGGAATCGATGACTCCCTTCTCGGTGGCGTAATTGCCGGGAAATACGACGCCTACCGCATCATCGATCAATGGACTTCCTACGGCTGGAACGTATTCGCCCTCAATAACGGCAACGACTACGGCCAGGTCGCGGCCGCTCTCGGCGCCATGGAGGAGTGGGACCCCAAAGACCGCCGGCCCATGATCCTCGTCGGCAAGACCGTCAAGGGTTACTGGCCCGGCGCGGTGGATGGCAGAATTCCCGGCTACGGTCCCCAGACCGTCGGCTACGGAAGCCATCCCTACTCACTCAAAATGAACTCGGAGTACTTTGTCGCGCTCGCCTCCACGTTCGAAAAACACTATGGCGTCGAGTTCTCCGGGATTCGCCAGGGGCCTGTGACCGACCCGCGCGAGCGCCTGGTCCAGTTCAAAACCAACATTGATGTGGTCATGTCTCTGCTCGACCGCAATGGTCTGGGCGACTGGCTGGCCGATCGCCTGGTCGAGATCGGCGATACCGTAACCGGCGATTTCCCCGTGCGCATCGATGTCACGCGCGACCCCTTCCTCGATGAGCGCCTGCGCGTCGCCAATCTTCCTATCGAGCCGCAGAACGTCAGAGTCGAGAACACCTTCTCCGGGACTGAAAAGGAACTAGCCATCACGCTGTTTCGCAAGCCGGGCGAAATCGCCGGCGCGCGCCGCGCCGTCTCGGAAGTTATCAAATGGATGAACTACGTGACCGGCAACCGCTTCATCACGATCGCCGCCGATCTCTCCGAATCGATCAACGTGGAACACGGCAGCCTCTGGGGCCATTATGATCCCGAGACCAATCCGCTGGGCACCCGGCTCAAGGCGGGTATTCAGGAGGCTGGAAACGTCTCCACGTGCATCGGCCTGATTAGCCAAAGCGCTTCGGTCGATCCCACGAAATTCGCGGGCGTGTGGGCACTCAGCGGCACTTACGGCGCGTTTACTCCTCTCATGTATACGCCCGCCCGCGTGTGGAGCCAGCAGAATCAGGATAGCCGCTTCCGCACAGGCGTGCTGCACATTCTGGCGGCCCACTCGGGACCGGAAACCGCGGCCGATGCCCGCACTCACTTTGGCATCTTCGCGCCCCAGGTATGGAAGCTGTTCCCGCGAGGCCAGGTAATCAACCTCAACTTCTGGGACTATAACGACGTGGCCGCCGGCTATTTTGCTGCAGCGGAAATCGCGGCGCGGGATCCAAAGGTCGGCATCATTGTGATTGAAGTGGCGCGCCCCGATTTTGCCGTGGTTGACCGTAGCCAGTTCGCCGATACGGACTGGAAAGCCGCCGCCAAAGGCCTGTACGTCATCCGCGATTTCGCTCCCGGCAAGCCCCGCCACGGCTATGTAATCGTGCAGGGATCGAGTTCCACCGCCAATCTGGTGAAACAGATCCCGCATCTCGAGCAGGCCGGCATCAACGTTAAGATCATCGCAGCCATCAGTGAAGATCTCTTCGACCGGCAGCCCGAAGCCTATCGCCATTCGGTCCTGCCACTCGAAGCTCATTACGACCTGATGGTGGTGAGCACCGGCACACGCCGCATGTGGCCCATTCGCGATGCCGGACCCCTAACCGGCGCCTATTCGCTGACCTCCGATTTCGACGACCACTGGCGCAGCGGCGGCCTCGAACCTGACGTGATCGCCGAGGCGCACCTCGACCAAGCCTCTATTTTCCGCGCCGTCGAGCGATTTGCCCGCGAGCGCGAGGAAAGGCTCGGGCGGCAGCGCGCGGCGCTGGGGTAACCGGATAGAAATAGCCTGGCCTCGCTGTGCCCGGCGCCGGGCAAACTCCAGCCGTTCATGCATTTTCCGGGATTTTTTCTCCGCCCTCCCTTACTCTCGGGCCGCAACGGAACAGGATTTTGTATAACATGGTTCGCGGAGAATCTCTATGCGACTAGCCAGCGTCCTGGTTGCCGGGTGCGCAGCCGTGCTGCCTTCGTTTGCCGCCACCTGTGATCGGGCCTGCCTCACCTCATCGCTCGACCAATATTTACAGGCCATTCTGAAGCACGATCCGCAAGCCGCGCCTCTCTTCCTTGGCTATCGCCACACGGAGAACGCGCTGCTTGTCAAGCTCGGCGAAGGGGCCTGGAAATCGATCACCGCCATCGGCAAAGTGGATCGCCGCTACTATGATCCCGTTTCCGGACAAGCGGCCTTCTTTGGCGTATTGTACGAAGGCGCAGAACCCACAGTCACCACCGTCCGCATCCGCGTGGAAAATCGCAAAATCACCGAAGCGGAGTGGATGATCGCGCGTCGCATCGCAGCAGGCATTAACGGATTTGACGCGCAGGGCAAGCCGCAAGCCTACGCGTTCAGCCCCGACAATCTGGCTCTGCATCCTCCAGAGCAGCGCGTGGTGCCGCCCGCGCAGCGCCTCTCGCGCGAGGAACTCATCGCCATCACCAATAGCTACTTCGATGGCATCACGGCGCATGATGGCTCCATGATCATGGCCCATCCGGGTTGCTCCCGTTTGGAAAACGGACAGACCGTATCCGGCGATCCTGATGCCCGCGCCGGCTCGCCGCCGCCCCCTCCACCCGCTCCGGAGTCACGTCCGGCAGGTCAGCGGCCCGGCAGCTCTTGCGCTTCCGGCCTGCAAAATTTCAACCTTGCAAATGTAGCAGCCCGCCGTTTTCCCGTGGTCGATACCGAAGCGCAGACGGTGCTGGCCTACGCGGTCTTCATTCGCCGCCCCGGTTCCCCCTCTCGCCGCAATGCGTTTGCCGAGTGGTTCATAATCGACACCAACAAGATCCGCCACGTGTATTCGACCATGTTCTATCCTCCCAACGATCTCCCCGTGCCCAATTGGCCGCCCTACGATGGCAACTTCCCCTTGCCCGCCGAACTTCGACAACCCGCGCCCGCACAGGCCGGGCGTGGCGGCGCACAGTGATGCTCACACCCTTCGAAATTCCCGATGCCCTCCGTTTCGAGAAAACGCCGGGCGGCCTGGTGCGCGCCGCGATTTCCACTCCGGCCGCGGAAGCCACCATCTACTTGCAAGGGGCGCACGTGGCCGAGTGGAAACCAGCAGGGCAGCGGGCCGTTCTGTTTCTCAGCTCCCGGAGTCAGTTCGTGCCCGGTAAAGCGATTCGCGGCGGCGTCCCAGTCATTTTTCCGTGGTTTGGGCCTCGCAGTGATGGCCGGCCCGGCCCGCAGCATGGCTTCGCGCGCAACCTGGAATGGACCATCGAAGAGACCGGGCTGCGCGATGGACGAGTGGCCATCGAACTGACGCTCCAGCCCAACGAGACGACTCGCACTTTGGGCTACCATGCCTTCCACCTAAGCTTGCGCGTGACCGTCGGCCCGGATCTCGAATTCGAACTGGAAACCCGCAACGGCGCGGAGCAGCCCCTTACCTATGAAGAAGCCTTGCATGCTTACTTCGCTGTAGCCGATATTCACCAAGCCTCGGTTTTGGGCCTCGAAGACACTACTTACATCGATAAAACCGATGCTTTCCGCCGCAAGAAACTGGGCCACGAGCCGCTCCGCATCGCCCAAGAGACCGACCAGGTTCACCTGAACGCAACGGCCCCTTGTGTCATTCACGATCCCGTATGGAACCGCCGGATCATCATCGAAAAGGCCGGCTCCGAGAGCACAGTCGTGTGGAATCCGTGGACCGAAAAAACCAAGGGCATGTCCGACATGGCGCCCGGCGAGTGGAAACAAATGCTCTGCGTCGAAACGGCCAATGCCGCCGATAACGCGGTCCATCTCGCGCCAGGCGAGTCGCATCAATTAGCGGCGGTAATTCGCGTGGGATCTCTCGCTGTATAGGCGATAATGAAAGGAGTAGTGCAGCGAATTACCAGCCGCCGGGGAACGCTGAGGAACGCAGATCGAAAAAAGAAATCTTTATCGGCGTTAATCTGTGTTTATCTGCGGCTCAGAATTCGCTTTGCGTTGTCCTGACAGGAAACAGCTTGAAAATCGGATTTATCAGTCTCGGATGTCCAAAGAATCTCGTCGATAGCGAAGTGATGATGGGGCAGCTCGTCGCCCGCGGCCATGAGTTAACACCGCACCCCGATCAGGCCGAGATCCTCGTTGTCAACACTTGCAGCTTCATCGATCCCGCCAAGAAGGAGTCCGTCGATACGATCCTCGAAATGGCCGAATATAAAAAGGTCGGCCGCGCCAAGAAGCTGATCGTCGCGGGTTGCCTGGTCGAGCGCTATCGCGGCGAGATTCGCAAGGAGTTGCCCGAAGTCGATGCCCTCGTGGGCGCCAATGAGCTCGAAGCCATTGTGTCCCTCTGTGAAGGGGAATCTCCCCCGGACAAGGCTTTCGCCCCGTACCTCTATCACGATCTCACCCCGCGTGTGCTCGCCACCCCGCGCCATTTCGCCTATATCAAAATCGCCGAAGGGTGCGACCACCCCTGTACTTTCTGCGTGATTCCGCAGTATCGCGGCAGCTTTCGCAGCCGGCGTTTTGAATCCGTGATTTCCGAGGCCACGCGGCTGTTCGCGCAGGGTGTCCGCGAAATCAATCTGATCGGCCAGGACACCACTTGTTATGGCGAAGACCTCGGCCTGAAGGACGGTCTTGCGGCCTTACTGGAACGTTTGGCGGCCATCGAAACGCCGCACGAAAAATGGATTCGTTTCCTTTATGCGTACCCGAACCGGATCACGCAAAAACTTCTCGATACCATTGCCGCCCACCCCGCGCTGGTGAAGTACATCGATATGCCGCTGCAGCACGCCAGCGCCAGCGTGTTGAAACGCATGAAGCGCGGCGCTTCCGGCGATATTTTTCTGAAGTTGCTGGAGCGCATTCGCCGCACCATCCCCGGCGTCGCCATCCGCACCAGCTTCATCGCTGGCTTTCCCGGAGAGACAGCCGAAAATTTCGAAGAATTGTGTCAATTTGTGCAAGCGGCTAAATTCGATAACCTCGGCGTGTTCGCTTATTCCGATGAAGACATCAGCGCCAGCTATCAACTCGATGGCAAGGTAGACGCCCGCACGATTCACAACCGCAAGCGGCGCCTCATGGCCATCCAGCGTAAAATAGCGCGGACCCGCAATCGCGCGCTGGTTGGGGCTGAGCTTCCGGTGCTGGTGGAAGGCCGCTCGAGCGAGACCGACCTGCTGTGGCAAGCCCGCCTAGCGACGCAAGCTCCGGAGATCGATGGCGTCGTGCTGATCAACGATTGCGAGGGCGCCCCCGAAGACAACGCCCCGCGCCCCGGCCAGATTCGCCGCGCGCGCATTTCCGAAGCGCACGATTACGATCTGGTCGCGACCCTGCTTCCTCTAGCCAATGGCGTACCCGAATTCGCGCCCGTGTACGCGGCAGCCCCGCTTGTCAACATCCAGCCGCTCGGTGTGTCATGACCTTCAAATGCCCTATCTGTAAGAAGGAAGTCCCACCCGGCGCGCCCGACTTTCCGTTTTGTAGCGAGCGCTGCCGCATCATCGACCTGGGCAACTGGGCCTCGGAGAAATACAAGGTCTCTGTCCCCGGCGCACCGGAACCCTCCCGTGAAGACGACGAGTAAGTTGATTGCCACGTGCCTGGGCTGCGGCTATTCGCCCTTCGCCCCGGGCACCGTTGGATCGCTGGCTGCGATCGCACTGGCAATTCCGCTCCACCAATTCGCGCGATTCTCCCCCTGGCATTTTGCAGTGCTGGCCGCGGTAGGTTTCATCCCCGCCGTGTGGGCCGCGACGGGCACCGCCCGTCTGGTGAAGGCGAAGGACCCTGGAATTGTCGTCATTGACGAGGTAATCGGCCAATGGATCGCCCTTGCCGGCGCGCGGACCTTCAATTGGAAGACGTGCCTGGCCGCCTTCATCCTGTTCCGCCTGTTCGATATCTGGAAGCCGGCGCCGGTACGCCAGTTGGAAAACCTGCCCGAAGGATTGGGGATCGTAGCCGATGACGCCATGGCCGGCATTTACGCAGCCATCGTCTTATGGCTGGTGTCGTGGTTCCACTTTTAGCTACCGCTGCTTGAGCGCTTCGAGTTCCTCCAGCGTCCGCGGCCAGTCCTCGCGCAACAGGCGGGAGAGTGCGCGGTCGGCCAGCAGCCGTCCGCCGGTCTGACAAACCGGGCAGTAGTTGGTTTCGTTGGCAGCGTAGCGGATGCGCTGAATCTTGGCGCAGCAGCGCGGGCACGGCTGGCCGTAACGGCCGTGCACCGCCATTTCCGGACGAAACGCCGTGACCTTCTCCGGGAATTTCCCGCCGGCCTGTTCCCGCAGCCGGACAACCCATTCCTGCAGCACGTCGATGGTCGCGCGATGCAGCCGCGCCAGGGCCGTTTCATCGAGCCGCTGCGTCATCGCGACGGGCGAAAGTTGCGCGCGGTGCAGAATCTCATCCGAATAGGCATTGCCAATGCCGCTGAACAGGCGCGGGTCCGTAAGCGCGCGCTTGAGCGTGTGATTGGCGGACGTAACACCGCGGCGAAAGCAACCACGTCCGAATCGAGCACTTCGATTCCGCCCGCGTCGAGCGAGCGCAGCCCTTCCTCTCCTGCTACGACGTGCGATGTTGTGTGCCGGCTTCCGTCAGCAGCAGCCAGCCGGAATCAAACTCGAAGGTCGCCAGGAAATTTTTCGAACCAACGCTCGGGCTTCGTTCCCGCCAGTGCAGCCGGCCCGCGATCATCAGATGCAGTGCCAGCCAAAGGCCACCCTCGAAACCCAAGAGAATGCGCTTGCCGAGGCGGCGCACCTCTTCCACAGTCTTGCCAAACACCGCTTCGAGCGGAGGGTTCGTGCTGCGCAGCAGAAACGGCCCGCGAATGCGGACATTCTCCAACCGGCGCCCCCCCACCCGCGGACACAGCGCTTCCCCGTACACCGTTACGTCCGGAAGTTCCGGCATCCGCTATTCGTTCTTGAACTGGTTCAGCAGCGGAACATCTTTAGCTGTCTTTACGGGAGGCAATGACTTCAGGTATGCGTAGATATCCGTCAAGTCTGCGTCCGAAAGGTTCTTCTCCGAAAAAGCGGGCATGGCGCCGGCAGGCTTGCGTACATAACGGATCACGCCCTGCAGAGTCAAGCTCGTCGCGCCGATGCGAGCGCCATCCCTGCCGCCCTGTCCGGCGTAGCCGTGGCACTCCCAGCAGCCCTCCCGCAGAAACAGTTTCTTGCCGTTATCCACGTTGCCCGTTGCCGCCGATTGCGCGGAGGCTGCTACTGGCAGCAAGAGGACGAAAAACAAACCAGCGTATTTCATCGTGAAAAACCTCTAACGGGGCTGCGTAACCACATCGATCAGGGCCGGCTCACCCTTCTTGACCACTTCGAGAGCGGCCTTGATGGCCGGACCCAGATCGTTGGGATTGTCGATCGGCCCCGCGCTATACATTCCGTAGGCTTTCGCCATCGTGGCGTAGTTGATATTGGGAGTGTCGAGCGCCACGCCGATATGGGTTTTTGACACATCGCGATTGGCACGGCAAGCCATGTCTTCGAGGAACATGCGTTCCTGATGATAGCCGCGGTTATTGTGCATCACGCTCAGCAGCGGGATGTTGTGATGCGCGGCCGTCCAGAGCACGCCGGGAGCGTAGTTCAAATCGCCATCGCATTGAATGTTGATGGTCACGCGCCCGTGCTTTTTGTTGGCCAGCGCCGCTCCTACCGCGGCCGGCGCGCCATACCCGATACCGTAACCGCCATGCCCGCCGATGTACTGGTAATGCTTGTCGAATTCCCAGAGGCGCAAGGGCCACCAGCTCACAAAGGTCAGGTCGGAAACCAGCGACCAGTCTTCGTGCCGGATCTGGTTCCACAACTCGGCGGACATGCGGGCGGTGCTCACCGGGCTCGCGTCGAAGCCATATGCGGCCGCATCGAAGTCGCGGTCCCGAGTCTGCTTGTGCCGGTCGGCGAGGCGCTTCCCACGCTGTTCGATGGCCTGTTTGCGGTCGGCAGTGAGCAGCTTTTTGCAGGCCTCAATCAGCGGCGGCAGAGTGGCTTCGGCATCGGCGGCGATGGCCAGGTCCACTTCCGCGTAGCGGCCGAAATCCTGATAGTTGCTGCGGCTGAACAGGTCACTGGCGGTGATGGTCACCAGTTTCGTGCCCGGTTTTACGGTGGACCGCGACTCCATGCCCATGCGGTTAATCGGCGTCTGGGCGTGGGTGACATACCAGAAATCAGGCACTTCGAGGCCGAGAATCACATCCGCGTTCGGCACATCGCCGCTGTTGTAAAGGGGATTCTTAGTCGGGAAATTCATGCGGAAACGGCGGTCCTGCACGGGGGCCTGCAGCAGTTCGGCCAGTTCCACCAGCGAGTTGATGCCATCCGGCGTGCGCGCCACCCGGCCCGCGATGATCACCGGGTTTTCCGCATTCACCAGCATCTTCGCCAATTCGGCCACAGCGTTGGGATCGCCGGCGGGAGGTGTAGTCATCGCCAGTTTCGGAACGCGCAGCGCCTTGCGGTCTTCCTCCGGCATCGGTTCTTCCTGCAGCGCCCCTCCCGCGACAATCACCACCGGCTCCATGGGCGGCGTCATCGCAATCTTATATGCCCGCACAGCCGATTCCGCGAAGTGGCGCAAGGTAACCGGCGTATCATCCCACTTGGTGTAATCGCGCACCATGGAAGCGGCGTCCTGCACACTGTGCGCCCATTCCACATCGCTGCGGCGGAAGGCAATATCCTGCTCGTTGCCCAAAACCAGATACACCGGAACGCGATCCGCGTAGGCGTTGTAAATGGCCATGGAAGCATGTTGCAGCCCCACGGTGCCGTGAGCCATGCAGAGGATCGGTTTGCCTTCGATCTTGAAGTAGCCGTGCGCCATCGCGATGGAGGACTCTTCATGGCAGCAGGTGATCCATTCGGGAGCTTTATTGCCGCCGTAATTAATGAACGACTCCTGCAAGCCGCGGAAGCTGGATCCCGGGTTGGCGAAGATGTAATCGAAGTTCAGCGATTTCAGGACGTCTACCATGAAATCGGCGCCGGGCCGGTCGGTGCTGTACACATCGGCGCGCGGTGGCGGCGTTCCGGTTTCAAACGCGACTTGGGTGGCGGAAGGCAGAGGCGCTGCGGGACGCTGCGGCGCGGCCTGCTGCGCTTGTGCCGCGGGAGGCTTCGCTACCAGCGCTGCTGCGCCAGCAGCCACACCTTTGAGAAATCCCCGCCGTCCGTGACCCGAAACCGGGCCATTTTTCGATTTCGCCATGGTTGTGATCCTCCTGCCCGGCGGATACACCAATACCATGCAACTCCGCCGGCTGCGGCCACCATCTTAGTGAAGCGGAAGTTGCAGTGTCAAGCGAGATAGAAAATCCGGACGGGTCACCCTCAGAAGTGGAATCCGATCGAGCCGCTTACTGTCCGGGGACTCACGTAGTGCGTTCCGCTGAACGTAGAGAGGAAGTTATAAAGCGCGTATTCATTGGCCAGGTTCACTACTTGAATTCTCGCGCTCCACTTGTATTTATCTCCGTTGAATATGTTGTCGTGGCCAAGCGCGATATCGAAGAGATTGCGCGGCTGGATGCGCGGCGGATTGTGATCGTCGTTCTCAGTGCCGGCGGCCGGAATTTTCACCAGGTTCGATCCGTATTCGGACGCGGGGCAGAGATCATTGGGACTGATCGGAGTAGTGGGCGTCGCGTGTACGGAGCCGCAATACAGGCCGGCCTGAAACTGCTGGTCGGGCGTCAGGCCGGACACGTCCACAATCGAATCGGTTCCATTCGGGCCATTGGCGCAATCTTGCCCGCCGGCGCACGGCACGGGTCCGGCGACCAGTCCGCTGTCGTAGCGCCAATTGAAGGCGAGCCATGGTCCCCGCTTGAAAGGCTGGTATTGGAGGTGAGTGGTCTGATTGAAAACTTCGTCATGATCGATGCGGAACACCTGACATCCGCCTGCCGAGCATGGCGTTGCGCCGATGCCACTGACTTGCGGCTCGAAGAAGCGCGCCGCCACGTGAGACATAACGATATACGCTGACAATCCATGAAAGTTCGGCATGCTGCCACGTACCGCGAATCCAGGGATATTGGACCGAGCCCACTCGATGGGAAAGGTGATCGGTGAATCGCCCAGCACGCTAAAGTCGTATGCGTTATGCGTGTATTTCCAGATATACTCGCCATCCAACACAAAATATTTCCCGAACGCCTGTTCCAGGCCGGCGTGGAATTCGTTGCGGTAACCGGAGACGAGCGGGGCGTTGGTAACGCATGGACTGACCGTGCTGGACATAATTGCGTTCACTACCGGGTTCGAGCATCCGAGGCTCGCCAGGACCAGGTTCTCATTAAACGGCGTCTCTAGCGTGCGCGCGTAGGAAATCCGCAAAATCGTGTTCGAGGGCTTCACTTTGTAGGCGATGCCGATACGGGGTTCCCCTTGCTTGGCGTTGGTGATGCCATCGTAGTAATCGAATCGAACCCCCAGATTGAAGGTCCAATTTTTCACGGTGATGGCGTCTTGAATATACGCCGCCACTTCGCGAATACCGGCGTGGCCGCGGAAGGTATAGAGTCCGCTAGTCGAAGTGGGGCAGCCGTCAGACGGGGGCAGCGGCGCTGTTCGGGTTAAGTCATAACAGCCGAGCAAAGGATTGAAATTGGGATTCGCTTGCAGCGTGCCGCATTGTGCGGGGTCGGTGATGAGCGGGTTGGTGTCCGGTGATCCATCCGGATTCAGGCAGACGGCGTTAGCCGTTGGATCGACGATACCGAAACTGTCGTTTTCCTGAAGGATGGTGTCCTCATAGCTCACCCCTGCTTTGATATTGTGGATCCCCTTGACATAGGACACGGAGGTGCGCGCTCCCACATTAGTCAGCGTGCGATACTGCCCAATGGTCTGGAGTTGCAGATCCGGTTGGAGATCGGAGAAAGGATTGTCGCTCGGATAGTAGTTGTATTCGTCGCGCCGCGTCCATGCTCCCAAAGTGAATACGGTGCTCTGGTTGATGAGGCGCGACCAGGTAGGCGAGATATCAAAGGTCCTGATTTGGGAGCGCTGGTCGGTGGGGCCGATCGGCAAGCCGTTGGGACCCAGGCCACCGTTGTTCACCACTAGTCCTGTCCAGGCATCGCCAGTCTGTGCGTCAAAGGAATTGGGAGTTTGGAACCAGGAGCGGGTGAATTGGAGATTAGTGGACAGGGAATCCGGCACGCTGGGCTTGTAGTCTACGTGATCGAAAATGTTCTCCTGGTTGCCGTGGTCATGATACACCTGGAATTCCGGGCCATCGAGAAATCGGCCCGTGTTCATTCCGTTGATGTCGATAAAGTTGCCCCACCTGGGTCCGCCATAAGAGAAATCCGCCGCGCCCGTGGTGGTGCCGAAGGTTCCGTAGGAAGTCGAGAGATCCCCGTGGGGCGTGCTGACTCCCAGGCCGGATCGGGTAGTGACATCGATAATGAGGCTGGTTTTGTCGCCATATTCGGCCGGAGGTGCGCCTTCGATTACTTCCATCGATTGCACGGCCTCCTCGGGAATCTGGTTGGAGAATACTTTACTCTGTTGATCCGTAATTGGCTGGCCATCGAGTGAAAACGAGTTCGAGGCATGATCCCCGAGGCCGTGGAACAGGCCGTTGGAATCGGCCGCGACTCCCGGGGATGCCAAAGTCACCAGCGAACTAAGCTCGGAGGACTGACTTTCGAGCGGCAGTTTACTAAATAACTCCCGATCGATATCGGTGTGAGTCACCGGAGTAGTTTCGACCAGATCGCCGGCCTCGGCTGTTACGTTGACGCTCTCGGTGGCAGCGCCGAGTTTCAATGTCAGATTCGCCACCACCGGTAAAGGCGAACGCACATCAATGTCCGCTACACCGGACTGGAAGCCCGGCGCGGTGGCCGTCAAATGGTAGTTGTTATATTGGACATTGAGAAGTTCGAACCGGCCCTGACTATCCGTTTTGGTGGTTGCCGTGAAATGAGAAACGGGGTTTTGGATCTCGACGGCCGCCCCGGCGATGGCCGCTCCCGAGGGATCCAGTACAGATCCCCGTACGGTGCCGGCATTGCCGGCGCCGGCTTGGGCGTAAATAACACTTGAGACGCAGCATAGCGAGAAAAGTAGTGAGAGAACGGTAGACCGCTGACTCATTTCTAAATTCTCAGCCACAAACCCGCAAGCCCGAAGCACAAAGCCACCGCCGGACTCACGCGAACCATAAGTGAACTGCTTTTGACGGTGAGCGGACGGCGCCGCAGGACCTCGCGATCGGAACAGCGCATGTACAAAGATAACTACAGCGCCGGCAGGTCGCGTTGGCGATCCGGGCGCCACTCTCGGCACAGAAGCCGGACGGCCCGCGGAATGATGCGATACGATGATCGAAGATCGGATTTCCAGTTTTTTCATGCGGCATTTTCATGCAAAGACGTGAATTTCTCAAACTTGCCGGACTGTCGGCAGCCGGCGGCCGGCTCGCGGGCCAGCAACCGCAATCGTTTCTCGCGCCCACCGGCCCGCAGGATGTGGCCCGAACCGATTTCTCGCTCGAAATCGCGCCCATTACGGTGGAACTGGCGCCCAACCGCATCCTGAGCACCATCGGATACAACGGCATTGCGCCGGGCCCGCTGCTGCGGATGAAGGAAGGCGTGCCGGTCACCGTGAATGTCGTCAATAAAACCGACGTGCCGGAGTTCGTCCATTTCCACGGTTTGTTCATCCCCGCCGAGGTGGATGGCTCGGAAGAAGAAGGCACGCCCGCAGTGCCTCCCCACGGCAGCCGCAGCTATAAGTTCACCCCCACGCCTGCCGGAACGCGCTGGTATCACACCCACACCATGGCTATGGACGACCTGCACCGCGGCAGTTACACCGGCATGTTTGGTTTCCTGGTCATCGAAGGAGCGAATAATCCCGGCAACTACGATCAAGAGCACTACCTGGCATTACGCGATTGGGAGCCTTATTTCACCAGTCAATCGATGGATAATGACGATCTCGATGCTACCGGCCCGCAACCGGAAAAGCCCGCCGTGCTCGATACTCGGCCCGTGGGCATCGAAGTCCAAGCGGATATTTTCTCGATCAACGACAAAGCGCTCGGCGCTGGCGATCCCATTCGCGTGAAACCGGGTGACCGCGTCCTGTTTCACTTTCTGAACGCCAGCGCCATCGAGATCCGTCACCTGGCGCTCCCCGGCCACAAGTTTAATGTCATCGCGCTGGATGGCAATCCCGTACCCACCCCCGCGGCCGTTGATGTGTTGCTGATCGGGCCAGGCGAGCGCGTCGATGCGTGGGTGCAGATGAACCAGCCCGGCGTTTGGATCATGGGCGGGCCGGAGGACATGGTGCGCGATGGGGGTCTGGGCATTGTCATCGAATACGCCAATCAGCGCCGCACGCCGCAATGGACCGCCCCGCCCAAATTCAACTGGGACTATACGGTGTTTGGCAAGCCCCCCTCGCAACCCGCGCCCACCGAGAAACTGGACATGATCTTTGAAAAGGTGCCGCGCGGAGCAGGTAAATTTAACACTTTCACCGTGAACGGCAAGACCTACCCGCACGACCAGGAATTCGTGCTGAAGCAAGGCACGCGGTACCGGCTGACCTTTCACAACCGGACTGACGACTCGCATCCGCTGCATCTGCATCGCCACAATCTGGAAATCGCCGAGATTTATGGCAAAGCCACATCGGGCGTCATCAAGGACACTGTGGTGGTGCCCACTTACGGACGTGCCACCGTCGACTTTACCGCCGACCAGCCGGGGTTAACCCTGTTCCACTGCCACATCCAGCAGCACATGGACTTCGGCTTCAAGGCTCTGCTGCGCTGCTCGTAGGCCGTTGACAATGCGATCCGGCCTGCATAGGCTGCCCGGTAACCGTGGCAGAAGGGTGATCCTTGGTGCCGTTGCCGTAGTGGTCTTTGCGCTGTCCTGCAGAAAGACTTCCTGCAGGCCGCTCCACGTTCCGGTGCGCATCGAAGGGATTCTGTTCGATCGCGCCACGCCATGGGAACTGAAGGTTCTGACGGTCAAACGTGCCCTATAATCAGGGCGTGCCAGCAGCCACAATCTCAGGCGCCTTATCGGTCTTGTATCTCTATGACGTGTGCGATGAGATACGGCTCGACAAACTGCGGAGCCTGCTCGGCGCTCCGCCGCCCGGACGCGAGCCGCCGTTCCGCCATCATGTCCCCGAGTACGTGCAATTCGCGCAGCCGCCGGTGATGGAGCCGCTCAAAACCGGATTCGGCGATGGCCGCGTCGCCTATTACGACTATGGGGTGGTCAGCGTGCTGGTGGAGCTTCCTTTCGAGGGTGGGTGGGAGGAAGCGATCAACCTGGCTGCGCGCTGGATGAACGCTCCCGACCTCGAGCAACAAGTCGCCGAAGCGCTGCGCCCGCTCGTCGAGCGGGCCGCGCCCGCGCTCGTGAACCCTTATAGCGAACGGCTCACCGAAGAATACTTCATCTTCCAGATGCGCCAGATTGCCGATGGCGATGGCCGCGTGGTTTCCGCCGCGCAATTGCTCAAAGAACGAGGCGATTCGGTAGCCCAAATCGTGCGCGGCGAGCGGGCCACGTTTTCCGATACGGAGCGCTCGGAGATTCTAGCAAGCCGCATGTCGTATTACGATTCCGACCTCGTGGTTGCGGGCTGGACCGCGGCACTGATTTATGACACGCCCGAAGGGGCCGTGACCACCATTCAGCTTCTGGAATACGCCAACACGCAGTTGCTCGAATTCCGCCACTACGACACGCTGCTCACGCATCTTCTGATGACCGCCTACCGCTCGCTGGAACGCGGCACAGGCTTTCTGGCGCGCTGGCGCATGGCGCACGAGGCGGAGCACCTGAACACGATCCGCCTGGACGTGCGCGAGCTCACCGAGAGGGTGGATAACTCCATCAAGTTTCTAAGCGACATGTTTGCCGCGCGCTTATACCGGATGGCGGCCCAAAGGATCGGCGTGCCCGACTACCGGAGGCTGGTGGAACAGAAACTGGAGAGCGCGGGCGACCTGTACGGCTTCATGATGGATCAGTATCACCAGAGCCGCGGGTTCATTCTCGAGCTGATGGTAGTGGTGATTCTGATCATCGAGCTGGTGTTTTTGTTTCGGGGAAAGGGCTAACAGACCCTTACTTTGCAGGGGGTGGCGGCGCAACGCCGAGAAACTGCGGGCTGGGGAACTGCACTTTCGTGCCATCCTGCAATTGTTTCATCCACTCCCGGAAATGCTCCTGCTTCATGGTTTCCAGGATTTCACTGCGCACGTCCGCGAGTGCCCGATACGAGACTTCTTCCGCGCGCAGGATGTAGAACCCGCTGGGTTGTTCCACCGGATCCGCGACCTCGCCCTGTTTCAGAGGGAAGACTGCGCTCTTGATGGCGTCGGGGATATTGTCCGTGGGGCGGAGAGTGGCGAAATCGCCATCTTTATCCCGGGACGTTGCGTCATCGGAGTTTTCCCGCACGAGTTTTACAAAGTCCGCTCCGGAGCGAATCTCGGCCACCAGCTTTTGCGCCTTGGATTTGGCCTCTTCTTCACTCAAGAGCGGTTTCCCGTTGCTGCCGAGCTTGGAAGCAGGCTCTTTCGTGTAAGTGATATAGATGGCCTTGACTTTTACCTGCTTATAACGCTCCTTGTTGGCGTCGTAGTATTTGTCAATCGCGCCCACTTCCGGAATCCAATTCATGGATTCTTTGGTCATGGCTGCCCCGCTCAGAGCGAGCAGGCGATTGTATTCCAAAGTCTCTCTAGTGGGGCTGGCCTGATCGAGTTTTTGTTGCTCAGCGGCGGCGGCAAGTTTCCGGATGATTGCCCACTGCTCCAGGAATGCTTTCGGATCGCGGAGCATTCCCTGCTGATTCGTGGGAGGCAGCACCTGATAATAAGCCTTAAACTCCCCCATGGTCATTTTGGCGCCGTCATCGAAGACGGCAATTACCGTGTTATCAGGCAAATTCGGCAGCGACGGCGGGGGTGCGGCAGGCTTTTGTGTTTGCGCCGAAACTGCACTGCACAAGAACACTACAAATGCGAGAATCTTCATACGAACATAAGAACCTGCTCAGTGTAACATGGGCGCGCCGGGCCGAAGCCCGGCGGCAGGGCGGAAGCCCTGGCCCCACTATTCGCAGGCGTCCGTGATGCAAATCGATTCTAGAGTGCGTCCCACGGGCGGAGCCTCGAGGCCGGATTGGGTCATCAGTTTCCGTAAGAGGAGGCCGGCTTCGGGATGCGCGATGGCTGATTGGACGCCTACGCGAACCAATCCATCGGCATAATCGACGGGTAGCCAAGTGTGAATGGCGAGTTTGCCGCCGCGGTTATCGGTGTTACCGTAATCGCGCACGTCGAGCCTGGCGCCGTGATCGTAGAGCACCTGGATGACGTCGGTTCGACCCTTGTGCGCCGCGCCGTGCATGGCGGTGCGGCCGGTATCGGCTTGCGCATTCACGTCGAGGCCGAGATCGATTAACATCTTCACGGCTTCGAGCGTGGATTCGGGAGACCACTCATAAGTGATGCCTTCCACCCAACCGATACCCGCGGCTACCTGCAGCGCGGTGACGCCTAATACCGTTGGGATTTTCGGATCAGCGCCGTGGGCCAGCAGAAGTTTCATGAGGACGAGGTCGCCGGACTGGGAGGCGCGCAGAAAAGCGGTAGCACCGTTCTCATCCAACCACTGATTGGTGAAAACCGTGCGGGTTTCCGTGCTGTCCTTCATGCGGGCATTCACATCAGCGCCTTTATCGAGGAGGAGCTTGATGAAATCCAGATGATCCATGTCGGGCTTGCGAACGGGATAATCACCGGATTCGATATTGCGGTTGTCAGTGGCAAGATAGAGCGGCGTCCACCCGCCTTTATTGGCGAGGTTGACATTGGCGCCATGCGCGATTAGATACTCTCCGAGCTTGTAAAACCGATTTTGCGTAGCGACCAGCAGAGGACTCCAGCCGTATAAGGTGGTCTGGTTGATGTCCGCACCGGCTTCCAGTAGCGCCTTGACGGAATCGATGTCATTGGCGCGAGCGGCGTAGACTAACGCTGTGAGACCACCGCCATCTTTGGGGGCGGGACGGTTGCGAAAGCCTAAAGCGGCGACGGCGGCATCATCGTTTTGATCGACGCCCGAATCGTTGCCTTCATTATTTGCCGCACGTGCGCGGCCACCGCGCCCTTGCGCCGCAGGCTGTGCGGGCGTGTCGGCGAAGGTACGGAGTTGGCTGAGATCCGGTGAATCCTGACCGGCAGCCTGGCGAGCGGCCAAGGCTGCTACTTGCTTTCTCGGGTCGCCTGACTTGCCGAGCGCCGGCCCTCTACCGCGTTCGGCGGGATCGGAGCGAGCCGTGATGTCAGCGCCATGCTCTACCAGTAGCTTGATGGCAGCGGCATGGCCTTCATCGGCCGCCCACATTAGCGGTGTAGTGCCGCGCAGGGTTTCCTTGACGTTCACTTGCGCGCCATGATCGAGCAGCACCTTGATCGCATCCGGATTGCCCGTGCGCGCCGCGGCCATAAGCGGGGTCCTTCCCAAGGGAAGTTTTTCGTTGGGATCGGCGCCGGCATTGAGAAGCGATTCGATAATGCCGGCATCTCCATTGATGCTCGCCAGCCACAAGGGCGTGGAACCCTCGCGGTTGGCGGCTTTGGGATTCGCGCCGGCGTGCAGCAGCAAATCCAGTGTTTGCTTATCGGATCGATAGACCGCCCAGTGCACGGCGGTTGCGCCATCATCCTGGGCGATATTGACATCGGCATGCTGATCGATGAGTTGGTGGACAGCGGCGATATCGCCGCGCATCATCGCATCGGCAACTTCGGGAGATCCGGCGCAGAAGCCGGCAAGCGGCAGCAGAAGAGACAGGGCACTAATTCCGGCAATGCGCTTCATAGATTCACCCTAGATTTGGGATATTTGAGATCTCGCCGGTGCTATCGCCAATGCTGTCCTGATGGATGCCATACATATCCAGCAAGGTAAGCAGCAGGTTGCCGGTCGGTATAGTTCTAGTGGGGAAAGCGATGTGGCGGCCGCCTTTGAGCTTCCCATTGAGTCCGCCCACGAGCACATGGGGCACATCGTAGTGAACGTGCTGATTAGAGTTGCCCATGTTGGAACCGTACAGGACGAGGGAGTGATCGAGCAGAGTCCCATCGCCATCGGGGGTTTTCGACAAGCGATCGATGAGGTGGGCCAGCATCTTTACGTGATATTGGTTGATTTTGGAAAGTTCGGCGATGCGCTTGGGATCTTCGCCGTGATGCGAGGCTCCGTGGAAACCGGCGGTGGGGGCTTCGCTTTCGGGGTAAGTCCGGCCGGTAAGATCGCGGGCAAACAACAGCGTGCCGACGCGGGTGATGTCGGCCTGGAATGCGAGCGCCAACAGGTCGAACTGCAGCTTGATGTGCTCGTCGAAGGTTTGCGGCACGCCGACCGGCACCTCCATCTCGGGCGGCGCAACGGCGGAAGCCTTCATGGCAATCTGCAAGCGGCGCTCAATCTCGCGAACGTTATCCGTATAGTTATCGATGCGCATGCGATCGGCGGGGCTCGATTCATTACGCAGGCGGGAGAGGGTGCCACCGAGCGAATCGAGAATGCTGCCATCGCGCTTTCTGCGCTTGGCGCGCAATTCGGCCGTGCTGCCGTCTCCGAACATGCGCTCGAACACGACCTGCGGATTCAACTCCATAGGCAGCGGGTCGGTCGGGGTGGCCCAGGAGATGGTGTTGGTGTAGGCGCAACTGTAGCCTTCACCGCAGTTGCTGGAATTGGCGCCGGGATCTTCGACAGCGAGCTGCATGGAGGGCATCAGATTTTCGCGGCCGATCTTTTGGGCGATGATCTGATCGATGGTGGTGCCCGCATACACGTCCGCGCCAGCGGTCTTCTTGGGCTTGTTGGCGCAGAGGAACGCCGCAGCAACCCAGTGGTCGGCCCCCGTTGCTCCGGGAGGCGGCTCGGAGGAGCGGGAATGCAGGCCGCTCATGATGAGGGTGGAATTGCGGAATGGTTCTAGCGGCTTCCAGTTGAAAGGAAAAACCGGATCCAAAGCACCTTCTTTGGCAGGGACCCAATAGGCCCCGGGGGCCATACCATGGGGCACAAAACAACCTACGAATCGCGGCTTGGGACTAGCGGCGGTCTGCGCCTGCGCCGAAGCTGCGGGCACCATGGCATCCAGCAGGGGGAGGGCTAAGGCGGTGCCGGCGCCACGCAGCAGCGTCCGGCGGGACATATGCTTTTTGGTGATGAACATAATTCCTTTCCTTTCTTCTATTACCGCTTTCCTACTGCAACTGCGTTGTTGAAACTAAAGGCCGGCTCACAGGGGATGGAGGCGGAGCGAGGGAAGAGACACGCACTCTTTTGTAAGCTGCCTGATTTGTATGGATTGCGACGCTTGGAGACGCATTTTCGGGAGAGGGTCCGTCTCCGTACCCGAAAGCTTGGGGTCAGTACATAGATGCGCCGGGCAGAAACCCGGCGGCGGGGCAGAAACCCCGACCCCACATGTGTTTTCATCGTGCCGCCGCCAGTTGCTGATTGCTGTCGTCTATCTTCATGTTCATTTGGAATGCGGGGCTATTCACGATGCCCATCACGAGGGAGGTAAACTTATACCGGCCGGGAGCCGCATCGTGTACAATGGCCCGCACTTCCGGCATGTCCTGATATTCCACTCCACGGCCTAAGGCGTATGTCATCAGCCTCTCGGTCACTACCCGGACGAATTGATCGGAGCGGCTGATCACCCAGCCGCGCAGGCTCGCGACGCCATCCACTTTGGTTCCATCCACCAGGACGCCGCTGGCATCGATCGGACTATCCCCGTCGCGGGTGCGCCAGGTTCCGACCGCATCGAAGTTTTCGAGCGCCAGTCCCATCGGCTCGAAGAGGGCGTGGCAGGATGCGCACGTGGGGTTGGTGTGGTGCAACGCCAGGGTTTCGCGCATGGTGGGGACCTTGGTATTGCCGGTCGGATCCACCGGAGGTTCTTTGGGTTTGGGGACGTTGGGCGGGGGATCGGGCGGGCTGACTCCCATAAACGTCTGCAGGAACCACTTGCCCCGGGTGACAGGCGAGGTGCGGGCGGCGGCCGAAGTCAGCGTCATGAGGGCGCCCTTGCCCAGCAGGCCGCGGCGCATATCGAGGTCCGCAGGGAGGGTTACCCGGCGGAACTGCTCGCCATAAATCTCGGGGATTCCGTAATGTTTGGCGAGGCGCTCGTTGACGAAGGTGTAATCGGCATCGAGCAGATCGAGCACGCTGCGATCCTCATGGACGATGCTACCGAAGAACAGTTGCATCTCGCGCTGGAAGGCGGCGCGCAGGTTGTCATCGAAATCGGGGAAGAGTTCCACCACCGGCTCGCTGGTTTTCAGGGAGCGGACGCTCAGCCACTGGCCGGTGAAGTTGTCGACCATGGCTTCGGCCTTCGGGTCGGCCAGCATGCGGCGGACCTGCTGTTCGAGTACAGCCGGATTTTTGAGCTTGCCTTGAGCAGCGAGATCGAGCAACTGGTCATCGGGAACGCTGCTCCAAAGAAAGAAGGAGAGGCGCGAAGCCAGCGCGAGATCGCTGATGTGATACGTCTTGCCGGGGGCGAGGCTGGCAGGCTCCGGCTCCAGACGATAGACGAATTCCGGATCGGCGAGCACACGTTGCACTACCGCTTCGATGCCATCATCGAAAGTGCCATTGTCGCTGCGGCCTGCCTGGTAAAACGCCAGGAACGCCTCGACGTCCGCGGGCGTGGCGGGCCGGCGGAAGGCGTGCTTGACGAGAGTAGAAATGATGGTGCGGGCGCAGGGTGTTTCTTCGCGCGCCGTAGCCGGGTGGCAAACGAAAATCTTCTTGCGGCTGGCGGTTTCGCTGACATCGGCGGAATTGTAAGGTCCTTCGATCCAGACCTGGCCGACGTGCGGATAGAACAAAAAGCCCGGTATCGATCCCGGCGTGTTCATAGTGCGCTCAAACGGCCGGTTCAATTCACTGCCGGGGATGTCGTTGGTGGCGAGGAACGTCACGCCGATGGTGTGCAGGCCAGCCTTGACGGGGATACGTGGCGTGGAGCGGCCATTGCCTGTGGTGTTGGCGATTTCCTTATCCCAGTCGAACAACTTTACCAGTTCGCCATCGACTGTGACCTCCAGATGCTCGCCTTTGACTCCGCCTAAGACGGCCTGAAAATAACCCGTGACTCCCTTGACTTTGAAGGAGTATTCGCCATCGACAGGAAATTGATACTTGATGAGGATGCCACCGCGGGTTCCGAAGGGCAGGCCCGCAATGTGGTAATTCTGCGCGGTGTCGGCGGGGACTTCAAAGACGGCCTGGGAGGGCGACGACGCATCGCCCAACGCGAGGCGGCTGATTTTTCCGGCGGCAGACAGATACGCTTCCATCAAAGCGGGCGAGAGGGTAAGCGCCCCGGCGATGTTATCGAAGCCGTGAGTGGAATCGTCGGCGGGAAGGAATTTCGTGGCATCGACCTGGAGCGCCAATACATCACGAATAGCGTTGGTGTATTCGGTCCGGTTGAGGCGGTGAATGCCGGGCGGGGGGAGATAGGTGACCGCGTTGCGATCGATTTCCTTTTCCATCCAGGTGATTAATCCATCCACTTTGGCGCGGTCCGGCCGCGGCATACCGGCCGGGGGCATCATGCCGGCGCGCAGTTTGCGGACGACCTTCTCGGCAACTTCCGCATGCTCGCTGAGGTGCGCGAGGTCAAGTTTGTCGAGCTCCAGGTTGGCCGTCTTCAACTTGGTGTTGTGGCAAACCACGCAGTACTTGTCGAGGAGCGCACGCTGGGTGGCCATATCCGAGGATGGCGCTGTTTGGGGAGATTGGCCGGAGACAAGCGCGACCGACGCGAGAACGACAGAACCTGAAAAGAAACCGCTTCCGAGACGCCTCGTATTCACTGAACCCTCCGGTAACCTAAGGTTACGGTTTGAGGTAGTTTATCACAACGGGATCCCGAGTTCATGGGGGGTAACCTGGCTTAGCGGGGGCTAATTGGGGCTATTGATGGACCGGTTGGAGGAGCGGGCGAATGGGGCAAAGTGGTGAGGGAAGAAAGGCCATGCGGATGGAGATTTCCGTTCCCGATAGCGCGGCCCCGGCAGTCCACTTATAGACAAAACTTGTCTACTGTGAGAGGATTGGGTATGGGCGTGACTACCTTTCCCAGCTATGCGGTGCCAGGGTATCAGTTTGACACTGTGCCGGATTTCAGCCGATTGGAAACGCGGGAGCGTCTGAGCCAGCCGGCCGTGGATGGATTCTTCGCAATTATGAACAAGTGGGGGGTGCCACTCGAAACAGCAGGAGAGCTGCTGGGAGGTATGCCTCGATCAAGTGTATACAAGCTCAAAACGGCCGCTGGAACACTCCGGCAGGATGAGTTAACCCGAATCTCTTACCTGGTCGGCATCTATAAGGCGCTGCAGATACTTCTCCCCGAAGAATGGGCGGATAAATGGACGAAGCTTCCCAATGACAACCTGTTGTTCCACGGCCAAACGCCGCTGGAGTATATGGTGCGAACCGGCATTCCGGGACTGCAACAGGTTCGGAGTCTGCTCGATAGCACGCGGGGCGGCCACTGAGTGGCTCATCTTGAGTCCTTCGATGAGCCTGGCGCACATCGATTGATTCCTTCGAAGTACAGCCGAGGCAGCGTGCTCGAGAATCTGGGACTCCCAGGCAATGTGCTGGCGGATCTCAGCGAGATCGATGCTGCGACGAACGACCGCAAAGCCGCGGAGAACGGAGAGAGGGCAGGTATCGGACCTAGCGAACTGCTATTCGGCGTCCCTTATGCCCGGATTGTAAACGCGGCATTCTGCCACCCAGGCCCTCATGGAGGCCGTTTTCATACGCCGCAACGTGGCGCCTGGTATGCGGCGGTGGAGATTGAGACCTCAATCGCGGAAGTAGCGTTCCATAGGAGAAGATTTCTTCGAGACGCGCGAATACGGGACCGGTTGACGTTCTCTTATGTTGATTTCCTCGCTGATTTTCACGGAAATTTTCATTGTCCGGACCCCGAAGAAAGGGACACGTGCCGCCTGCCCGACCCGGTCCCGGAGTGTTATCAAGCGTCCCAGAACTTAGCGAACCAGCTTTTGTACACAGGCTCGAATGGGCTTGTTTATCCGAGCGTACGCCGTTCGTCCGGCACGTGCATCGCATGCTTCCGGCCAGCGCTTGTGTTTAACGCGCGTCAGGATCGGGAATATGAAATAACGCTCGAAGGCCACAGCGACTATGTCTCGGCCATAAGTGGCAGGACTAAGATTGTCCGGTGATATTTGCGGGACGGCATGATCGGGGGCGGTCTTCGGTTCCACCGCGACTCCGGCAGGACATTTGAGCCTGAGATATGCAACACGGGACGCCCTGATTTCGTTAGTGGTTGGACGCGGTTGCGAGAGCTACCGGTTTGTGAGACGCCGTTATCTGATGGGGAGGGCCGGAACCAAGTCGGTGCTTATAATGATGGCTCAGAATTTGATGTATTGACGAGGGTCAAAGCTGGGGTCGGGAACCTTGCTAGCCGGCTCGTTCTTGAAAGCGCAATAAGCGCATAACTCAGCAGCAACAAGAGAGCAAGACCCTTTCTGAAACTCGGCGGGGTTACTCGTAAGGGATTTCCACTTCGGCAAAGCTGCCGGGGGTGGCGGCATTCACGGCGGCCACAACCCTTTCCATGTGGCGGCGCAAAGTGGGCCATTGCTGATTACCGATAACGACAAACGCGATTTTCCGCCCTTTCAAGTTTTGCTGGTAGCGCATGTTTTTGTCAGTCGTTAGCAAAAGCTCAAAGCCTGCGGCCTCAGCGGCCGCTATCAATTCGCCGTTAACAAGCCGATCCCCATCCGCGTTCAATGGCTTCAACAACGACGTGGCCCTTGAGGGCGTAGCGCAGCGGGGCAGGAGTGCCGTTATCGAAGAGTATGAGCATCGACCGCTTGGGCGGGCTGCTGAGGGGGCGGGGGTGCGTCAAGGCTTCGCGCCGCAAATTCGATCACCGCTACAACCTGTTCATGCGACAAATGGAACCAGTCCATAATCTCGTTGATCGAGGCTCCCACTTCCAGATTGTCAAAGACAACGGAAACCGGCGTCCGGGTATCCCGGAAAACCCATGCGCCGCTGCGCTTGCCGGGAATGCTTTCCACGGCGGGACATTGTGACCAATCGAGAGTTGCCATGTTCGTACCCTCCTTTCATCGTAGCCTTTTACCCTGTTTCAGCGGCGGCATCACATCCAGAAGGGCAGGGAGGGAATCTCAAAACTTAACCTTAATTTGAAAATGAAGCGCCTCCAGCGGACATAACGCGGGATTATTCGAAAGTGGCAAAAGCCCACTTCAGCTAGCGTCAAGGCGCTCAAAGGCAACGCATGTAACCATGTCGCACTTTGCCCAACCGGATTTAGCCGGGTCGGGAGACAACAACAACGTGCCGCCGCTTGACCATTTCAGGCGGCTTGAAGCCGCTAAAATCGCACATCAGGACCATGCCCTGTCGCGGGTGGAAGGTAATCATTTAACGCGCGTCAGGATCGGGAATATGAAATAACGCTCGAAGGCCACAGCGACTATGTCTCGGCCATAAGTGGCAGGACTGCGATTGTCCCCGTGATATTTGCGGGACGGCATCCTCGGAGAGACCCGGAGTGGCGATCGCTGATCTCCTTTGCCCCATACACGTTTTCCCCTCCCCGAACGTCAAAGGTTTGTGAGGCTTACTCCTCTGATCGGGTTGCTGGTGGTGTCGGCGTTCGGCGCAGACACCGGACTGGACAGTCTGCTGGCTAAAGTCGAAGGCCATTACAACCACGCCAAAACGCTCCAAGTCTCGTTTACAGAACAATATACGCCGCCCGGGAGTATCCGGCGCACGGAGAGCGGCACGCTGCTGCTGCGCAAGCCGGGGCGCATGCGGGGCGATTATTCCCAACCCCAGGGCAAGCTGTTCATCTCCGATGGCAAGTTTCTGTGGCTCTACACGCCGGACGATCACAAAGCGGAAAAGATGCCCCTCAAGGTGAGCGAAGATATGCGCGCGCCGCTCGCCTTCCTGCTCGGTAAGCTGCATTTCACCAAGGAGTTCCGCAATTTGCAGGCCCGTCCCGAAGGAACTGCCACGCGCATCACCGCCGAACCCCAAACCCAGGATTTACCCTATTCGAGCGTCGAATTCGTAGTGTCGGCGGAAAGCCGCATCCAGGAACTCAAAGTGACCGGGTTCGATCGTTCCATTCTCGATTTCACCTTCGCCGATGAGAAGGACGATCCTGCCCTCGATGCCAAGCTGTTCGAATTCCACTTGCCGCCGGGAGCGACGTTGGAGGAGAGCGCGCAATAGATCCTGCGGCGCGCGTGCACACATGGCCGAATTCGTTCTCAAATACGCTGATGGCCGGGGGCAAATTCACCAGCAGGTGACCACGGCCGGGTCCGAAAAGGAACTGCGGGAACGCTATTCCCAGCAGGGCTTCCTCATTTATTCCATTAAGTCGCGCAGCCTGGGAGTCGCGGGCTTTTCCGGCCGCCCCAAGAAGCTCAATCTCGAAAAATTCCTCATCTTCAACCAGCAGTTCGTAACGCTCATTCGCGCCGGCCTCCCGATTCTAAAATCCCTGGACCTCCTGGCCGAACGCCTCACGGACGCCAAATTAAGTCCGCACGTCAAGGCGGTGCGCGACGAGGTGCGCGGCGGCTCGCTCCTCTCGGATGCCTTTCGCGAGCAGGGCATTTTCCCCAAGATTTATGTCACTTCCGTAATGGCGGGCGAGAAAAGCGGCAGCCTCACCGAAGTGCTGGAACGCTACATCGCTTATCAGAAACTGTCGCTGGCTGTGCGCAAAAAGGTGCTGGTTTCGCTCATGTACCCCAGTGTGCTCATTGTTCTGGTGGTGCTGCTGATGGTCTTCCTGGTGACCTATGTCGTCCCTACCTTCGCAACCCTCTACGCCAGTATGAATGCGAAGTTGCCCAGCATGACCGTGCTGCTGATCGCCATTGGCACCACCGCGCGCACCTATATCCTGGTGTTCGCGGGCGCCCTGGTGGGCGGGATTTTTCTGTTCCGCTGGTGGGCGCGCAAGGATTCGGTGCGCGAAAAGCTGGACCTGGTAAAATTGCGCATCCCCATTTTCGGAGAGATGTGGCTGAAATATCAGGTAGCCCAGTTGGGACGCATTCTGAGCACGCTCTTGACCGGCGGCATCCCCCTGGTGCACGCCATGGAAACCGCGGCCGAGTCCCTCGGCACCCGTCTTCTAGAGCGGGCCATTTCCACCGCCGGCAAGGGGGTGCGCGAAGGGCAGCCCCTTTCGGCTTCCCTCAAAACCTCCGGGCTAGTTCCGCCGCTGGCAGTCGATATGATTGAAGTGGGAGAGTCCACCGGCGCATTGCCCGCGATGCTCAACAGCGTGGCGGAATTCTTTGAAGAGGATGTGAACACGCGCATGCAGGCCACGCTCTCTCTGATCGAGCCGGCCATCATGATTTTCATGGGCGGGTTCGTGGCGTTTGTGTTGATTTCGCTGTATCTGCCGATATTCTCGTTAGCAGATAGTATTAGATGAAGATAAGCTATCAGCATTCAGCCGTCAGCTATCAGCTATCAGCTCCGTGGGGCAGGCGCTTCGCTTGCCAACCACCGGACCGAGCCGCGACCGTCAGGGAGCGGAAGCTGAAGGCTGAGGGCTGATCGCTGAAAGCTCTTTTATGGCTACTTCCGAAAGACCGCGCCTCACCGATTTCACCGCCGAAGCCGAGCAGGCCCGCGCCATCGCCGCCCGCTATCGCTGCGATTTCGTCGATCTGCGGGAAGGCGCCATCGATCATGACCTGTTCCGGTCGATTCCCGTCGACTTGATGTTCCGTTACAACTTCGTGCCTCTGCACGCCCAGAACGGCACGCTGGAAATTGCCCTTTCCGACCCGCGCAATCTCAACCTCATCGACGAATTGACCTTGCTGCTCAATAAGAAGCTGCGCATCAAGGTCGCTACCCTTTCGCAAATCTCTGAGCTGTTGAAAAAAACCGAGCAATCGCAGCGCGTGCTCGAAGAGGTCACCGAGGGTTTTACGCTCGATGTGGTGGCCGATGAGGGCGATACCGACGAGACCCTCTCGATCGCCAAACTGACCGCTACCGATAACGACATCGCCCCGGTCATCAAGCTGGTGGACACCACCATTTTCAATGCGCTCGAGCGGCGTGCGAGCGATATTCACATTGAATCGCGCGATCAGGAAGTCGCCATCAAGTACCGCATCGACGGGGTGCTGCATTACGCTATGCCGCCCATCGCCAAAGACTGGCAATCCTCCATTATTTCGCGCATCAAAGTGATGAGCGAGCTGGATATCGCTGAAAAACGGGTGCCCCAGGACGGCCGTTTCCGCGTGCGCTATAAAACCCGCCTGATCGATTTCCGCGTTTCCATCATGCCTACCATTCATGGCGAAGATGCTGTGCTGCGCGTGCTGGATAAGGAGTCCATGAGCGAGAAGTTCGCCAAGCTGTCGCTCGACGTGGTGGGGTTCTCCGATGCGGACCTGGTGAAATTTCGCCGCTACATTACCGAACGCTACGGCATGGTGCTGGTTACGGGGCCGACCGGTTCCGGCAAAACCACCACCCTCTACGCCGCCCTGAGCGAGATCAAGAACGACGAGGATAAGATCGTTACCATCGAAGACCCTGTGGAATACCAGGTCAAAGGCATCACCCAGATTCCCGTCAATGAGAAAAAGGGCCTGACCTTCGCGCGCGGCCTGCGCTCCCTTCTGCGGCACGATCCCGACAAGATCATGGTAGGCGAAATCCGCGACCAGGAGACCGCCCAGATTGCGATCAACTCGGCGCTCACCGGGCACCTGGTGTTCACCACCGTGCACGCCAACAATGTGCTGGACGTGCTGGGGCGCTTCCTCAATATGGGGGTCGAACCCTACAACTTTATTTCTTCGCTGAACTGCATCCTGGCGCAGCGCCTGGTGCGCGTGATTTGCGACTACTGCAAGAAGCCGGTGCAGTATCCCGACGCGCTGCTGGTAGAAAGTGGACTCAATCCGCAGGAATGGCGCGACGTGCCGTTATATGAAGGAGCGGG
>JASIAM010000036.1 GCA_030041985.1 Bryobacteraceae bacterium | reverse complement strand
AGAAGGAAGCCGAACATGTGGAGGGCTTCTCGCCGGAATTGGCGGTCGTCACGATTGCCGGAGGCAAAGAGTTGGAGGAGCCTTACGTGATCCGCCCGACTTCTGAGACCATCATCGGCCATTTCTTCTCGCGCTGGATTCAAAGCTGGCGCGACCTGCCGGTGCTGGTGAACCAATGGGCCAACATCATCCGCTGGGAACTGCGCACGCGCATGTTTTTGCGGACCACCGAATTTCTCTGGCAGGAGGGCCACACCGCGCACGCCACGCATGAAGAAGCGCTGGAGGAGGTGCTGCGCATTCTGGATGTGTACGCAGAGGTGGCTGAAGAAGTGATGGCGATGCCGGTGATCAAGGGGGTGAAAACGCAGGCGGAGCGGTTCGCGGGCGCGCTGCGCACCTACTCCATCGAGGCCATGATGCAAAACGGTATCGCTTTGCAATCTGGCACCAGCCATGACCTGGGTCAGAATTTCGGTAAAGCCTTCAACGTGCAATTTCAGAACAAGGCGGGAGCGCTCGAATACGTCTGGCAGACCAGTTGGGGCGTGAGCACGCGCCTGATCGGGGGCCTGATCATGACGCATTCGGATGATAAGGGCCTGGTGCTGCCGCCGCGCGTAGCGCCGGTGAAGGCTGTGCTGGTGCCCATCTATCGCAAGGACGAAGAAAGAGCCAAAGTGCTGGAGGCCGCTGGCCGGATCGCGCAAGATGTGGGCGCGCGCGTGGATGACCGCGAGGGCCAGACGCCGGGCGCCAAGTTTTTCCACTGGGAGCGGCGAGGCGTGCCGATTGTGCTCGAACTGGGGCCGCGCGACCTGGCCGCCGGTAACATCGTTTTGAAGCGGCGCGACACCGGCGAAAAACAGACGCTCCCGCAATCGGCCATCGCGGCTGCTTTGCCCGAAGCGCTTGCGCGTATGCAGAAGGACCTTTACGAGACGGCCCGGCAGCGGCTCAAAGACAACACCGTGCTCGCCAATTCACTCGAAGAGGTGCAGGGCATCCTGGAGCCGGTCACCGCGGAGAAGGGCGGCGGGAAATTTGTGATGGCCCATTTGAAAGATGACCCGCGATGCGATGCGCGCCTGAAAGAGTTTAAAGCAACAGTACGGTGTCTACCGCAAAAGGATGAATATGATGGTCCCGGAAAGTGCATTATTACGGGCGAGGCGGTAGACAGGCGGGTGGTGATAGCGAAAGCGTATTGAGAAACGCCAAGGCGTATTGAAATGCTCTACGGCGTGAGGGCCGCAGGCATCCGGCTGATCAGTTCGCCGATGACGATGTTCCCTACTATAGTCTCTGTTGCGTAGCCGTATGCTCTTGCGGTCAACTACGACAATGGATTTCGGCAGTTCTTCCATCGCGATTGCCATTAGGACCCGGCGGACACATTCCAGACTCTCGGCCTCGCTGTAATTACCGCCGCGCAACAGGACGAGACCGGGCGCGCCGGCGCCAAGAAGAGCCGTGATCACGACACGGGCCTCATCGAGCGCCTTCAATAGAATCTGCGTGTCACTCGCGCGATTCAACTGCAGATCGGCCGCGTGGACGGCATCATGGCCCAAGGAACGAAGCCAACTCGCCAGATCGGGCGAAAGCGCCATATCCACCAGGAATTTCACCAGGATAATTCTACGGTTTCGCCTTCAGCCAGGAACGCGGCGTACCGGAGCGCCTCATCGATATCGGCAGACTCCAGGTACGGATAGGCCTTAAGAATCGACTCTCGGGATTCACCCGCTGCTAGCAAGCCAAGTAAACGCGAAACCGGAAAGCGTAGGTCTCTTATACAGGGTTTTCCTGTCGCGACACTTGGGTTGATGGTAATTCTTCGAAACTGCACCACACGGCTCCCAATTCATCTTAATGGACTTTAGTGGAATCGGTTTCCACGCATCGGACCATCCTCTGCCCTGTGGTGGCGCCGCGCTTTCGGCCAGCCTGTTAATTCCGTCCCATTGCCGCAGGCTCAAACGTAACCCGCAGGACTTCCAGGCCGCGGAAGGTTACATTGTTTCGCCATACCAACGGCGCGGGCTCCAGGGCGAGATTCCGGAGTTTTCGCAGAACCGTCGAGAAGACGATTTGCGCCTCAACCCTGGCGAGCGGAGCCCCAAAACAGTAATGCGCGGCCCAGCCGAACGCTAAATGCCGGTTATCCTGACGGGCGATATCCAGTGTGTCGGGATCGGTAAAGCGCAACGGGTCACGGTTGGCCGCACCAATCACCGCAATTACCGCTTGCCGTTTGCGGATCAATTGGCCACCCAACATCATCTCTTCAGGCGCCAGCCGGCCGGTGTGCTGAATCGGGCTGTCATATCGCAGGAGTTCTTCAATCGTGGAAGTCATCAGGCCGGGATTCGCACGCAGCCGGAACTGGTCCGGATTCCGTATCAGAGCCAGAATTCCGTTGGCAAATCAAGTTCGTGGTGGTTTCCTGTCCGCCCACCATGGTGATGATGGCATTGGCAATCACCTCGTCTTCGGTCAGGCGGTCGCCTTTATTTTCCGCGTTCAGCAGGGTGTGTAGCACGCCTTCGGTGGGATGTTGGCGCTGCTCCCGAATCCGCTCCCGGTAATAGGCCGTCATGGCCGCTACGGTTTTTAGCATTACGGTGGTCCCGCCGGGATTGTGTTGGAAGTTGCCAAGCATATCCGTGAAGTCCCAGGACCAGTTCTTCAACATTTCCGCGTCGGCGACACCCATGATTTCGGCCGTCACCAGAGCCGGCAGAGGATTGGCCAAATCCGCAATCACATCCATGCGGCCACGGAAAAGCACGGTGTCGATCAGGCGGTCTGCGATTCCCTGAATGTGTGTCCGCAGGTGCTCCACTTTGGCGGGAGTTAAACGCCGCCGCGCAAAGGGACCGCAGCCGGGTGTGCGCCGGAGGATCCATGAAGATCATCTGCCGGACCACCAGCTCCGCGATGGGGGTCAACTCAGAGAGGCCCATGGCAATGAGTTGTTCCGACGCTGGCATTCTTGCGGCAGAGAAGTGATGGAAGACTGTGACCACGTCGGTATAGCGGCTGACTACCCAGGCGTGGAGATAGGGATCCCAATAGACGGGTGCCTGTTCCCGCAGCCGTTTGTAGAACGGATACGGATCCGCCAGGATCTCGGGATCCAGCCTCTGGCAAAGACTGAGGGATGCGCCTCGCGGATTCATAGCCCGATCCTTGCGGCCTCCAGTTTGAGCAGGCCGGCGACAATTTTCGCTACCTGTTTCTCGGTTGCGGTGCTGGACGAAATCTTCGTCAACCACGGTGTTGTGAGGGCCGGGCTCCGGCAGGGATCTGCGATCCACCTTTCCATGGGCGGTGAGGGGAAACTCTTCAAGCAGGACGAATGCCGCCGGCAACATATATTCCGGGAACTCCGCGCGCAGAAGCTCGCGGAGCTCGCTGTATTTCAGGCGAAACTCCGGATGCACCGCCAGGTAAGCGACCAGCCGCTTGTCGCCGGCGGGGTCCTCTCGTGCCACCACCAGGCTGTCGCGAATCCCCGGCAGGCGATTTATCGCAACCACGATTTCCTGCGGTTCAATGCGGTAGCCGCGAATTTTAATCTGGTCGTCCATTCGCCCCAAGAACGCGATTTGGCCATCCCGCAGCGTCTGCCCCAAGTCGCCGGTCTTAAAAAGGCGGTCTCCAGGCTGATCGCTGGACGGGTTTCGAATGAATTTTTCGCTGGTGAGAGCGGGGCAGTTCCGGTAGCCCTGTGCCAAGCCCGCGCCGCCGATATAGATTTCACCGGGTGTGCCGGCGCCGACTTCATTGAGCTGCTCATCGAGGAGATAAATTTGCGTATTGGCGATGGGTTTCCCGATGGACGGCGGTGCGCCCCGGCCCAAGCTGGGAATTACGGGACCGGATGTCGCGACGACCGTGCACTCCGTCGGCCCGTAATTGTTGATTACGACGAACGGCAGGCCTTCCGGCGGATAGTGGTGCAGAGCATCGCCGCCGGTAAGCAGGAAGCGCAGAGCCGTCTCGGGCGGCCATTCCAAGGAAAGCATGTGCTCGACCAAAACGGTGGGGACGAAGCTGATGGTGATTCTTTGCGCGACCAACCAATCGCGGAGAAGCTCCGGAGAATTGCGAGTGACGTCATCGGCGAGGCAGACAGCCGCGCCCGCGGCGAGATAGGGCCACAGCTCCCACTGGGCAGCGTCAAACCCAAGCCCTGCCAAATGGCCGGCGCGTTCCCCCGCTGTTACGGAAAACGCCTGCTGGTGCCAGTTTATTAAGTTAGACAAGCCCGCGTGGGTGATTTCGACGCCTTTGGGCGTGCCCGTGGAGCCGGACGTATAAATGACATAAGCCAGGCCGCCCGAAAAGATTTCGCCGGGATCCGGAGACTCCACGCCCAACGCTTCGCCCAAGCCGTCAGCAATGGTCACGATTTGGCTTTCCACGTGGGGAAGCCGCTGCGCGGCGCCGACCGTCGTCACCAGGACTGGAACCTGTGCGTCCTTGAGCATAAACGCCAGCCGCGCCGGCGGGGAAGAAGGGTCCACTGGCAGAAATGCCGCGCCGGCCTTCCAGCTTGCCAGAGCAGCCACAACCAGGTCGAAACTTCGAGGCAACCATAGCCCCACCAGATCGTCTCTTCCAATCCCCAGGAAGCGAAGATACCGCGCCATCAAATTGCTTCTTCGATCCAACTCCCCATAGCTCAGAGACTCTGCTCCCGACTCCACGGCAGTAGCATGGGGATTCCGGGCCGACTGAGCGGCCACCGCATCAGGGATACACAAGCCTTCAAGGGAAAAGGCACGCCACATCTCGCCTAAAACTAGGGCCATGGTTAAGGAGTCCTCCGAACTGAGACACTGTTAAATCGCCTGGGAACGCGCTTGCAAGCAGTCCCCCAAACGGGCAGGGAGCACAATCGATTACGGGAACAGGCAATTCCTCTGCAGAGCTTCGCGTTCGAAGATGCTGCCGGTACCGCGGCGCGGAGTTCCAAAATTACCAAAGATGGAATCGGAATTCCTCAGTGATCATCCGCATAGTGTGGCTGAAGGTGAATGGCTGGACAGAAATGCTTCCAATGAACCACAGAGGCGCGGAGACACGGAGAAGAAGCTTAAAAGGCCACCGCAAGATCAGTTTGGTACCTCTCCTGCTGTTCCTCGGTGGGCCGGCTGGCTTCCGCCAAGCGTCCCGGCAACTACATCTCATGGCCCCACGAAATACGATCGCGCATCAAAGGTCGAAGTTGCGCCGCGCCAGTTTTGCGGACTATCAGCAGATTGCCGCACTGCAATCCCGCTAGGGATTGGGTTTGGATACCGAAGAAGAATGGAGCCAGCTTTGGAAGGGCAATCCCCTGTATCACGAGTTACAAGCAGACTGGGAGATTGGTTGGGTGATCGAAGATCAGTGGGGCCGGATAGTCGGATCGCTGGGCAATGTGCCCTTGCCGTACCGATTCGGGGGGAAGAGAATCATCGCAGCTTCCGGCCGGGCTCTGGTCGTCGAACCGGAGCACCGGGCCGCCGCCCCGTTGCTGTTGGATATGTGGATTCGTCAGCCCGGCGTCGATTTGCTGTTGAATACCACGGTAAGCCCTGAGGCCATGCCCGTGTTCGCTCAATTCGAGTTTCCTCGCGTGCCGGTGGGCGCTTGGGACCACGCGGCATTTTGGATCACAACGCCTTGCGCGTTTTTCGAGAGGATCCTGCACGCGAAGCTGCCCGCGTTGGCGAAGGCTCTGAGTTATCCCCTTGGCGCAGCGAACCTGGTTCGGGACAGGCTGACAGCGCGTAACTGGCGAAAGAGCAGCATTTGCGTAGCGGCCTGCGTGCGCTTCGACGAACGCTTTGACGCGTTCTGGGAAGAACTGGAGAACCGCCAATCCCAGTTGCTAATCGGCGTGCGCACGAGCACCGTATTGAATTGGCACTTCCGGCGCGCGCTCCTGGGCGGCCGGCTGTGGATCGCTACGATCGCGGAAGGGACGCGGCTCGCAGCTTACGCGATTTTTGAAAGAAAAGACAATCCCCGGTTTGGTCTGAGCCGCATGAGGCTGGTGGATTTCCAATCGCTCGAAAGCGATTCCGGGCATCTCCTCGCGGTGCTTGCCTGGGCTTTCGAAAAATGCCGGCAGGAAAGCATCCACATGTTGGAAATCGTCGGCCGTTGGCTCCGAAAAGAGGAACCGGCCGGCGTGGCCGCGCCATACCGGAGGCGCCTCGCCAACTGGATGTACTTTTACCGCGCCAATGGAGGCGAGCTGGCGGATCGGCTTCGGGACCCGGGTTCCTGGAATCCGAGTTTGTACGATGGCGACGCCAGCCTGTAGGAGTGTAGGGCGCCATTTCCAGCACGGAGTCACAGAGACACGGAGAATTCTTTTTGGGCTTCTTCTCTGTGTCTCCGCGGCTCTGTGGTTCACAGGGACTTTGAGCCTGAGGTAGAACCCACTAGTCGCCAGATTGCCCGGTGCTCCGGCTCACCAGTTCGCCCAGGCTTTTCGCTAATCTGCTCGCTCGCGTTGGCAACGGGCTTGGCCCAAGCCACCACGTATTACGTTGCGACTACAGGCAACGACTCGAATCCGGGCACCGAAGCCGCGCCCTTTCTGCACGTATCGAAAGGCGCGGCGGCGGCACATGCTGGCGATACGGTGATCGTCATGAATGGAACCTACGGCAGTGAAGGTCAACTGGCCAACCTCAACAGCGTAGGCGCGGTGGTTACCATGAGCAACTCCGGCACTCCGGGAAACCCCATCACCATCGAGGCGCAAAATCGTGGGCAGGCGATTCTCGACGCCTCGTCGAGCGCGCTCAGCCCGTTGGGCTGCTATGGCGCCTGGTCGTACTTCGACCTGAGCTATGCTTCTTACGTCGTGATTCAGGGATTTGTGATCCAGAATGGCTGCGTTAACGGAATTCGCGCCAACGGCACCGCTCACAACCTCAACCATCCGCTGGAATGAAATCCGCAATATCCGAAACTGGAATAACCCCGCCACCACACTCAGCCCGAGCGGCATGTACGTAAACAGCAGCGAGTACGACATCACCTTCGACGGCAACTCGTTTAGCAATATCGGCGGCGGCACGAACGTGAACCAGCAGCACGCGCTCTACCTCTCCGGATACGACCTGACGGTTATTAATAACCTCTTCTATAGTCAGGTCCATGGCTGGGATATTCAGGTAGCGGGCGCCAAGAACTTGAAGGTTGCCAACAACACTTTCGCTTTTCCGAATCCCAACCGGCAGGGGCATATCATCCTCTGGGACGACGATATCGAGGATTCGCTCCAAAACATCACCATTCAAAACAACATCTTCTACGAGCCGCAGACGTACGCCATAGTGACCGAGTTGGATGCGGGTGGCTCCATTAGCGGCTGCGACATCGCCTACAACCTCACAACGGTGGCCAGCGTTTACGACGATGGCTCCAACTGCACGCAAACAGACAACCTTGTCAACACCAATCCGAACATGGTCAACACTTCCAGCGCGCCGTACGATTTCCATTTGCAAGCCGGCAGCCGGGCAATCGACAGCGGCTTAAATAACTCCTACACGGCCGTGGACTACGATGATTGGGGCCGGCCCGTAAATAACATCTACGACCGGGGGGCCTATGAATATCACACTACCGCCGCCACAGCAGTTGTGGCCGGGAACTACACCAGTGGACTGGTTGCCGAGTGGAAGCTCCTGGGCAGTACTATGGAATCCGTGGCTGCCGACAACGGGACCCTGCACGGCGGGTTTGCTTGGGCAAAGGGCAGCTTGGCGGGTGTCGCTCTTCCGTTCCTGTATTTGAATGGGACCACTGGATATATGTCGGCGCCTGAAACAACGCGGCTGGAAATGAGCAGCCAAATGACTGTAGCCCTGTGGGTGTACGCTGCTTCGTCCCCCACAGGAGACTCCAGCCAGCGCCTGGTCTCCAAAGTTTACGATTGGGACCTCAAGCTGAACGGGACTTACCCGCAGTTCACGGCAGGCAGTTACTACGCGATGGCGAATTATTCGCTGCCGCTGAACACGTGGACCCATATTGCGCTTACGTTCTCCTCGGGAACGATTACGGCCTACATCAATGGGAAGCCGGTTGGTCTCGCGGCCAATAGTTTCACTTCCGGCTTCAGCCTCCCTATGAATGCGTATGGACTCTATCTCGGGACAGACAGCTCTCTGACTTACTTCTACTCGGGATACATGAGCGATGTCCGTCTGTACAATCAGGCGTTGAACGCATCGGGCATCTCGGCGCTGTACCAAGCGGGTGCATCGGCAGTTGAATAGCTCGCTTTTGTCGGGGGTTCCATCGACTCATAGCTGGGGTTTCCGGATCAGCCCGGCGTAGTGGGTACGCAGGAACGGGAATATGTGCAAGACCTCTCCCAATGCCCACCAACGCCGGGCGATCGAGCGGGCCAGCAGAGGCGCCAGCAGAACCGGCTGAAGCTGAATCCGGCAGCCTGGGAACAGCGAATGGACCTCGCGCTTGCGCAGGCATTTCACCTCCGGATTGCGCGGATTGTTGACGCGCAGATCGAACCAAAGGATCGCGCCGCCGGGTTTCAGAATGCGGAGCATTTCACCAGCCACGGCATTTTTGAGCGCGGGATCGAACATATTGTGGAAGACAAGCATCTGGCTGACCAGGTCGAAAGATTCATCCGGCCAAGGAAGGTCAGAGGCGTTCCCGAGACGCAGGTCGGCTTGGGGGAGACGGCGGCGGGCCCGGTTCAGGCGATCCTCCATGAGATCGATGCCGGCCAACTGGGAGGGGTCGGCGCCCCACTGGATATATTCCAACAGCCAGGCGCCGGCGCCGCAGCCGATATCGGCCACCCGGCGTCCGGCGAGAGGAAACAGGCCGGCCTGCTGCAATAGGGAGATGCAACTGCGAAGGGTTTGCTGGTGCATCAGCAGGTTGGCGGGCTTCGCGAGGGAGTAAAAATCCTCGGGGATCTTGCGGGCACGGCGCTGGTATTCTGCGGTGATGCGGAGGCTATCGGCGCCTTGGTAATTCATAGTTTTGGCAGTTCGGGTAGGTAAGCGGGCTTGGTCTCCCTAAGTTTCTGAACGCGGAGGCGGCCAATCCTGGTGCAATGGAGCACCAGCTTCATGCGTGCGGCGAGCAGCGAGTTTTGCGGGTACAGGGGAATCCTGGGCGCGAACCACAGATCGGCCGTATCGAACGCGCCCAGCCGCATCGTGACAGCGGAATCATAGTAGCGGCGCGCCAGACGCGGCGCCATGCTGCCGATCGCAAGCGCGGTTCCAAATGGATAACACAGGTGCCGACAGGCACGCCCGGTATGCTCCTCGATGGTGTCCCGGCTGTGCTGCATCTCGGAGGCAATTTCCTCTTCGGTCATCTCGCTCATCGCCCCGTGGGATTCGCCGTGGCTTTCGAACTGTAATAGCGGATCGCGGCTCAACTGTTCCACCTCAGGCCAGGAGATGGGCGGCGGGCCTTCCAGTTCCGCGCGGTTAATCCCCAGATCTTGCGCCACGGCGTCGGCCAAGTCCAGAGTGAACGGGAGGTAGACATCGACGCGGCCCGAGTGCCACATCCGTTCCATCTTTCTGGTGAGTTCCTCCACAGCGCCGGGCGAGGAAAGATCGATGGCCCCCGAGGGAAGATCCAACCTCCTGCGAGGCAGGAGCGGCGCCAGCCGCCACCACCACTGGAACGCCATGGCCCGGCCCGTATCGAGGTAATTGGTGGGAAGGTAAAAGGTTGCCGGCCACTGACGTGCGCGAAACAACGCCGCCAGGGATCTGACGTTATCTCCGACGCCATCGTCCACGGTGATGGCAAACAAACCGGCATTGGACCTTCCGCCTTTCTTCCGTACGACCAGCTCGCTCAACGGGACTGGCTGGGCGGGCCGCAGATGTTCCATCAGTTCGGCAAACCGCGCGGGCGGAAACTCGTGCAGAGCGATGACAAAACCTGTGGTTAAGCGGATCATGAGTTACGTTTGCGGGCAATGCTGCGCTATGTGCTTCAAAAGGCTTGCCCGGCCGCGGGACGCACTGCGGGCTACTTCGGTGTATAGCCCGAGGAGTCTCTCGGCGAGTTTGGAAGCATCCCGGTTTCGGGAGATATAACTTCGGCCGGCCGCGCCCAATTCCGAGCGAACTTTGGGGAACCGCGCCAGGTGAAACATCGCGCTGGCAATCGCATCCACGTTTCCGAACGGAACGATGTAGCCCGCGCCAGCCGGCCTGACAACATCAACCACATCTCCGGCCAGAGTCGTGATAACGGGAAGGCCAGCAGCCATGGCTTCGAGAATGACGTTCGGAGTGCCTTCCGATTCCGAGCAGAACACGAACATGGCGGCTTGGCGGAGCAAGGAACCGATATCCTCGCGCGCCCCCAGGAACTGAACCGCGGCGGCCTGATGCACGGACTGAATCACGTGAGGACGGAAACGGCACAACCCGGCCAGGAGCAGGAGAAGGCGTAAGGGCGGCCCTTGGATGCGGCCGAAGTTGCGGCACTCCACGCCTGTCAATCCGAAAGAACCAGCGGAAGCAGGCTCGCCCTCCAAGCTATATACGCGCACATCGACGCCGACTTCCGCAAGCGCGCGCGCGATGTAGTGGAGCTGTCTTTCAGCGCCGCCCATATAGCCGCCCTGAAGCCCGAGGGACCCGGCAATTACGGCGACTCGACGGGGTCTTGTGGATCGCAAAATGTGAGTAGCCTCGCCCGCACCGGAGAGATTCTGTGTATTACCTGTCATGCATTCTGGCTCTATCGTGCGGCCACCAGAGAGGGACGCGTAAGGCTGTCAGCTTCACAAGGCAGCCTAAGAGTGCGCAGCCACGCTTGAAACATCAATACGCTCCACAAGGCTCCGCTGTGGTCTTGCACACCGGCAAGATGTTCTTTCCACCGCCAGCGAACCGCCTCGCTTGCCAGGTAACCTTCTCTATCGATGCTTCGGGAATCGAGCAGGTCCTCGGCCCAGCCCCGGAGAGGGCCGCGCAGCCACTGCGCCACCGGAACCGCGAAGCCGCTCTTGGGGCGCTCAAAAAGGGCTTCCGGGAGATAGCGGCGCAAGATGCTGCGGAGAATCCATTTACCGGTTCGGCTTCTGCCGGCCTGGTTTCGCAATTTGGCGCGCGTTGGTAATCTCCAGGCAAACTCGATCACTCGGGAGTCGAGTAGGGGGATTCTCGACTCCAGGCTCGCCGCCATAGTGGCGCGATCCACCTTGACGAGGATATCGTCAGGCAGGTAGGTCAGCATATCTACGGCCATCATGTGCTGGAAGAAGTCAGAGCAGTGCGGCAGCCCGCCTTCGATCTATCGATTAATCGATCCGGAAGCGAGCGTGGGAGATCCCCACCATTGCCGCTGGGAAAGCTCGTAGAAAACCTCCCGATCAGCGGACCCGCACAGAGCGGCCAGCTTCCGCAGCCGGTAGCGGTTCAGAGCGCAAGGCAAAAGCGCGAGCGCACGAGATCCCAACGGGCCGAAATCATCGCGAGTGACCGGGCGCAGTGCCTGAGCCAGCAGCGATCGCATCGGAACCGGCACCGCTGACAGCATCTGCCATTGTCTTGCAGTCGTGCTATAGCGCCGGTATCCGCCGAACAACTCGTCCCCTCCATCGCCCGAAAGGCTCACTGTCACGTGTTCGCGCGCTAGTTTGGACACCAGGTAAGTGGGAATTTGGGAGGAGTCGGCAAACGGCTCATCGTACAGAGCAGGCAACTGTGGAACTAGGTCCAGAGCATCTTGCGGCGTGATGTACCACTCGGTGTGCTCGGTATGCAGATGTTGGGCGACTGCTTTCGCGGCTGCGGCCTCGTTGTAGCTGCTTTCGTGGAATCCGATGGTGAACGTCCGGACAGGGTGGCTGCTCAGGGATTGCATCAGGGCGACTACCAGAGACGAATCGATGCCCCCGGAAAGAAACGCCCCCAGCGGAACATCGGCTACCATGCGGATTCTCGTGGCATCGGTGAGCAGCCGCTCCAAGCGCCGGCTGGCCTCTTCGTCGGTGAGATCCACGGGATTGGCACAACCATGCTCGGCGACATCTTTAAACGACCAATAGCGCGTTACGCTTTCGCGGCGCGAACTGCACGGAATTGTCAGGACGGCGCCGGGCTTCAATTTGAAAACGTTCTTGTAAATGGAGTATGGAGCAGGCACGTAGCCGCGCTCCAGATAAAGGGCCAACGCGGTGCCGTCGATCTCGCCCCGGAAATCAGGGTGAACCCGCAACGGCTTGAGTTCGGAACCAAAGAGGAACCCATTCGGCGTGCGCGCATAGTAAAGCGGTTTCTCTCCCACCGGATCACGCGCCAGATGAAGACGCCGCTCCAGCCGGTCCCACACCGCGAAGGCGAACATGCCGTTGAAGCGCGCGACGGAATCGATTATGCCCCAGTGTTCGAAACAGGCCAGCATCACCTCGGTGTCGGAATGGCCCTGAAATTTCGCCGCGGGGGTAATGCGCTCCAGATCTTTGCGAAGGTCGAGGAAATTGTAAATTTCACCGTTGAAGACGATCACGTAACGGCCGCTAACGGACATCATGGGCTGATTGCCCGCGCTCGACAGGTCAACCACCGCCAGGCGCCGGTGTCCCAAAGCAATGCCGGCATTGAGATCGCACCAGGTGCTCTCGTGATCGGGCCCACGGTGCGCGAGAGTCCGCGACATGCGTGTCACCCAGGTAGCGGCCTCCGCCGGAGCGCCTCGCCATGTTAAGAAGCCTGCGATGCCACACATAAACTCAACCTCTATATTTCAAGGCCGAACAAGAGCGGAGATGCTGCGACGGCTTTCGGAGGTACGCATGCGCGACGACAAGGCCCAGCAGGAACCAGGTGGTTTTACGGTATTCCCAGGTTCCACTGCAAACACCAGTGGCCCATGCGGCCAGAATCACGAACCAGAATACGCGGTCCAGGCCGGTCATGCGCAGGATGGCACAACCTAGTGCTTAATTGCACTAATATATTTATGTATTAAAATGTTTGGGTAATGCCCAGACACGCACCGGAACTGGAGTGCTCGGCCGAAGACAAGGCGAGTTTGGTGGCCACCACGAAGAGCCGGATTGAGGAAGCGCGCGCCGTGGAGCGAGCCAGGATCATTCTGGCTTGCCTGGACGGCAAGGAAATCCAGCAAGTAGCGCGGGAGTTGGGGGTCTCCATTCCCACCGTTACGAAGTGGCGCAGGCGCTTTGCACTGTGGGGGTTGAGGGGACTGCGGGACCAGGCGCGGCCGGGCAAGCCGGTCAAGTATGACGCGGTGTTTCGCAA
>JASIAM010000334.1 GCA_030041985.1 Bryobacteraceae bacterium | reverse complement strand
GACTGATGAGCCGTTGGGTATTGCGGCTGTTTCCCTGAGGTGACTATGTGGCTAGCGATTTTACTAGCGCTGATATTGTTGTTCGTCTACCCGTACGTGATTTATCCGGCGCTCGTCTATTGCGCGGTCCGAGTGCGATCGAAAACGAATGGCCAGGTGGGGCAGACAGAAATCTGCCCCAGCGTGGCGCTGGTGATTTGCGCCCTCAACGAGGAACACGTGATCGGGCAGAAGCTCGCGAACTCGCTGGCTCTCGATTATCCGCGGGACAAGCTGAGGATCGTGGTGGTATCGGACGGTTCGACGGATGGGACGGTGCGCGAGGTCAGACAATTCACCGGCGCGGGAGTGGAACTCATTGACCAACCGTTGCGGCGCGGAAAGATTGCCAATCTGAATGACGTTCTGGCGCTGCGCGATGAAGAGATTCTCGTTCTCTCCGATGCCAACGTGATGTACCGGCCTGATGCTCTGCGAAAGTTGGTACGGCACTTTCAGAACCCGGCGGTGGGGTGCGTTTCGGGGAGAGTCATTTTGACGGATAGCGCCCCGACATTAGACGGGCCTACGGGCGACTACTATTCCCTGGAGTGGTTTCTGCAAGCCGGCGCCTCCTCGATCTATTCGATGGCTGGGGCAGATGGAGCGATGTACGCGATTCGCCGGGAACTGTTTCGTCCCTGTCCCACCGATACTTTGATCGAGGATTTGATCATTCCCATGGCAGTGATTCGCCAGGGAAGACGGGTAGTGCATGAGCCGGAGGCGCTGGCTTGGGAGAGAGGACCGGCGAGTTTGGGAGAGGAATTCCGCAGGAAAGTACGGATCGCGGCGGGAGCGGCACAAGGTTTGCGCCGGGGCAATGCATGGCCTCCGCTTTCAGCGCCGTTGGCTTTCTGGTTCGTTTTTGTGTCTCACAAAATGCTGCGGTGGCTGTCTCCCGTTTTAGGGCTGGGGGTCGTGATCTGCGCGCTCGCGGGAATGGAGCAGCCGGCCGCGCGCGCCATCCTCGCACTGCTCGCTGTGGGGATTGCGGTGGCGCTGGTCCAAGTGCTGTCCGGGTCGAAGAACCGGTTGGTGAATATTCCATTTTACTTTCTGTTCGGGCAGGTGGCAGTCGGATGGGGACTGCTGCGGGGGATAGCGGGGCAGCAAACAGTCCTGTGGGCAAAGGAGAACCGGTGAGAATCATTTATCACCATAGGACCCGTTCGACCGACGCGCAGCGGGTTCATATTCAGGAGATGGCAGACGCGTTCCGCAGCCTGGGACATGATTTGACGCTGGTGTCGCTGGTTGCGGCTGACCAAGGGGAGCACAATGCGCGCAGAGACGCGGGCAATCCCTGGTGGCAGCGCCTCGCGCGCCGCATCCCGTTGGCATACGAAGCAGTGCAGTTGGGATATAACCTGATCGGCATTCCCATGCTTGCCTGGGAAGCGCTGCGCAGCAAGGCGGACCTACTGTATGAGCGCTATTCGCTGTTTAACTTTACCGGTGTACTCGTCAGTAAACTCTGCGGGATTCCCATCGTGTTGGAGGTGAATTCGCCGTTTGCGCTGGAGCAGGGCCGCGACCGGGATATCCGCCTGGTGAGGTTGGCGGCGTGGACCGAACGCGTGATCCTGAATCTGGCCTCGCGCGTGGTAGTAGTCTCGACGCCTCTCGCGCGGATTCTCGAGTCAGCGGGAGTGCAGAGGGAAAAGATCGAGGTGATGACGAACGGCGTAAGGCTGGAACATTTCGTCGCGCGCCCGCAATCGCCGGAATTGCGCTTGTCACTCGGTCTGCGGCCTGGGGAGAAGGTGATCGGGTTTGTCGGATGGTTCCGCCGCTGGCATGGGATCGAAATGCTGCTCGCGGCGTTTCGTCTCTCAGGACTGCGGGACGAGCAAGTGCGTTTGCTGCTGGTCGGCGATGGCCAGGCTATGGGGGAACTGCAGGACTATGTGCGGGACAATCAGCTCACGGACAGCGTGATTTTCACCGGGCCTGTCCCGCACTCTTGCATACCCCAATATTTGGATCTGATTGACATCGCGGTGCAGCCCGCCGCCAATGAATATTGCTGCCCGATGAAAATCCTGGAGTACATGGCCCTGGCGAAGCCGATCGTGGCTCCCCGCCAGCCGAACATTCAGGAGATTTTACGGGAGCCAGCCGAGGCGCGGTTTTTCAGGCCCGGAGATGCGCGGAGCCTGGCTGCGGAGTTGCGAGCCGTGGCGGCCGATCCGGGTATGGCGCGCTGCATGGGAGAGAGAGCGCGTGCGGCAATTACTGGCCGAGGGTACTTGTGGACGGCAAACGCCGAACGGGTTGTGGAGGGTGTCGCAGCGCCACTACGAGCGGACCGGCGCCGGCTTCAGAAATTCACGGCACCAGTGATCGAGGACTAGTAGCGAATAGATCTGCTCGCTTCGATCCTCCCGCTCGTGCATGTCGAGCAGGTGTTCCAATTCCGCCGTTGAAAGGAACTGGCGCGATACGCCGGCCGAATCGAGGAGAGTTTCCCGCGCGAAACCTGAGAGATCATTGCGGAACCAGGTCTTGGTGGGCACCGGAAAACCTTTTTTCGGGCGATAGATAATGTCGCGCGGAAGCAACGGCTCGGCCCATTTCTTCAACAGATACTTGGTAACGCCACCGCGAATTTTGAGTTTGCGCGGCAGGCGCGCCGCGAATTCCACCAGGTGGTGATCGAGGAAGGGAACGCGGAGTTCGAGCGAGTGAGCCATGCTCATCCGGTCGGCCTTCACAAGCAGATCATCCGGCAGCCACGTTTTGAGATCCACATACGACATGCGCTGCAGAGCCGGTAGATGGCCGCAGTTTCCATAAGCCGCTGCCACGGAATTCAGCGAAGGGTCCGCCGCAAGATACAGGCGATGAACCTGCCGGGCGGAGAATAGCCCTCCGACTCCGCCATACCGCCATTCCAAAGGGCGGCCCAACATCTCCGCGTATTTGCTGAGCTTGGTGTCGCCGGCAACCGCAGCCAGCATTCGTCCCACGGGTTGGGCGAGCGGAAGCTGGTTCACTCGTTCGTAAGCCAGCATGCGCCGGTAGATGGGATAGCCGCCGAAAAGTTCATCCGACCCTTCACCGGAGAGCGCCACTGTCACGTGGCGGCGGGCGAACTGTGCCAGGTAATACAGCGGTACAGATGCGGTATCGCCGACGGGCTCGTCCATGAACCAGACGATTTTGGGGAGAATTTCGCGGAAGGCAACGGGGGTTAGGCGCAGCTCGTGATGATCGGTGTGAAAATGATCGGCCACCATGCGGGCATAGGGGAGCTCGCTTTCCGCGCTGTCATAGCCAACGGAAAATGTTTTGATATCGGCGACGCCCAATTTCGCCATCAGGGCGACCACGCAACTGGAGTCGAGGCCGCCGGATAGGAACGCGCCTAGCGGAACATCAGCGACCAGGTGCAGCCGCAGCGCTTCCTCAAAGAGGGCGCTGGTTTTCGCAAGGGCTTCCGGTTCACTGATGTCACTCGGCTCTTCGAGCGGCAAATCCCAGTATTGTTTCGTGATGAAGCCCTTCTCGGTGACCGTCACAGTATGGCCGGGTGGCAGTTTGCGCGCGCTTTTAAGAATGGTGTGGGGCGCGATCACGTAGCGGCGTCGAAGATATTCTCCCAGAGCGGCCGTATCAAGCTCGCGCGGCATGCCGGGGACATCCAAGAGCGACTTCAGTTCGGAGGCAAAGGCAAACCGGTCCTGATCGGCATAGTAATAAAGCGGCTTGATGCCCAGGCGGTCGCGCGCGATAAAGAGCACGCGGCGGCGCTCATCCCAGATGGCGAAGGCGAACATGCCGCGCAATTGTTCCACGCATTTCTCGCC
>JASIAM010000333.1 GCA_030041985.1 Bryobacteraceae bacterium | reverse complement strand
ATCCGGTGACGGGAGTGGAGACCACCAACCCGGCGCTGGAGCCGGAGCCTGGCAAGACCAAGCTGCTGTGCCCCAATTCCAACGGCGCGCGCAACTGGCCGACCACGGCTTTCGATCCGGCGAGCTATATCCTTTATGTGCCCCTGTTAGAGACTTGCGCCGATTACAGTTGGACACCGCGTAGCGCGGCGGAAATCGCGGCGGGCGGCGACGATATTCATTTTGCCCAGCGGCCGCGCCCAGACAGCGACGGCAAGTTCGGCCGTATCGAGGCGATCAATCTGGCGACCGGCCATGTGTTATGGATTCATCGCCAGCGCGCGCCCTTGGTCAGTTCATTGCTGACGACAGAGGGCGGGCTTGTCTTCGCGGGCGGACTGGACCGCTTCTTCAGCGCCTATGACTCGGCGACTGGTAAGCTCCTTTGGCAAACTAAGCTCAATGCGGTCCCCAACTCGTCGCCTGTGACCTATAGTGTCCAGGGCGATCAATATGTCGCGGTCGTAGCGGGCGGCGGAGGGCCACTAAGTTCCGGCTCATCCAGTTTGACGCCTGAGATCACCAACCCTTCGGGCGGCACGACGCTGTGGGTGTTCCAGTTGCCGTCACGCTCATCCGAGATTCCACGCTAATACGATGACAGCACCTGACAGGCTCGTATGGTCATCGATCTTTGCCGGGGCATTGCCGAATTCGGTTTACTCCACGACCTTATAGAGACGTTCGTCCAGAGGGCTGCCGGCGATCGGCCCAAGGCTGTTTCGGTATTCCTTCGTGTGAGCGGCGGCCGCATGCGTCTCGATTGCTTTCGCGGTCTGCCATTCTTCGATAACCGTGAAATGATTCGCCCGCATCGTGTGTTGTAAGACATCGAACCGGAGATTGCCTTCTTCTTTCCGGCTGGCTTCGGCCAGCTTGCTAAGGAGGTCGGCGGCATTTGTGCCCTGGCCGCCGATATCCACGTGCGTGATCACGAATGTGCTGCGGCTGCTTCCGTCACTGTGAGCGGGGCCCAACGACAGAGTCTTGTAAGGCCGCTGGTCGTAATCGCTCAGCCTCATCGAGTCGATCTTCGTTCGGAAGTCCTTGGAATTCGCCGATGCGGCATGCCGATCAAGGTCTGTGTTGTTGGCCCATGTTTCGATGATGCAGAAGTGCCCGGACCGCCCGGCCTGCTCGAAGAACTCGATCCGCCGGAATCCATCGTCTTTCCGGCTTGCCTCCTGGTATTGCTTCATAGCAGTGATCGCCGCGGCTCTGGATGCCGGTAAGATATCGACGTAGGCGACAGAATAGGCGGCACTATCCGGCGGCGCCTGCGCGCTGAGAATGACCGTGATGATCAGTAATGGGAGCAGTCGTTGCATTTGCGCACCTCTTTGCGGTTAAGAATATCCACCCTGGTTTACTCAGGCTGCACGCGAAAAACCGTGGCTTTCGAGACCGGCGGCACCTTCCAGTTGGGATATTTTTTCCCCTTGGCCTGGAGCACGGCGGCTTTTTCATCCGGATCGCTGACTACTGACAAGGTACGTTCATATATCTGGCCTCCTATCTTCAGGCGCACGTGGGGATCGCGGATGGCATCTTCGACCCACAGCCTGCCGCGATAGGAGGTCACATAAAGATTGTTATTATATGCAGCGCACCAAATCGACACCGAGTGGGGCAGCAGAAACGGGGTTTGGGTTTGAATTTTGATCGTTTGAATCTTGTCGGTGAACGACCAATCGTTGACTGCGGTAGTGACGACTTCACCCTTTAGCCAAAGCCCGGGTGCCCTGCACGACCAGGATGAAGCGTTTTGACAGTCGCGCGGCTCGAAACCAGTGGCGCGCAGCGTCGCTAGCAGCAAAATCATGCAAATGAAGATCGCTCCAACAACCTTCAGTGTTGTTTTCATATCCACCTCCTATGGACGGCAAGAACGAGAATTCCATCTGAAAACGGCGGCAGACGGAAAATTCCCATTTCGAAATTGTACAGGAACTGGTATGGATGGAGCCTGACCGCTTTTGACAGCGCGATCAGTATCCGGCCGCGGAAATCGGCTGCCGTTCCCGGAAGCTATTCGAGCCGGCTTCTTTTTCGAGAGCACTGGCGACGCGGTCGGGATCACCACTTCGGGCACATCCATAGTGTATTCTTGGCGTTATGGCGTCAACCGAACCGAGTCCGGAGCGATGGCTAATGCACTGACGACTGTTCGCCTGCTTCTCGTAATTCCATTTGCGCTATACATGGCCCGCGGAGACGAGCGCTCGGCAATTTTCGCGCTGGTTGCGTGGGTGGTGGCGTTGATCACCGATTTTCTAGATGGTCCGATCGCACGCCGAAGAGGAACGGTGACCGGGTGGAGCGGAACCTTCGATCATGCGAGCGATTTTCTATTCGTCACTTCCGGATTGTTTGCAGGAGCCTTTCGCGGCGCGTTCCCGTTGATCTTGCCCATCCTGGTCACAGCGGCCTTCGCCCAATACGTGATCGATTCCTACTGGATTCACCGGCACAACACGCTCCGCGGAAGTAAACTCGGACGCTACAATGGCGTGCTTTATTTCGTGCCGCCCTGCGGGGACATCCTGATCCGAATGGGACTTCGCTTTCTCGATCCGTTGCTCACGATTCTGGTCTGGCTGCTGGTTCTGAGCACATTGGTCTCGATGGGCCAGCGGCTGACGTTCCGAAGCTTACCCGAACAGCTCCCGAGTCGCCCGGCGGAGAAATAGCAGGCCCACGGCGGCATTAAAGAAGATGAAGAAATTGTGCATCACGAAGCCAAAGGCCGTCATCTGGCCCGGCCGGTCCGGAAAGAGCAAAACCCAAAAAAGAATCGCGACCGAGTGCATCGGTCCGGGCGTTGCGGCGCCAAGGAAGATCACGGGCAAAATGCCCAGCATCTCTCCAAAGCCTATAGAGCCTCCGAAGAGTCTCAGAGCCAACGTGTAAACGACAACACCAGCGAGTACGAGCGGGGCTCGCAACGCTATAATCACGCCGTAGTGCCAGATTTTCGCCAGCCGGAACGCCCGAAATATGGAGCGGTCGCGTAGTGCGATCCCGCTGGCGATTCGCCCGCTGAAGAATAACTGAAGAAGCGTGAAGAACACGGCAGCGCCTAAGGCGATCCATGGAATGATATGGAAGGCAGGCTGGAAACTATTCCAACGCAACAGCACACCCACGGTCGCCCAAAGAATCAAGCTATAAATCTCGCAGAACATGACGAGGACCATGCTGGAGCCGACTTCCCAGCCTGGGACTCCGTTGCGGCGGTTCACATAAACCGCGATTGCGCCCTTGCTGACCTGCTCGTTCACCAGTGAGAGAATGTACGCGCTTGCTCGGATGGGCAAGATATCGGCGTAACGTATCTTGGCGTTGAACCAGTTGATCACGCTCCAGATGACGAGGCTATCGAATACCACATAAAGGACGCAGTACGGAATCATGATCGCCAGCCAATACAGCCAGTTCACATTCGCAAAGCTTTGCGCCAGGTAACGGAGCAACCCGGTGCCTTGTGCCGCAGCGGCGTGGTTGAGGCGGGTATAGAGATAGGCGAAGCAGGCCAATGTAATCAGAAATGGCACGAGCCGCTGCCACGGCTTCGCTTTTTTGGCGCCAGCGCCGCGCGCCGCTACGATGGGTTGGCTGCGCTGATTCATTTTTGTCGATCCTTTTCTAAACTCCTCTTGATCATCTCATCTATGCCGGTCAAGTGGATTCCTAATTCGGTCGCGGCCGGATGCGCGTCCAGACGTGTATTCGCCGTGATCACTTCGACTGCGTCTGGTGAAAATCCGGGGCCGGCGACGCGCAGACGAATGGCCAGCACCAATGAAAGCAACCGCTTTGGGATCGAGCTGACCCGCACTTCGTGGCCGATCATGCGAGCCGCGCGCTCGACTAGTTCCCGCTCCGGCAGCGAAACGGGGCCAACCAGATCCAAGGTGCGGCCGCTCGCGACCGAAGGCTGGGAGGCAGCGAGGGCAGCCCGCGCCAGGTCGTCCACGTCGAGAGGCTGTTGAAAGTTGCGGCCGCCGCCGATTAGCCTGGCTTTAGGGCCGCATGCATTTCGCGCCAGCGCTGCTGCACCTTCGGTTGCAGGCCCCAGGAGGAGCGGAGCGCGCAGTATCGTGTAGCTGAGGCCGGAAGCGCGTACTACAGCTTCCCCCTGTCCCTTGGTGCGATAGTAGCCGTTGGGAGATTTCTCATCGGCTCCCGTGGCACTGACTAGCACGAACTTCTCCACCGCACACTGCTTCGCAGCTTCGACGACGCTGCGAAGTGGCGCAACGTTGGCCTGTTCATATGTCGAACCACGCCGCTCAACAAGAACACCTGCCAGGTGAATTATCGCAGACGCTCCTCGAAATGCGGCTTCCAGACTGCTGAGATCATCGTAGGAAACCACGGCCAGGCTGCTCCCTTCGCCTAGCAAGGGCCGAATGTCGTCCGCGGCGGAATCCGATCGGACCGCGGCGACTAGCGCGTTTGGCGCCACGCCAGCCTCCGCTGCGCATCGTAGTATCGCTTGCCCGGAAGCGCTGTTGGCGCCGGTGATGACGATCCTCATCGATTCAACCAGGCTGGAGGCCCGTTAGGTTCCCAAACCGATGATTCGGTCCACAACCGGCTACGACGCGCATGGCCGTCTCAGTCAGACATCACGTGAAATAAGTGCATCACTGGACCATTGGTCGAGTCTGACGCCAGAAGTTGAGGGTTCTGTTTTGCTCTCGGTCCGAGCACGGCCGCTCTTTCGTCCGCGGAGGTGACAGGGGATAAAGTACAATCATATAAATTGTCGCCGAATTTCAGGCGGACGTGCGGATCACGCATCACATTCTTCACCCAACTTTTGCCTTGCGGAAAAGGCACTCCCTTGGCGAACATTGACGTTATGTAGAGCTGGCCATCGTGGAGAATGTAACCTGTTGTTACGGAGTGAGGAATCCCGTACCAAGTACGTGTCTGAACTTTGTCCCATTTATATTGAGTGACGAAGGACCAGTCGCTGACCGGGGTTTTGACAACCGTTCCACTAAGCCATAATCCAGGATAATTTCCGGGACCAGGCGTATTTCCGATTGGGTTAAAGCCAGTGATGCGCAGCACCACTAACAGCAAGACCAAACAGGCCACGATTGCGCCTACAATTTTTGCTAAAGTCCTCATCTTGGCTCCTAAGCGGGAAAGCCGGATCTTCATTTCGGCTTCCGTTATCGAGTAATTGTACACGCAACCGTGTTTGGATGCGCATCAGGCTTCTTGAGGCCGTCTACTGCAACATCGCCCGCTAAAAGGAGAAGCCGGCCGAGCGCCTAACGCCGCACTTCGTACGGCATACCTTTGCCAATTGGCTGCGCCATTCCAAAGTTCCTACACTAATTCGACTGGGGCCTGAGTGAAGATCGCGGGAATCCAAATTTCGCCCCAATGAAATTATGGTTGATCCGGCGGATCCGGAACCTCAAACCTGGCGATGTCCGCAAGTTTTATACTGTCGGTTTTGGTCAACCTAACACGCAAATGAAGCGCGCTTTGCGGTCGCTGAAATCCAGCAGCTTTGCTGATCCCGCGCGTTGAGCAAACGCAAAAAGGACGAGCTTGATCTAATACGGCTCGCGGAAGCGCATCCCGAGCTATTGCCCCTTTATCCGGAGGCTCTTAGGCGGCAGTTCGGGGCTGCGTAATGGAAGAACCTACTGACTCGAGCCGCCGGTCGCTGTGCGGGGCCTCGCCTGCCGGAATGCCAACCCTTGTCCGCGCAGGGTCTCTTCCATAGCGTCGCAGTAGACGTCAATGTGGCGGCGAGAGTACAGAATCAAGCCCAGGCGCCGCAGCCGGCTCATCTGCGAGCTTACGATCTCACGCGACGTGCCCACATGCTCGGCGATGGTGTGGTGCGTCAGCGATGCCATGCGGTAGGCGCCATCGGACTGCTCCTCTCCCAAGCGTCTGGCGAGCTGCACCAGCGACAGCATCACTCTCTCCGGCGTCTTGCAGCCTGACATGGCTTGCATGCGCTCTTCCATGTCGAGACAATTGAGCACCAGCTCTTCCATGAGCGCTAACCCGAGCCGTGGTTCTCTTTCCACTTGCTGCTCGATTTCGGAGCGTTTCCAGGCCATGAGCTGGATTCTGTCCAGCGCTGTGGCGCGTTCCCCTCCGGTGTAGTCGATCAGGCAGGATTCGCCAAACAGTCCCTCGGGCGGCACGATTCGCACAATCGCTTCGCATCCGTCCACCGCTACCGCCGCCACCTTAACTCTACCGGCTGCCACCAGATATAAAGAATCGCTAGAGCCCGAATACAGAATGTGCCCTTTAGGATATTCCACCAAAGGCCGCCGCGGCAGGTAATTTAAAGCATCATTAGGATGGGTGAAAGCTTTGTTCATAACAATAATGTCCTCGAAAACAACTCTATTCCTAGCCTAAGCTTTCCGCGTCTGGCATTTGCTGTACCCAAGCAGCCGGTAATGTGTGAGAAAGCACACGGACTAGGCCTTACTTTGTATTGGGGTGAAGTCCGTTCGTCCTACCTTCAGACCGAGGCGGCTTTGATTTCCGTCCAGATGCGGTCGATGAGGCGCTGCACAGCGGGAGGATTGGTACGAGGCCACTCACCGCGGCGAATGATTTGAGGGGGCGGGTAGAGCGTGGGGTTATCGCGAACGGTGGCCGGCAGAAGAGACTGCGCTGCGCCATTGGCCGTGGCGGTGGAGGTGTACTGCGCGACCGCGGCGGAGACCGGCGCGCGCAGGAGGTAATCGAGGAACTGGTGGGCCAGCCGCTGGCGCCGGCTCTCTCGCAACACCACAGCGCAATCACAATACAAAGGGAAGCCTTCGGCGGGGTAGGCAAACGCGAGTTGGGCGGCACTGTCGATGGCCTGCTGCGCCGTGGTGGACCAGAGTTGCGCGGCCAGCACATCGCCGGCCACCAGTTGGTCGCGCACTTCTGCGTTCAGGTAGGCGCGTAACAGCGGCTTCTGTACCAAGGCTTCGTGCTCGGCGCGGCGGAGATCCTGAGGAGAGGTTGTGTTGAATGGCAGCCCGAGCTTTTTGAGACAGGCGCCCAACATATCTTCGGGGTCATCAAGCATGGTCAAGCGGCCCTTGAGGCGCACGTCCCACAGATCGGCCCAGCGCGTGAGGGGAGGCATGATGCTGCGGTTATACACAATGCCGGTGGCGCTCCACATGTAGGGCACACCCCAGCGAAGCTGCGGGTCCCAGGCCGGGGCTTGGAACTGGGGGGCGAGGTTGGCGAGGTGCGGAAGCCAATCGTGACGCAGAGGCGCCAGGAGGCCATAGGCGCTCATGGGTTCCAGCCGGTTGTGCGTGGGGACAACGACATCCCATCCGGAATTGCCGGTGAGCACCTTGGCTAACATCTCTTCGTTGCTTTCGTAGGTGGCGTAGCGCACGCGAACGCCGAACTCGGCTTCGAAGGACGGAATGGTGTCCGGAGCGACGTACGCGGACCAGTTATAGACGTTGAGGCGAGGACGCCTCGCGGAGCCGCAAGCGGCCAATCCGGGCGCGCCGAGGAGGAACGTTCGCCGGTTCATTGGCGGAGCAGATCTCCTGCGGGATCGCGGCTGCTGATTCGCTCCGAGACCACGATGAGTACACCGAAGAAAGCCGTGATGAGAGCGGAAATCGCGTTGATAACGGGGCTGGCGCCGCGGCGCGCCATAGCGTAGAAGACCATGGGGAGGGTTTGTGAATCCACGCCGGCCACCATGCTGGTAATGACGTAATCATCGAAGGAAACAGTGAGCGCCAGCAGTGCGGCGGCAACAATCCCGGGTACCAGCGCCGGCAGCATGACATGCACAAAGGCCTCCCATTCGGTAGCGCCCAGGTCCATGGCGGCTTCTTCAAGCGCCGGACTGACAGTGCGCAGGCGCGCGGAAACTACGATCACTACGTAGGCGAGTGAGAACGCCACGTGCGCCAAAATGACGGTGTACATGCCGAGCTGTAATCCGAGCCAGCGAAAGGACCATTGAAACAGTGCCAGCAACGAAATTCCAGTGACAATTTCGGGAGTGACCAGAGAGAGGTAGAGCGCTCCGGTAACCAGACGTGAGCCGCGCTTCCATAAAGCGTAAGCGCACAAAGTCCCGATAAGCGTCGAAAGAGCGGTGGAGATGAGCGCGATCACGGTGCTGTTCCAGGCGCCTTCGAGAAGCTGGGGATCGCTAAAAATCGCCCGGTACCAGACGAGAGAGAAGTGGTTCCAAACCGTGAAACGCGAGGAATTGAAACTGAAGATCGCAAGCGTCAGCAGAGGCAGGTGGAGAAAGGCGAAGAACGCCACCGCGTAGATGCCGAGCTTATTCGCTCTTGGACAGCGCCAGCGCTTCATACCAGGATTTCCCCTTGGCGGCGGAGATAGCGCCATAAGGCCAGAGTGACCAAAGCCATAAGAACGAGGGACACTGCGGAACCGAACGGCCAATCACGGGAGGTGGTGAACTGGTTCTGGACCAAGTTGCCCACCAGCACGATACGGCCGCCGCCCAGCAGATCAGGCGTCAGGTAGGCGCCCAGGCAGGGGATAAAAACCAGGATGCAGCCGGCGGCGATGCCGGGCCGGGAGAGCGGAACCACCACGCGAAACAGGGCCGCCCACGGACGCGCGCCCAGGTCGGCCGCAGCTTCGAGCAGCGTGGGATCAAGCCGCTCCAGGGTGGCATAAATAGGAAGCACCATAAAAGGCAAATAGCCGTATACCAGGCCTAAAAGGACGGCCCCGTTGTTATAGAGCAGGGGCAAAGGGCTATGCGTAATGCCCACTGCCTGGAGGGCCGTATTGATAAGACCGGTATCGCGCAGCAAGAACAGCCAGGCATAAGTGCGCACCAGAAAACTGGTCCAGAAGGGGAGCATCACCAGTTGCAGGTACAGGTACTTATGGCGGCGGGTACGGGAAATAAACAGAGCCGCGGGAAAAGCCAGCAGGAGGCAGAGGAGAGTAGCGCCTGCCGCCAGGATCGCCGAATGCAGGAAGATGCCGAGATACAAAGGATCGAAAAGACGAGTGTAACTTTCCCAGGTCCAGGGAAGTTCGATGCCCCCATATACTCCCCGGGAAAGGAAGCTGTAACTCAATATAATCGCGAACGGCGCGGCAAATAGCGCCGCCAGCCAGAACCACGCAGGGACTAAGAACCAGGACCGGAGTTTCATTGCGAGCGATTCGCTTTCTGCTATCGGCTTTTCTTCTATCCGACTGGAGATTTCTAGTGTAAGATTTTAGGTACGCGTCCCGCTAAGTGGAGATTCAGGTCTGTTACTTTAGCTTAATAAAGAGGTATGGATGGGCGCCACTTCTGTACTTAAACGCACAATTGTGCTTGGATGCACCCTGATGCTGGCTACGGCTGCCGGCATCGCACAAATTCTCGTAGACGGCAATAGCGGCAGTCCCGCCGAGACGGTCACCCTTACCAGCGCCACGACGTTCCAGAATATTGTGGTCACCAGCAGTACCGCGAGCTCGGTGGATTTTACGGTGACGGTGAGTGAGACGGACGTGCCCAACATTCAGTGGGTGAATGCCACTGTCACGAGCGGGACGACACCGGCCACTGTCGGCATTGTGTTAAAGAATGACTTGTTATCCTCCGGTACCGGGCCGTTTCATGCGACCGTAACCTTCGCTCCCACCGGCGGCGGGACCTCGACCAGCGTTGCGGTTGTGTATGAGCCAGGCCAGGGAACCGGGAGCGGCACTCCGGTAATGCCGGCGAGTCTGACAGTCGGCGTGGCTAGCGGAGGCACCGCCACTAATATGCTGACTTTGACGAACGACACAAGCGCCGCCATCGCGATTACTCAAGTCGTAGCCGCCAACGCCAATGATACCTGGCTTACGGGGACGGCAAGTCCGCTGGCGGTTCCGGTTGGAGGCACGAGTACGATCAGTGTGACGACCAACGCGGGTACTATTCCGAACGGACAATATATGGACTCGCTCGTGATCGATATCGCCGGCCTGCAGTCGGTGGTTGTGCCGGTGACATTTACTATCGGCGCGAGTGGGCTCACATTGAGCACAATCGACCTCACATTGTCCTACACCAACGGAACTTCTTCCTCGCAGCAGGTAACGGTTGCCGGGGCGACGGCATATAATGCGACGGCCACCACCACGAGCGGCGGCAACTGGCTGGTTCTCAGCGCAGGATCCCAGAATGGAACCAGCATCACGAATGCGCCGGTAGCCGATCTGCTCACCGTATATGTTGCTCAGGCGGTGGCGGCGACCCTTACCACGGGAAATTACACCGGAAGCATTACGGTAACCGATGCCAATAACCCGAATAATACAGGCACCATCGCCGTAACTCTGGCCGTCAATATCGCGACACCGACGTCTATTACAGTTACTCCCAGTTCGCTCGCTTTCTATTATGAAGCCAACGGGATCGATCCTCCCTTCCAGACGCTGGTTCTTACCGCGCCAACGGGGACCTACTCGGCCACGCCGACTTCCGATGCGGGCTGGCTCTTCCTGACTACCCCTGACAACAATAATGGTGGAGTGGTTCCCGGCAATTTCGAAGTGAGTGTGGCTAATCTGTCCGGATTGGCGGCCGGCAATCACATGGGCAATATTGCCCTTACGGTCGGATCTCTGACGCAAAATATTCCAGTGACTTTGACGGTTAACGCCAGCGGCAGCCCGGTGGCCTTTGCCGGCTTCACGACATTGACTGGCGAAAGCGGAACGGTGTTATTTACCGCGACCGGATCGGCGGTAACTCCGAGTTCGCAGCCCGTAACCATCTACTCGAGCGATGGAAGCGCGCTTACGACAATTACGGTAAATTCGTGGCCGAGCTGGTTAACGTACTCACTAAGCGGCGATCAGCTTACGCTGACACCGAACACCACAGGGCTCGCTTCGCAAGCGTACTCCGGCACGGTGGCAGTAACTGCGAGTAACAGCACGAATAATGGCGCCAGCACGATCACCAACAGTCCGATTTCTATTCCGGTGATTTTAATAAATAATGGCGGGAACACCGGTGCATTGACGATTACGGTTTCTCAAAACCTGAATTTCCAAAGCTCCTCCAGCGGCATATCACCGAGCAGTTTGAGTGTGACCGTAAGCGCAGCAGCAGCCACATCCTTTACCGCAGGTTCGACCTGCGGATCGCAAACGCCATGCCCCTGGGTCAATCTCAGCGCCTTGACGAGCGATGTCACTCCGCAAACCCTGACCGTGACTGTGAACCCGAGCGGCCTGGCGAACGGCAGTTACAGCGGCACGGTCAATTTCACGGCGAGTGGAGTCACTCAGACGGTACCAATTAATCTGACCGTAACCGGGGGCACGGCGCAGACGGGGACTGTGTCGGCCAGCCCCGCGTCACTGACCTTCACCGAACTGGCGAGCGGGCAGGCGCAAAGCCAGAGCGTCACGGTCAGTTCCACTGGCGGAGAGGTTCCGTATACGGTGTCGGTATCGGCAAACACATCATGGTTGACGGTGAGCCCCACCGGCGCGGACACGCAATCTAACGTAACCATCACGGCAACCCCAACGGGCCTGGCTGCAGGTTCGTATCAAGGCACAGTGACAATTACTGCCGGAAACACAGTGACGATTCCGGTGACCTTAACCGTCCAGGCGCCGGCGGTGGTGTCTGCCAGCACGACAAGTCTCAGCTTCGTTTATCTTTCGGGGGGACAGACTCCCCCGGCGCAAACCGTGTCACTCTCGGGCAGCACGGGCGGGTTCACGGCTACTGCCGCAAGCGACACCGGCAACTGGCTTTCGGTGTCACCTACGTCAGGGTCATTTCAGTCTTCCACTTCCGGCCAAATGAGCGTGTCCGTGAATCCTACGGGCATCAGCTCAGGCCAGCATACCGGTACAATCACGGTTGCGGGAACCGGTGGACTGACGGGACAGGTGGTGATTACGGTTGCGTTGACGATCAACCCGGCGCTGCCTTCGGTCACTCAGGTGGTGAACGGCGCCAGTTTTTTGGCGGGGGCGATTTCTCCCGGTGAAGTGATTACTCTGTTCGGCACCAACATAGGACCCACAACGCCGGCTACAGCCCAGATTACGAACGGCACACTGACAACCCAGCTTGGTGGTGTGCAGGTATTGGTCAATGGATTTGCAGCGCCCATGATCTATGCATCGGCTACGCAGGTTTCGGCTGTCGTGCCCTACGAAATCGCGAGTTACTCTTTGGCCGGAGTGGGCGTGAAATACCTGGACCAGACATCGAACATCAGCACGGTCTCCGTCGCAGCGACCGCTCCGGGCATCTTCACCCAAAATTCGTCAGGGAGCGGTGCTGCGGGCTTTAACGGCGATTTCAGCGTGAACGGCCCGAACAACGCTGCCGCCCCCGGCAGCACGGTGGTGTTCTTCCTGACCGGTGAAGGCCAGACCGTTCCGCCGGGCGTTACCGGAACCATCAACTCGAGTGCGGCTCAGAATCCGAGTCCGGCCGCGCCCGTCAGCATTCAGATCGGGGGCCTGCCGGCGACGTACTCCTATGCCGGGGGTATCGATGGCGTGGTGGAAGGGATTATGCAACTCAACGTGCAGGTCCCGGCGGGAGTCAGTCCGGGCACGGTGCCCGTCGTAGTCACTATTGGGAGCAACAGCACGCAGAGTGGAGTTACGTTATCGGTTCAGTAGGAGCGTGGCGTAGAGTTTCTTTACGGCATCATCGTAGGCGGCAAGATCGGATAACCCTACAGCCAACCTTGTTGCTGCAACACGCGGCGAAAGCCCGGCGTATCGAGCGAGACTTCGGGGAACCAATCGCCCACCAGTTCGCGGTGCCACCAGGCCCCCGTTTGCCGGCGTTCCTCTGGGGTGGTGAAGCGGTAGAGATACAGTTTGGCCCTTACGTAATGCGGCGGATGATCGGGGAATGGGTTGGTTTTCAAAAGACTCAAAACCGCGCGATCGCCTTCGAGCAGCTTCGCGGCGAAATTCACGAACCACGGTTCGCGGCTGAACTGCGACATGGCGGCGAACCACATCAACCAATCTAGCCGTAGATGGTAGGGTGCGATCTGCGGCGGCCGCCTCCGCGGATCGCCGGGCTTGCCGCGAAACTCGTACTCCCGCCACTCAGCCGCCGGCGTGAGTTCCGCGGCGCTGGTACCTTCCACGACCACTTCGTAGCGCGTTCTGCTAATGCTGCCGAATGCGCCATAGGTGTTCACCAGTTCCAACGGATTGTAGGAGTAGTTCATAAGCTGGCCCGGTGAGAGCATATTGGCAATCACCGGAACGCTGAGCACGACCACCGCGACTGATAGGGCGCCGGTTGCGTATTGGAGAGCACGGCTGTCGGCCAGCAGCGCCGGAGCCGCCATGCGAAAGATCTTTCCGAGCAAGCGGCCATCAAGCGTGGGTATCGCCAGCACGATGGTGAGCAGATTTAGGAAAGAGAGATTCCCGCTCAGCATGAGTGTGAACTGGAAACCCATAGTAATGAGGCCGGCAATGGTTGCTACGGGTTGCGGCGCGAAGTATCCGAAGGGAACTACCAGTTCGACGAAGTGGTTGATGAGGACGCCGCCATGCAGCATCCAGTGGGGCAGCCAATGAAAATACCAACTGAGAGGATTGGGCATGGGCTGCGTTTCAAAGTGCGTATCGAGACAAGTGAGATCTTTCCAACAGGGATCGCCGCGGAGTTTGATCAGGCCGGCTCCGAACATCACGCGAAATAACATCCAGCGGAGCATCCACTGCGTCACGGGAAGCGGCGCCGTATGGCGAGCGCCCAGGAACATGGCGTAAAATCCCGCCTCGGCCAGCATGGTTTCCCAACCGAACGCATAAAACGTCTGGCCCACATGCACGAACGAAAGATAAATGGCCCACAAGAGAAACCAGATAAGCGCGGAAACCCACGTGCCGTAGCGCTCGGAGAGGCCGGCCAGAACCACGCACGATAACGCCAAGCCGATCCATGCGGCCATAGTAAAAGCGGAGTCGTTCGGAAACAGAAAGAAAATGCTGGGCATCCGGCGAAAGGGCACTCTTTTCACGAACAGCGGCACGGGCAGCAGGCCGTGCTCGCCCAGCAGCGGCTTCCATTGATTACTCGCGATCAAAAAGGCGATGAAATAAATCAGCCCCAGGCCGCGCTGAAACACCAGCCGCGGCAGCCAGTAGTCCGCCGAGCCTTTTAGTATTCGTGCGTACGCCGCGCTACCGATAGCATAGGTCACTGTGACAAATAGCCTACCCCACCCGCGCCTCGCTTGCTCAAACTAGAAATGGAAATGTGGACTCTGGTTGTCTATTTCGTTCTGGTGTTGTTGCTGGTGGGAGGCATGCTGCTGGTCTCTTATCTACTGGGACAGCGGCATGACGAGCGTGCTACGGACATACCTTATGAAGGCGGCATCCTACCGGAAGGGTCGGCGCATGTGCGTCTTTCCGCAAAATTCTACCTGGTGGCGATGCTGTTCGTAATTTTCGATCTGGAAGCCGTGTTCCTGTTTGCGTGGGCAGTGGCGGCGCGCAGGCTTGGCTGGCCGGCATTTTGGGAGACGGTGGTGTTTCTGGGAGTTCTAGTAGCTGCGTTGCTGTATTTGTGGAGAGCCGGAGCACTGGATTGGAACGCGGCGTCGCGTCAGAAGGCTTGAACCAGCTTGCCTGAAACCAGCTTGTCTTAAAACATGTTGCTCTCGATCACCAAACCAGCGGAAGCTCAAAAGCAAAGCAATTTCGAAGAAGCGGTGCGCCGTAGCGTCATTCTGTCGCGCCTCGAAGATCTGGTGGCGTGGTCGCGCAAGAATTCCATCTGGCCTTTCAATTTCGGGCTGTCGTGCTGCTATGTGGAAATGGCGACCAGTATCACCAGCAAATACGATATCGCGCGTTTCGGCGCGGAAGTGATTCGCGGCACTCCTCGCGAAGCCGATCTGATGGTGATTGCAGGCACCGTTTTCATCAAGATGGCGCCCGTAATTCAGTGGCTCTATGAACAGATGATGGAGCCGCGGTGGGTGATCTCGATGGGTTCGTGCGCTAATTCCGGAGGGATGTACGACATCTATAGTGTGGTGCAGGGCGTGGACAAATTTCTCCCGGTAGATGTTTATGTGCCTGGTTGCCCGCCGCGGCCGGATGCGTTTCTGGAAGGGATTCTGCTGCTGCGGGAGAAAGTCGGCGCAGAACGCAGGCCACTCAGTTGGGTGATCGGGCCGCAGGGTGTCGAGCGGCCGCCCATGCCCTCGCAGCGCGATCAGAGGAGGCCGCAGCGGCAGCATGTTCGGAATCTCGCCACACCGGATCGGGTTTAAGCATGACTACTCATACGCTCCCCCATCCAGGCGTTGATGAGCCTTCCTTTACGGCCCTGCAGAATCTCGAGGGAGAGCGCCAGGTTACCCGGGACGGCATCGAAACGATCTGGGTGCCGCGCGAACGCGTGCACGAAACCCTGAATCATTTGAAGAACGGCGTCGAGCGGCCGTACAAAATGCTCTACGATCTGACGGCCATCGACGAGAGGAATCGAGTGCACCGCGACGGGCAGCCTCCATCGGAGTTCACCGCTGTCTATCAGCTCTACTCATTCGACCGCAATGAATACGTGCGCGTAAAGACAGCGCTGCGCGACGGCGAGTTGACACTCGACACCATTACGGACATCTGGCCCGCAGCGAATTGGTACGAGCGTGAAGTGTGGGACATGTTCGGCATCCGTTTTGCCGGGCATCCGCACCTGGAACGTATTCTGATGCCGCGCACCTGGGAGGGGCATCCGTTGCGCAAAGACCATCCCGCCCGCGCCACGGAAATGGGGCCGTTCCGGCTGCCGCCGCAGAAGGAAGAGAACGAGCAAGCGGCTTTGCGTTTTCGTCCGGAAGAGTGGGGATTTGCGCGCTCGGGTGAGGATTCGGATTTTCTTTTTCTCAATTTGGGACCGCAGCATCCGGGCACACACGGCGTGTTGCGTATCATCGTCCAACTCGATGGCGAGGAGATCGTGCACGCGGTTCCGGAAATCGGATTCCATCATCGCGGCGCGGAAAAGATGGGGGAGCGCCAATCGTGGCACACCTACATTCCGTACACGGACCGTGTGGATTATCTGGGCGGCGTGATGAATAACCTGGCCTATCTCACCGCGCTCGAAACGCTGGCAGGTGTCCCCGTGCCGCCGCGCGCACAGGTGATGCGCGTCATGCTGTCCGAGTTATTTCGCATCATCAGCCACCTGGTGTGGTACGGCACCTTCGCGCAGGATCTGGGGCAGATGTCGCCGGTGTTCTACACTTTCAACGACCGCGAGCGCGCCTTTGCCATTATCGAAGCCATCTGCGGCGCGCGCATGCACCCCAACTGGTTCCGTCTCGGCGGCGTAGCGCAGGATTTGCCGAGCGGCTGGGACGCGATGGTGCTGGATTTTGTGCATTACCTGCCGCCGCGTCTCGCCGAGTACGACCGGGAAGTTCTGCGCAACGGCATCTTTCAACGGCGTACGAAAGGCGTGGGGACACTCACTGCGGCCGAAGCGATCGATTGGGGCGTCACCGGCCCGAACCTGCGGGCGTCTGGAGTGGAATGGGATTTTCGCAAGAAGCGCCCCTATTCCAGTTACGAGCAGTTCCGCTTCGATATCCCGACGGGCACGCACGGCGATTGCTACGACCGCGCCGTGGTGCGTGTGGAAGAGATGCGGCAAAGCCTGCGCATTATTGAACAATGCGTGCGCCAGATGCCGCCGGGCGCGTATCAGTCGGACCACCCGCTGGCAACGCCTCCACGGAAGGCGCGCACCATGCAGGACATCGAAACCTTGATTACGCATTTTCTGAACGTCAGTTGGGGACCGGTAATCCCGCCCGGCGAGGCTTTCGGCGCAATTGAAGCCACCAAGGGAAACAACGGCTATTATCTGATCAGCGATGGCGGCACCATATCCTATCGCACGCGGATTCGCACGCCCTCTTTCCCTCACATGCAGACACTACCGATGCTTTGCCGCGGCAGAATGATTCCGGATTTGCTGGCGGTGCTGGGCGCGATGGATTACGTGCTGGCGGATATTGACCGGTGAGGAACACATGCTGACCGACGAAGAGCGTGAGGAGATTGAAGCCGAAGCCACGCATTACGCAGTGAGGCAGGCCGCGCAGATTGACGCGATGAAGATCGTGCAGAAACATCGCGGCTGGGTTTCCGATGAAGCCCTCGGCGATATCAGCGAATTGCTCGGAGTGCCCGTGACGGAGTTGGATGCGGTGGCTACGTTCTATAACCTGATCTTTCGCAAACCGGTGGGGCGGCACGTGATTTATCTGTGCGACAGCGTGAGCTGCTGGATCATGGGTTCCGCCGAGCAGTTCGCGCATTGCCGCGCGCGGCTCGGCGCAGCGCCTGGCGAAACTACCGCGGACGGCCGGTTTACCTTGCTGCCGATTGTTTGCCTGGGAGCCTGCGATCACGCACCCGTGATGATGGTGGACGACGATCTGCACACCGAACTGGAGCCGGCAAAGATCGACCGCATCCTCGAAGGCTACCAGTAAGGCCGTATGGAAACGCCCCTCACACAAAACATCCGGCCCGGCCAGGAACCGCTCGATCGTGAGGCTTACGAACGCGCGGGCGGTTATCAGGCGCTGCGCACGGCGCTAAAAAGCATGACGCCGGCCGCGCTCATCGACGCCGTGAAAAATTCCAATTTGCGTGGCAGGGGCGGCGCGGGATTTTCCACGGGCTTGAAATGGTCGCTGGTTCCGAAGGATGCGCCGCATCCACGGTATCTGGTGGCCAATGCGGACGAAATGGAGCCGGGCACATTCAAGGATCGCCTGCTGCTGGAGCGCGATCCGCATCAATTTCTGGAAGGGATGATGCTCGGCTCCTACGCCACTGCGACCGATGTCGCCTACATTTTTCTGCGCGGCGAATACACGCAGGCGGCAAAAACGCTCACGCGCGCCATCGCCGAAGCCTATGCGGCGGGTTATCTTGGCAAGAATATTCTCGGCGCCAGCTATAGTTTGGAAATTCATTTACACACCAGCGCCGGCCGCTACATGTGCGGCGAAGAAACGGGATTGCTGAACGCACTCGAAGGCAAGCGCGCCAATCCGCGTACAAAGCCGCCGTATCCGGGCGTGTCGGGGCTTTGGGGAATGCCGACCACGGTGAACAATGTCGAGACATTAAGTTGCGTGCCGCACATCGTGAATCATGGCGCGGAATGGTTTCGCAAACTGAGCCGCACCGCAGATGGCGGCACCAAGCTCTACGGGGCTAGCGGAAAGGTGAAGCAGCCCGGCTTATGGGAACTGCCGATGGGCGCCACAGCGCGCGAGGTGCTGGACCGCGCTGGCGGTATGCGCGAGGGCGTCCGCTTGCGCGGCTTTCTGCCCGGAGGCGCATCCACCGACTTCATGACGGAAGAGCATCTGGATGTGCCACTGGATTTCACGGAACCACAAAAGGTGGGCAGCCGCCTGGGCACCGGGACCATGATCATTTTGGATGACGGCACCTGCCCGGTCGGCATGGTGTGGAACCTGGAACAGTTTTTTGCGCGTGAATCCTGCGGCTGGTGCACTCCGTGCTGGAGTGGTCTGGCGTGGGTGGAGCGCATCCTCAGAGGCATGGAAGAGGGTAAAGGCCAGGAAGGAGATTTAGAGAAGCTTACGTTCCAGACGAAGTTTTTCGGCCCCGGCCATACGTTTTGCGCATTGGCCCCGGGCGCGGCGGAGCCTTTGCAGAGTGGCCTCAAATATTTTCATGACGATTTTGAACGGCACATTCGGGAGAAAAGGTGCCCGTGGGGTTGAAATGTCCACTGTCTACATCGAAAACCGCCCGCACCAGATGAACGAGAAGCAGAATCTTCTCGAAGGCTGCCTCTCCGCCGGCATGAATCTTCCGTATTTCTGCTGGCATCCTGCGCTCGGTTCTGTGGGCGCGTGCCGCCAATGTGCAGTCAAGCAATTCAAGGACGAATCCGATACTCACGGCAGAATCGTGATGGCCTGCATGACTCCCGCCGCGAACGGCACGCGCATATCCATTGACGATCCGGAAGCCGTGGAGTTCCGCCGCGCGGTGGTGGAAGGGTTGATGCTCAATCATCCGCACGATTGCCCGGTGTGCGATGAGGGCGGCGAGTGCCACCTGCAGGACATGACCGTGATGACCGGCCACGCGTACCGCCGCGCGACCTTCGAAAAGCGCACCTTCCGCAACCAATACCTGGGGCCTTTCGTGAATCACGAAATGAACCGCTGCATCCAGTGCTATCGTTGCGTGCGCTTTTATCGTGAATATGCGGGCGGCGGCGATCTGAATGCGTTTTCGTTGCGCGACATCGTGTATTTCGGGCGCGAGCGCGATGGCGTGCTGGAGAGCGAGTTCGCGGGCAACCTGGTGGAAGTGTGCCCCACCGGCGTGTTTACCGATGCCACGCACAAGCGCCACTACACGCGCAAATGGGACCTCCAATTCGGGCCTTCCGTTTGCATTCATTGCGGCCTGGGCTGCAATACCAGCGTGGCGGAGCGCTACGGAACCGTGCGGCGCATCGTGAACCGCTATCACCGTGCGATCAACGGCTATTTTTTGTGCGACCGCGGGCGCTACGGCTACGAGTTCGTCAACAGCAGCCAGCGCATACGGCAGCCGCGACTTCGGGGAAGGCTAGTCCCCGCCGAGGCCGCGCTCGGTTATTTGCGCCTGCTGGCGGGCGGTAGCGTGATGGGTATCGGCTCGCCGCGCGCATCGCTCGAAAGCAATTTCGCGCTGCGCAAGCTGGTTGGCCCGGAACATTTCTATGCCGGCATTCCGTCCAGCGAAGCCAGCGTGCTGGCGCTGATGCTGAAGATTTTGCGAACCAGCACGGCGCGTACACCCACGCTTCACGAAATCGAAGAGGCGGATGCGCTCTTCATTCTCGGCGAGGATGTGAGCAATACGGCTCCGCGCATGGCGCTGAGCGCGCGCCAGTCCACGCGGCAGCAGCCCATGCAGGGTCTCGAACGGTTGCACATTCCGCTGTGGCTCGATCATCCGGTGCGCGAGGCGGTGCAGAATGCGCGCGGGCCTCTCTTCGTTGCGACTCCTTTCGCTACGCGGCTTGACGGAATTGCCACGCGCGCGATTCGCGGGGCTCCGGATGATCTCGCCCGGCTGGGATTCGCGGTGGCACATGCGATCAATGGCAGCGCGCCTTCCGAAGGCGTAGTGGACGGGACGGCAGAGATTGCGGAAGCGCTGCAGCGTGCCCACCGCCCCGTGGTGATTTCGGGTGCGAGCCTGCGCAACGCGGCCCTCGTTCAGGCTGCGGCCAATATCGCGCGCGCCCGGCCAGGCGCCGCATTGGCACTCATCGCGCCCGAGTGCAACAGCCTCGGCCTGGCTCTGCTGGACGCAGCCCCATTGGAAGGGGCGTTGGCAACCCATGCGGAAACGCTCATCATCCTCGAGAACGATCTGTACCGCCGCGCACCGGAGGAAGTGGCCGACAAATTTCTGAGCCGTTTTCACCATATCGTGGTCCTCGATTCGCTCGAAAATGCCACCACGCGGCACGCGGAGCTTCTACTTCCGGCCGCCACATTTGCGGAAGGCGATGGCACCTTCGTCAGCAGCGAGGGCCGCGCCCAACGCGCCTTGCAGGCTTTCGTGCCGCCGGAAGCGATAGCGGAAAGCTGGCGCTGGCTGGGGGAGTGGAAGTCTCTGGACGAAGCGGTGGCTGCCCTGGCCGCAGATATTCCGGCCCTGGCGGCCATCACCAGCGCCTCGCCTCCAGCCAGTTTTCGCGAGGCTGGGCAGAAGATCCCACGAGAGCCGGCTCGCTATAGCGGCCGCACCGCCAAACTCGCCCAGATCTCCGTGCATGAGCCAAAGCCACCAGACGATCCCGACACGCCGCTCGCTTTTTCCATGGAAGGCTCTCCCAACCAGCCGCCACCCGCGGTGACGCCATTCTTTTGGTCTCCCGGTTGGAACTCGTATCAGGCAATCAATAAGTTTCAGGAAGAAATCGCAGGACCACTGCGCGGCGGTGATTCCGGCGTGCGTCTATTCGAGCCGGCTGCTCGCGGGAATGGCTACTTCCCCGGCGCGCCCCGCCGGTTCGAGCCAAAGCCGAATGAATGGCTGATCGTTCCCATCCATCACATTTTCGGCTCCGAGGAGCTAAGCCGTCATGCGCCGGGCGTGGCCGAACTTGCACCACAGCCCTACGTTGCTTTGAACCCTCGCGATGCCGAAGCGTTCGGCGCGGAGGTGTTCTGCCTGGGTCAACGCGTTCGCGTGCGATTGGCACCGGAGGCTCCGTCCGGGGTTGTGGGCGTGCCCGCCGACATACCGCCTTTTCTCGGCTTTGACCTTCCCATGCGAGCCGAAATTCGGAGGGCAGAATGACGCGGAGGGCAGAATGACCAGCCCATATCCAATTCTCAGCATCGTGGGCATTCTGATCGTCGTGCTCTCCATTGCCGCCGGCCTGATCTGGCTTGAACGGCGCCTCCTGGCGTTGTGGCAGGATCGCTACGGCCCCAATCGCGTCGGCCCTTTCGGATTGCTGCAGGTGCTCGCGGACATGCTGAAAATCTTCTTCAAGGAAGATTGGATTCCGCCGTTCGCTGACAAATACGTTTTCATCCTCGCCCCCGCCGTGATCGTGGTTACCGTGCTGCTCTCGTTTGCGGTGGTGCCGGTCGCGCCCGGGATCATCGTCACGGATCTCAACATCGGCTTGCTTTTTGTCCTTGCTATGTCGTCGCTCGGTGTTTACAGCGTGGTTTTGGGAGGCTGGTCGTCCGATAACAAATATGCGCTGCTAGGCGCGGTGCGAGCCGCCGCGCAGATGCTCAGCTACGAGGTATTCATGGGCCTTTCGTTGATGGGCGTGGTGCTGCTGGCAGGGTCGTTCGACCTGGTGCGCATCGTTGAGGCGCAACGCCACTTGTGGTTCGTCGTGCCGCAGTTCCTGGGCTTCGTGCTGTTTCTGATCGCGGGCGTAGCCGAAACCCGCCGTTTGCCGTTCGATTTGCCCGAAGCCGAAAGCGAGTTGATTGCGGGATACCACTCCGAATATTCGGGCATGAAATTCGGCATGTTTTTTGTGGGCGAGTACCTCGGCGTGACGTTGATTTCCTCGCTGATTACGGTTTTATTCCTGGGCGGCTGGAACGGGCCGGTGCTGCCGCCCATCGTGTGGTTCCTGCTGAAGATGTTTGCGTTCATCTGCCTGTTCATTCTGCTGCGCGCCGCGCTGCCGCGTCCGCGCTTTGACCAGTTGATGAACCTGGGGTGGAAACTACTGCTGCCGCTGGCGTTGGCTAACCTGCTGGTTACCGGCGCGGTGGTGCTGGCGAAAGGGACCTGATGCTAAGCGCTCTCCGAACGCTGTGGAACGTATTTCTGCACATGTTTCGCAAGCGCGTCACTGTGCAGTATCCGGAACAGAAGCCGTATCTCGCGCCGCGCTGGCGGGGCCGCATCATTCTTTCGCGCGACCCCGATGGCGGCGAGCGGTGCGTTGCGTGTTACTTATGCGCCGTCGCTTGCCCGGTGGACTGCATCGCTCTGCAGGCTACCGAGGACCAAACCGGCAGGCGTTACCCCGAGTTCTTCCGCATCAACTTTTCGCGGTGTATTTTCTGCGGGTATTGCGAAGAGGCCTGTCCTACTTACGCTATCCAGCTCACACCCGATTTCGAGATGGCGGAATACGAGCGCCAGAACCTGGTGTATGAAAAAGAAGACCTGCTGATCGATGGTCCGGGCAAATATCCCGGTTACAACTTTTGGCGCGTGGCAGGGGTCAAGATCGGCGGCAAGGATAAGGGCGAAGCGCAGAATGAGACTGCGCCAGTGGACCTGCACACGCTGCTTCCCTGAGGATACATGGAGATCGTTTTCTACATTGCAAGCGCGATAGCGGTGGCGGCAACCTTGCTGATGCTCACCCGGTTGAACGTCGTTCATGCATTGTTGTACCTCGTGATCTCGCTGCTGGCAGTCGCCATCATTTTCTACACGCTCGGTGCGCCCTTTGCCGCGGCGCTGGAGGTGATCATTTATGCCGGCGCCATCATGGTGCTGTTCATATTTGTGCTCATGCTGCTGAACCTGGGCGAAGCGGCGGTGCGCACGGAGAAGCAATGGACCCGGCCGCGCATCTGGATCGGCCCTTCTATCCTGGCCGCCGTGCTGGTGGCGGAGTTCGTGTACCTGCTCACTCGCAGCCAAGGCGCTGGCCCGGTTGCGGCAATCGGGCCGGAAGCGGTCGGCATTTCGCTGTTCGGAACGTATCTGCTGGGTGTGGAACTGGCGTCCATGCTGCTCCTCGGCGGACTAGTGGGGGCCTTTCACTTGGGGCTGCGGAAGCGCACTCCGGAAAAAGCTGTGGAGCCCGCTCAACGGTTCACACCGGAAGTGGCCGAGCCCGAGGAGGTGCTTCGGTGACGCGCGATGCGCTGATCGTAGCCGCGATCCTGTTCGCCTTGGGACTGACTGGTGTGCTGGTGCGCCGTAACGTCATTTTCATTCTGATGTCCGTGGAGGTCATGCTGAACGCAGCGGGCCTGGCGTTTATCGCGGCCGGTGCTCGATGGGCCCAGCCCGATGGGCAAGTCGTGTTTCTGTTCATTCTGGCTATGGCAGCGGCGGAGGTATCGGTGGGATTGGCGCTCGTGCTGGCGCTGTATCACCAATGGAAGTCGCTTGACGCCGATGCCGCCAGCCACATGAGAGGCTGATGTGCTCGAACTCGTCTGGCTCATTCCCGCAGCGCCGTTCCT
>JASIAM010000035.1 GCA_030041985.1 Bryobacteraceae bacterium | reverse complement strand
CGGAAAGCGCACTGCAAATGCGCACGGCGAAGCGCCTTGTAATGGCCGGCACCACCACCGTGCGCACCGTGGAAACCGCTCTGGCGCGGGGACCGCTCGAAGCGCAGCAGGGCGAGACCGACATTTTCATTTATCCCGGTTTTCGTTTTCGCGGCACGGGCGCGCTGCTGACCAATTTTCACCTGCCGCGCAGCAGCCTCCTCCTGCTGGTCTGCGCCTTCGCGGGCACTGAACTGACGCTGGCGGCTTACCAGCACGCCGTAGAACAGCGATACCGCTTCTATTCGTATGGCGATTGCATGCTGATCCTGTGACCACTTCAGATTTTCACCCGCTTCCACTTACCCTGGCGGAACAGGATGACACACACTACGGCCATGAGTGATTCTACGGAGGGTGTGGCCAGATAAACACCGCGCGGACCCATGGGCGTCGAACCGGCCAGCCACCAGGCGAGCGGGATCTGCAGCAGCCAATAACAGAAGAAGTTGACCCAGGTGGGCGTCACCGTGTCGCCTGCGCCATTGAAGGCTTGTTCCAGAATCATGCCCCAGGCATAGAACGGGTACCCGACGCTGATGTACCGAAGGCAAGCCACGCCTAACGGAGTCACCGCGGAGTCAGTGGTGAACAAGCGGACCAGCGGCGGCGCGAACGTAAACAGGCCAGCGCCGACCACTGTCAAAAAACACATGTTATAGATGCCCGCGAGCCAGACCGCGCGTTCCGACCGCTCGGGACGCCCCGCTCCCAGGTTCTGCCCTACCAGCGTGGCCGCAGCGGAACTGATGCCCCAGGAAGGCAGAATGGCAAACATGATCATGCGCATGGCGAGCGTATAACCGGCCGCGGCCGCGCTGCCAAAACCGGCGTTGAGGCGCGTGAGGCCAACCCAGCTTGCGATGGCAATGAAGTATTGCAGCATGGCCACACTGCCCACGCGGAGGAGACGGCGCAGCACGTTCCAGTGCACGCGCAGATGACGCCGCGCCACGGCTATACGGCTCCGCCCGCCGAACAAGATGTAGAGCTGATAGAGCACGCCGATGCTGCGTCCGGTGGTTGTGGATACAGCAGCGCCCGTCACACCGAGCCTGGGGAACCCGGCCCAACCGTTGATGAACAACGGATCGAGCGACAGGTTGATCAGGTTGGCCAGCCAGAGCGTGCGCATGGCGATCGCCGCATCTCCCGCGCCGCGGAAGATGCCGTTGATGAGGAAGAGCAGCATGATGCAGATATTGCTGCCCAGCGCGATCGAGGTGAATCGCGAGCCCGAGCGGACCACTTCAGGCGAGGCGTGCATCCAGGCCAGCAATTGCGGCGCGAAATGCCAGCCCGCGATTCCCGTAAAGACGCCGACCAGGATGCCGCAGCCGATGACTTGCACGGCAGCGATCGATGCGCCCTCGGAGTCCTTCTCACCGATGCGCCGCGCCACTGTAGCCGTAGCGGCTACGCTCAAGCCCAGCGCAATGCTAAAGATGAGCACGACCAGCGATTCCGTCAATCCGACTGTGGCGATGGCATCGGCCCCCAAATGGGCCACCCAGAACGCATCCACGATGCCGAAGGTAGATTCCATGACCATCTCCAGCACGGTGGGGATGGCCAGCAGCGCAATACCTTGCGTGAGGCTACCTTGGGTAAAGTCCTGCTCTGTTCCGGCTAACGCTTCTTTTAGAAAGTTTCGCTTCGGCGAACGAAGCGGTTGAACTGCTTCCTGCATACAACCTCGCTACGGTTCAGTTTTGGGGGAACGTTTGGAGATGAGGATTCGGCAGCAAAGAACGGACTGCCCGGGATCAGGCAGTCACTACTTCTTCGCTATCGAACCGCGAGGTTGAGGATGCGCATAGGAATAATGACCTGTCGTTGTATTGTAGCAGGAAGGAAGCAGGTAGCAACCTGCTATGCTGCGGACGCGGCCTCAGTCCCCGAAGCCCGCGTTTTCGAACTGCCCCTGCTCTTGGTTCGCAACCGGCGAATCTTCTTGCTCCCCACTCGGTTCCACCACATGAGCGTTCCTGTCACGGCGAGAACGGCGGGAGCAAGGCCGATGATAGTCCAAAGAGCCTCCGTCGTTGTGTTGAAGCGGCCGAAGTGCAGACGCTCCATCCACAGCCGCACTCGGTCGCCGAACAGCACATTGATGGTTCCCGGGAAGCACAGATTGATACCGGAAATTCCCCATGTGAGTACAAAAATGAAGAACCAGAAGCCCACTGCGCTGTGCAGGTCCCAATTGAAGCGGGCGAACCGCGCTTTTCTCCTAATGACGATGCTTCGCTTCCAATTCCGGATTCCCGGCCACCAGACAACGGCTCCGGTAGCAGCCAGGCATACGACCAGAAACGCTCCGAGGCCGTTGAGCATCCGGCCGTTGAGTCCCGACAACAGGTTGTCATGCAGATCCTCAAGCCAGCCAAGCATACGTTCCACCCAGGATCGCGGAGACCCAAGATCCGCGCCGGTGTAGGGATTGAATAAGCGTACGAGGCGGTGGTGGCCGCGTTCCATGATGGCAATATCTGCTTGCCTCGGCCGTAATGGCTCCCGTATGGTAAGAAGTTCGTAGCTGGGGTAGGCTCGCTTCACGCTCTGTTCCATTTGTTCCCGGCTCATTCGTTGGCCGCCCGCCTCGACCGCGACCATTCTTCTTCGTGACTCCATCCGGTCCACTGCCTGGCGGAAGACGATCGCGCTGCCGGAGATGCTGACTACGGCGACGTAGGTGGCAACACCTACGCCCACCCAGAGATGAAGCTGGAAAATGATTTTGCGAAACAACAGCTTCTGCGGGCGTTCCGCCCATTGCCGCCAGGCTGTCATGGCCCCTCTGCGATCATACCTGTTGCGGAATGTCACGTGTTTCGAGGGGTGTTGGCCGAATCGAGCTTGGCGGTCACCGTGGAGAATCTGCATCGTGAATTTTTTGCGCCCTCTCATGCCCTGTCACGCGTTTGACTTCTTTGCGGTTTGGCGAAATAATGAACCAACGTAACTGGTGTCTGCCGGGGGCGGCGGATTGGTGTATACTTTTCCGATCAACCCAGGCTAGGTTGCTGGTTTGGAGGAAAGAATCGATTCATGCCAAATCGGCTGCAATCATTGATCGTAACCGTGGGCATCATGGCTGCCGGCGCAGGCGCCGTGCTATGGCTCGCGCCCAAGGCATCTCAAGCCCAATCCCAGACCTATCGGGCGCCGCGCACGGCCGATGGTAAGGCAAACCTGAACGGAATCTGGCAAGCCCTGAACACCGCCGACTGGGACCTGCGCGCCCACGCCGCCGCGCAAGGACCCGACCTTCAACTGGGGGCCGAGTTCTCCATTCCGCCCGGCATTGGCGTAGTCGAAGGGGGTGAAATTCCGTACCTTCCGGCCGCTGCCCAGAGGCAAAAAGAGAACTTCGCCAACCGGTTGAAGCTCGATCCGGAAGTGAAATGTTACCTGCCTGGCGTGCCGCGCGCCACTTATATGCCGTATCCGTTTCAGATTATCCAGTCGGCTAGGACCATCATGTTCGTCTACGAGTACGCCGGCGGCGTGCGAACTATATATATGGATAGCAAGTCCAAAGCGCCCGCTGATAGCTGGATGGGGTGGTCCAACGGCCACTGGGAGGGCGACACGCTGGTGATCGATTCGGACAGTTTCAACGATCAGACGTGGTTTGACCGCGCGGGGGATTTTCACAGCGACGCCCTGCATGTGATCGAGCGGTACACGCCGCGCAGCCCCGACACCTTGACGTACGAGGCTACCATCGAAGATCCAAAAACCTTTTCGCGCCCCTGGAAAATCTCCATGCCTTTGTACCGGCATGTGGAAGCGAACGCACAGCTTTTAGAATATAAGTGTCCGGAATTTGCCGAAGAGGTGCTCTACGGGCACCTTCGAAAAAAACCGGCCGCCGCGCCGAACAAATGAGCTACAAAATGAGTAGGAGGATTGGGATGAAACCTTATTGCCTTTCGAGCGCCGCCACCGTGGCCCTCCCGTTGCTGCTCTCCCTCGCAGCCTTTGCGCAGGCACCCCAGACGGTAGCCGCCAAACCCGCCGCGACCACTCCCGATAACAAAAGCTGGACTCCGCCGCGAACCGCCGACGGCGTTCCCGATCTCCAGGGCTATTGGACTAACACCACTGATACGCCTCTGGAGCGGCCCAAGGATTTGGGCGCCAAAGAATTCTATACTCCCGAGGAATTCGCCGCGCGCCAGAAGCGGGAGGAAGAGCAGGCCGCCAAGCGTCTGGAGGGCCGTCAAACCGAACCAGGAACGCAGGCCGACGTGCACTATGACTTAGCTCAATACGGGTTGGACCGCAGCCAAGCCGCGGAAGCGAGCTCCTTGCGCACTTCGCTCATCACGGGTCCTGAAGGCCGGATTCCGCCCCAGCTTCCCGAGGCGCAGAAAAGAAACGCGGAGCGCGCTGCTTACAATCGGGGGCACCAGTTCGATGGTCCCGAGAACCGCCCCCTGGCCGAGCGCTGCATTTTGTGGCCGAACGAAGGTCCGCCTATGCTCCCGGTTGGCTATAACGGCAACATGGAGATTGTCCAGGGTCCCGGTTACGTGGCCATCGAGCAGGAGATGATCCACGACACGCGCATCATTCCTACCGATGGACGGCCCCACTTGCCCTCCACCGTGCGCCAGTTGATGGGCGATTCGCGAGGCCACTGGGAAGGCAACACTCTGGTGGTGGAGACTACCAATTTCACCGAGCGTACCAATTTCCGTGGTTCCAGCGAGAATCTGAAGGTGATCGAGCGGTTCACCCGCAGCGGCCCCAACAAAATCACCTATCAGTTCACCGTTTCCGATCCTGCCACCTGGGATCAGCCTTGGAGCGCCGAAATCCCCATGGCCAAAATTGATGGCCCTATCTATGAGTACGCCTGCCAGGAAGGCAACTATGGCATGGCGAACAACTTGAGCGGGGCGCGCGCTGTGGAGGAGAAGGCTGCTGCCCAAAAGGCTGCCGCGAATAAATGAGAAGAATTGCCATGCACAGGAAAGTAACCCTATTACTTATGGCCGCGGGTTTGGTAACCGTGGCCACGCCTATCTGGGCGCATCACGCCTTTGCCCAGGAATTCGACGAACATAAGCCAATCACGCTAAAGGGTACGGTAACCAAGTGGGAGCTCATCAACCCTCACTCCTGGATCCATCTCGATGTGAAAAATCCCGATGGAAGCGTCACTAACTGGATGATCGAAGGAGGAAGCCCCAATAACCTGTTCCGCCTCGGCTTCACTAAAGAATCTCTGCCGCCGGGAACGGAAATCGTGGTCGAAGGCTACCAAGCCAAAGATGGCGCCAACCGCGCGGTTGGCAAGAATCTGACGTTCGCCGATGGCAAGCGCCTGTTCCTGGGCGGTTCCGCGCCGGGCGCCCACGGGGAAGCACAGTAACACCCTAACAATTGGAGCCGCGACCGCGAGGGAGCGGCGCCAGGAGCCTCTGTCCTAAGCAGGAGGACTCAAATGCGCAAATTGAAGCTTGCGGGAGTGATCGCCGCTGTCCTGTCGGCAGTCTCCGTGCCTTTGTGGAGCCACCACGCGTTCGCAGCCGAATTCGACGCCAAAAAGCCAGTGAAGCTGCAAGGCAAGGTCACCAGAGTTAAGTGGATCAATCCCCATGCCTGGATTCATATCGATGTGAAGAATGCCGATGGCACCTCCACCGAATGGATGATCGAAGCGGGCACCCCCAACACGCTATTCCGCCGCGGGTTCACCAAGGACTCTCTCGCTGTCGGCACTGAGATTGTGGTCGATGGTTACCAGGCCAAGGACGCGTCCTTCCGCGCCAATGGCCGCGACATCACTTTGCCGGATGGGCGCAAGCTGTTCCTCGGATCCGAGAATACCGGTGCGCCGGGCGAGCAGAAGTAAGTCATTTCGTTTCCAAGCGTAAAGCAACAGGGCACACGCTCCTGTGCCTCCAGCCCCATCGATAGCCTGTATACGCCGCCGTTCTATTGCGAAAACTTCCGCGTGACCAAGAACATTCCGATCAGTGAGCGCGTAAAAAGCTTGCTGCTGTTCGAAGCATTTAATATCAGCAATACATGGTCGCCCACCAGCCTGACCACCCAGGAATACACCGAAAGTTAAAGGCGTGCTCACCCCCACGCCCACCGCTTATAATGTTGGCCAGGCCGACGGCGGCTTCCCCGATGGCACCCAGGCCCGGCGCCTGCAGGTGGGCGCACGCATCACGTTCTAAGGCCGCAAGTCAGCGAACTGCTTTGCCGGTTGCGGCCGTTTGGTGTGCGAAGATATCCAGGGCAGGTAGGTCTGCCGTTGTAAAGGACACGCCTAAATAGCGGGCCAGGGTGGGCGCAATGTTGCGCATGTCGATCTCCCCCAGATCGAAATTCTGTCGGATTCCCGGGCCGGCCATCAGGAATGAAGCCAGCATCTCCGGGTGAGCCGGAGAATATCCGTGCGTGCCGCCATGCTTGATCTGGCGAACCGCAGGTCCATCGAGAGATGCGCCGAGAGAGAAGCCCGGTTTCATGTCTACTGCAAATTCAGCAGTCGTAGCACCGCCAAGAGCGGCCACCTGACTGCGGTCGAGTATGCGGTCAATGCCATTCGAAGGATCTGCGGCGATCTGGTGTAAAAGCTTTTCCACGGCATTCCGTGCCTCCCGATTCTTGGGTTCTTTCATTACCACCAACGCCAAACCGCCGGCATTCCACGGCATTGCGATCCAGTCCTTCACCGTGGCGGTTTTGCCCTCGTTGACGGTGATAAGGCCGGCTTTCACAAAAGGCACGCGAATGTTGAATTGATGGTCAATCGCCGCGAAGCCATGATCGGACACGATGCAAATAGCGGCATTTCGAGTTTCCTCGTTCATCGCGCCTACCAATCTTCCTACCATTTGATCGATCTGTTCCAGCGCAGCGTTGGCTTCAGGACTGAAAGGACCTGCTGCATGCTCCATATGGTCCAGCGCCGCAAGGTGAACCGTCAAAAACCGGGCATGCTTCCGGCGAATAATGGCTTCGGCATTACGTGTTCTGACCCAGTCCCCCGGAATTGCATTGTCCAGGTCGGTTTCATATGGCCCGGTTTCCGGCTCGAACTCTTTCAGCATGCCGGGGGTGGAAAGGGCACGAATCAGTTTGAGATCCTCAGATGTCTGGGCCCGCCAGTATTCGGGGAGAAGCCAGGCGATTCCGCGCGCCCCAACTGTCACAGGCCAACTTACGCTGCCGACAACGTACCCTGCCTTCGCCGCTGCTTCCCAAAGAGTCGGCACCCGAATGTCTTCGCTGTACCAATACCACCCATTCTGATTCTTGCCAAAAGGATCGAACGTTTCATTGGCGAAGATCCCGTGCCGTGCCGGCCAAACACCAGTCATGATCGTTGTGTGGCTGGGATAGGTGACGGTGGGAAGTACGCCGCGAACCCCTCGGGCGTGCGCTCCTGTCTCATGAATGCGCCGCAAATTCGGAATCTTCAGGCCGTGTTGATTCGCAGCACTGACATAATCAGGACGCATGCCATCGATAGAGATGACCAGCAAAGCTCGGCCTGGGGGTGTCTGTGCGGTAAGAGAATGCGCCGGGAGCGAGGCTAATAGCGTGGTGAGAAGAATTAGTCGCATCGCATAAATTATCGCCAATTCCTAGTCGTTGCCGTGACAAACACGATACAAATGAGTTAAATTTCCACAACGAAGTCAGGGAGACACGGAGAATTTCCAAAAAGTCTTTACTCTCTAGCCCAGTTGGACCATGCACCGTCCGATGCGATACATATAGCCCTCGGTGAGGACGGCCGATGCAGGGGCCATGCATCGGCCGTAGTAATCCCTCTCTTTCGCTCTCCTATTTCACGCGAGCCGCAGTCTTGCCGTCAACGTGCTTACTGAGCCAGGCCAGGATCAAATCTGCGATTGCGAGATTGTTTTTGTCCTGCATCAGCATATGGCTGTTGCCCTTCATCCCCATCTTGGGCAGAGACATCATTTCGGCGTCGCCGCCCGCGGCTTTCATGCGGTCAACGAATTTCTGGCACCCATCAAAAGCCGTTTGCCAGATGCCGGGGACATCCGCGAGATGATCACCGAAGATGACCAATGTGGGAATCTTGGCAAGCACGGTAATCTGTTGGTCACTCAGATCCGCGCAGGGCATCTCGATGGAGATATTCGCTCGAATGCCGCTCGGGTCTACTAAGGCGGACTGCTCCGGGAAGAAGCCGGATTCCGAGTGGCCCATCAAGACGGCGCCGTGCAATTGCACAGCGAGCGCAGCCATGTTCTTCCAGGTGGGATTGGCCGCGGGAAGGGTGGCATTCAGATCGGGAATCATCTGTTTATAGAGCTCGCTTGCAGCTTCTACCGGGAATTGCTCGTCTGGGAAGGCCTCGTTGAAACGGGGGCCAAAACGGAAAATCGCCCACGCGGTTTCATGGGTGGCATCTAGAATGTTGGGCAGGTCGCTGGCCGGCCGGGCACCCGACTTCA
>JASIAM010000332.1 GCA_030041985.1 Bryobacteraceae bacterium | reverse complement strand
ACGGGAATGTTTACACAAAATTCTTGACACGGCCGAAGCCCGTGCCGATTGCGCGGTAGACGTTAAGCCCGAGTTCTCCGGTGCGCCGCCCAGGCAGCATCCCGTGTCCAACGCCGAATCCCCTTCCCAAGTGTCTACCTTGCGCCCAAAGCGGAATTCATTTAACAAGCTGGGAGTGATGGTCCAACTCCACGCCGCGCTGTAAAACGAGGGCAGGCGCTCGATGTAGCCATAATAGCCGCCCGGATAATCGGGTATTCCTGTCTGGCCCGAAACCCCCCAGTCTTTTTCCTTGGTAATGACGAAGTTGACCTTTTGCCTGTCATTGATCTGATAATCAACCTTCCCGGTGATGTTGTTGCGGTTCGTGCTCGGGCTCTGTCCGGTAGCGCCGTCATATCCGTTGTAGGTCTGTTGCCAGGCGTAACCCGCCGTGTTCAGCCTGTCGGCACGGACCGTTACGATCTCCGCACCGTGCGCCTTCTGCTGGCTCATAGTGCCGGCCTCCATCCCACCAATCACGCTGGAGAAACCGCCCTCGATTGGGCATACAAATTCAGAGATCCGGAAGTGATCCGCGCCGTGGGAGGAAGTCCGCAGGAGCTTCCCCAGCCGGTCCGGTTTGCGCAAGGGACTACGGATGCCCGCACGGCTGTGGCCCGCAGCGTTCAATTGCTTGAGCGAACCGACGACCAGTTCTTTCACAAAAGCGGCTGTTTCTCCTGCCATGAACAGCCTCCTACGGAGTTTGCCGTGGCGGCGGCGCGTGCCAAAGGCATTCCGGTGGATGAGAAAGCAGCGCACGAACGCCTGCTGCAGATCACTTTGACGATTAACCCCACGGCGCTTGAAGGAGCGGCGGCTTTAGGGGGCGCGGACAACAATTTGTACGCCGTCGAAGCGCTGGTGCGCGGAGATTATCCGGCCAATCGGCTTACGGATTTTCTGGCGGCGAATCTGGCGGCTTCTCAGGGCGGCGATGGCGGATGGCATCTTCCGGGATACTCCCGCTCTCCCCTGCAGGACAGCGATTTTTCGCGCACCGCCATGGCGATTCGCGCACTAAAAACGTACGGCACTCCCGGACGCGCCCGTGAAATGAAGCAGCGTATCGCGCGCGGGAAACAGTGGCTGCTTCATGCAAAACCGGTGATCCTGGAGGATATGGACATGCGCCTCGTGGGAGCCGCCGCAGCCGGTGCGAGCGCCGCGGAACTACGCAAACTCGCCGAGCCGATCCTGGCCGCGCAGCGCGCCGATGGCGGTTGGGCGCAGCGCCAGGGATTTCCGAGCGATGCGTATGCCACAGGCATGACATTGTGGTCTCTTCATGAAGCCGGTGTGATAGAGCCGGATGCCAAAGGCGTAAAATTCCTGCTGGGAACGCAAGCCGCGGATGGCTCCTGGCACGTTGCCAGCCGCGCCACGAAGTTTCAGGAGTATTTTGAGAGCGGCTTTCCCTACGGCCAGGATCAGTGGATTTCCACGATGGCGACGGGCTGGGCAGCCAATGCTTTGGCACTGTCACTCGAGCGCTAGCGCGCTTATTTAGAAGACAAGTGCGGCACGTCCTTCTCATTATCGGCGCAATCAAAATCCAGCAGATCCGTGTCGAGCTTGATCACTTGGTGTAATGTTGCGGTCCAGGGCTTGGTATAAGCCTTGGGGTCATCCACGGTAACCTCGATCTCCATGTGCCCGAAATCAGGGCGCCGGAACTGTTCCGTTATTTTGGCCGCGTCGGTCATAGGATTTCCCGTGGCATCCAGCCAAATGCCGTCGCGGAAACCGCTCGTATGCACGACGAGCGTATCTCCTTCCCATTGGCCGCTCGAGTACCCGTTCCACGAAGGATTCGGATCAGCCGGCAAAGGGCGCCCATCTGTAAAAATCTGGCGGTACGTGGTGTCCAGCTCGTTCATGATGATTAGCAGTCCAGAGGTTTGGACTACTTTCCGCGGGCCATTCCAGGTGTGCAAACGGATGGGGCCGACAGGAGCGCAGCGCGACATCGGATCGTTTACGCGCTGTTCGGTGCTGCGTTTCTTCACCAGAGCCGCCGCCCACGGTTGATAAGGCAAGCCGCCCTTGAGGCTGGCGCCGATGTTTATAAACTCGTTGGAGACCGGATCGCAGCCGGGGAAATTCGCATTGCCCTCCCGCTTGGTTTCGTTGGTCCACAAACCCGAAAGATCCGGTTTACCGTCAGCCGCGCGCGGGCAGGCGGCCGCAAGGTTCGGCTTTCCATCGGGTGTTCGCGGCACACCTGCCGTCGGATAATTGATCCATTGCCCCCATAACGGGGCAACCAACAACCCGCACATCAAAACGCGAAGAGCCGGGACTTGGCAGCGCGGCATCTTACAGCGCATCCAGCCACCTCCGTAAAGGCAGTATACCTGTCAAGCCGCAACCGGAGGGAACAAGATGTGAGATTTGTCGTCTAATGGCTCTATGAATGGCTTTTTCCAGGATCTCAAGCACTCTGCGCGCATGTTCCTCAAAACGCCTGGCTTCACCATCGTCGTGATCGCCGCGCTGGCTCTGGGCATCGGCACTAATACGGCCATTTTTTCGGTGGTGAATACGGTCCTGTTAAAACCCCTGGCCTTTCCTGACCCCGAAAGAATTGTGATGTTTCAAAACGTGTTCAAGCAAGGGCGCAGCGGCGGCGCTTCGCCCAACGAATACAATTGGTGGCATCAACAAAACCAGGCGTTTCAGGATGTCTCCGCTTACGCCTTCAACGTGGCCAATCTGACAGGAGAAGGCGCGCCGGAGCAGATTCAAACCACTCGCGCCAGCGCCAATTTCTTTCGCTTGTGCGGGGCGGAGATCGTCCGCGGCCGCACCTATAGCGCTGAAGAAGACCTTCCCAATGCGCCCAAAACCGCCGTGCTCGCTTATGGGTTCTGGCGGCGGCGCTTCGGAGGCGATCCGCAGGTGATTGGCAGGCGGATAACGCTGAGCGGCGAGAGTTACGAAATCATCGGGGTGGTGGGGCCTAACCTGAAAATCGAAATCGATCAGCCGCCGGATATTTACGTTCCTTTCCAACTCGATCCGGAACGCGATGATAACGGCCACTACTTCACGGTGATCGGCCGCCTTAAACCGGGCGTTACTCTGGCCTCGGCCAACGCGCAGCTTCAGGCCAGCTTCAAAGCGTATAAGGAAAAGCATACGGTGCCATTCGATTTCCCGCAAACCGGATTCGCGGCCCAGCCGCTGCAGGACGCCATCGTCGGCGGTGTCCGGAATTCGCTTTTGATTCTAGTGGGGGCGGTAAGTTTTGTGCTTCTCATCGCCTGCGCCAATGTAGCCAATCTGCTGCTGGCTCGCGCCATGGGTAGAAGGCGCGAAATTGCGATTCGTGCGGCGGTAGGCGCGGGTCGAGGGCGAATCGTCAGGCAACTTCTCACGGAAAGCGTGATGCTGTCGCTTGCCGGGGGCGTGGTTGGCCTCGCCGCGGGTTATGCCGGTATCCGCGCCATTCTGAGTGTCAGCCCCGGCAACATTCCACGCATCGGTCTCGACGGCGCAAGTGTAGGTCTCGATTGGCGCATTTTGGCGTTTACGCTGGCCTTATCGCTGGTCACTGGCGTATTGTTTGGGCTGGTGCCCGCTCTGCAATCGTCGCGCGCCGATTTGAATGTCACCCTGAAGGAAAGCAGCAGCCGCAGCGGCACCGGGCTACATCACAACCGGACGCGCTCTTTTCTGGTGACCACTGAAATCGCGCTCGCTCTGGTCCTGCTGGTCGGAGCGGCGCTGCTTATTCGCACTTTTGTGGCCCTCCGGCAAGTCAATCCCGGATTCGATGCGCGTAATGTGCTAACCATGCACATGTCGCTTACCGGCCCGCAGTTTGCCAAGGCGGCCGGCACGGCACAGGTTTTTCGCGAGGGGCTGCGTCGCCTCCGCGCGGTCCCAGGCGTCGAGTTTGCGGCTGCTTCCTGCTGCGTGCCGCTGGAGGGCGGTTTCGGATTGCCGTTTGAAATTGTGGGCCGTCCCGATGGGCCCACTTCCAAAGGAGGCGCGGGGTGGACTATGGTTTCCGCCGGTTATTTCGAGACCTTCCACATTCCCGTCCTGCGGGGCCGCACCTTTCGCGAACAGGACGATGGCGGTCCTCCCGTGGTCATCATCAACCAGGCACTCGCCAAAAAGTTCTGGCCGAAGAGCGATCCTTTGAGTGATCGGATTATCATCGGGCGCGGCGTCGGACCGTTCACCAAAGATGAATCGCCCCGCCAGGTCGTCGGAGTGGTGGGCGAAGTGCGCGATGGCGGCCTCAATCGCGATCCCCAACCCGAAATGTATGTGCTTCCCTCCCAGATCACCGATGGGGAAAACGCCCTCGTGTCTCAAATTACTCCGTGGGCTTGGGTGGTCCGGACGCGCGTGCCGCCGCTGTCGTTGAGTTCCGCGATTCAAAAAGAGCTGCGCGAATCGACCGGCGGATTGCCGGTGGCGCGCGTGCGCACCATGGAGGAGGTGATCTCGCAATCAACCGCGGCTGAGAACTTCAATATGCTGGTATTGACCATCTTCGGCTGTGCCGCGCTGCTGCTGGCGGCGATCGGAATTTACGGGCTGATGGCCTATTCGGTAGCGCAGCGAACCCAGGAGATCGGCATCCGCATGGCCTTGGGAGCAGGGTCAGGCAAGGTGCGCAACATGGTGGTCTTCCAGGGACTGAAGCTCGCGCTGGCGGGGATTGTGGTGGGCCTTGGAGCGTCGTTCGGCCTGACACGCCTGGTGGCGAGCCTCTTATTCGGAGTGAAGGCTCTGGACCCGATGGTGTTTTCCGTCGTTCCGGTGGGACTCATCGTCGTTACCTTGATGGCAATATGGTTGCCCGCGCTGCGGGCCAGCCGCGTTGATCCCATTCAAGCTCTGCGCTACGAGTAACTCCTGATGGCTTGCAGTGCTTCAGAATGACTCTCCGTCCGAGTCCGAGGCGCTCTGCTGAATCGCTGGGCATTTTTTGCACTCCACAACGCGCCCAATAAACGTTTGACGCCCTTCCGCTGTCAGCACCCATTCGCGGATCAACCACGGCGGATTATGCCGCATGTGAAGCCCGTGCCCGCACGAAAGCTCTGCTACCCAGTCCCCTTGCTCGTCCTGATGAAAACCGGTAATGGTCGCCTTCTGCATCGGCCTACGACAACAGTTTACCTGCCCAATTGAGTTATGCTAAGGCTTCACTGGAAGGCCACACCGCCTTGCGGCTGCATAACCTCGACACTCATTCATACTGGTGAATACATGTCATCAAACAAGATCACTTGGACCAAAATCGATGAGGCGCCCGCACTCGCCTCCTACGCACTGCTTCCCATCTTGCGAGCGTACTTCAAGGGCACGGGGGTGGAGGTCGAAACGGCCGACATCTCGCTCGCCGGACGGATCGTCGCGAACTTCCCCGACTGTCTTCGCGAGGATCAGAAGATTCCCGATGAGTTGACCCGCCTGGGAGGGCTTGCACAGACACCCGATGCCAACATCATCAAGCTTCCCAATATTAGCGCCTCGATTCCCCAATTACGGGAGGCAATCGCGGAACTCCAAAATAAAGGCTACGAGATACCCGCGTTTCCCGAGGACCCGTCGACGGAGGAGGAGCGTACGCTGCAGGCCCGGTACGGTGTAGTCCTGGGTTCAGCGGTGAACCCCGTATTGCGCGAAGGCAATTCCGACCGCCGCGCGCCGGCGCCGGTAAAGACGTTCGCCCGGAAGCATCCGCAAAGGATGAAAGAATGGCCGAAATCCGGTTCGGTGACGCGCGTCGCGCACATGAGCGGCAAGGATTTTTATGGGAGCGAGAAATCCATGACCGCCAACGCCGCAACCGATGTACGTATCGAATTTGTGGATGCTCGCGGGGCGGTGAAGGTGTTGAAGCAGAGAATTCCGCTTCTGAAGGGGGAGGTCATCGACTGCGCGGTAATGAACGTGGCGGCGCTCCGCAAATTCTACGCAGAGCAGATCGCCGCTGCCAAAGCGGACAACGCGCTGTTGTCGCTGCACCTGAAATGCACGATGATGAAGGTCTCCGACCCGATCATGTTCGGACACTGTGTATCGGTTTACTTCGCCGATGCCCTGGAGAAGCACGCCGGCGCTCTCGCGGAGGCCGGCGCCAACGTGAACAATGGGCTGGCCGATGTTTTGGGCAAGCTCCAGCGCCTTCCCGCGGGGAAAAAGACCGAGATCGAGGCAGATATTCGCGCCTGTTACGACAAAGGTCCCGGCCTGGCAATGGTCGATTCGCGCTTGGGCAAAACCAACCTCCACGTCCCCAACGATGTGATCGTCGACGCATCGATGCCAGTCGTGATTCGTGATGGCGGCAAGATGTGGAACAAAGACGACGCGCTCGAGGACACCGTCGCCATGATTCCGGACCGCTCCTACGCCGTCGTGTACCAGGCCATGATCGAGGATTGCAAGAAGCACGGGCAGTTTGACCCCGCGACCATGGGCAGTGTGTCTAACGTCGGGCTGATGGCTAAAAAGGCCGAAGAGTACGGGTCCCACGACAAGACGTTTACTGCGCCCGGCAACGGCGTGATTCGTATCGTTGCGGCGGATGGCAGGGTTTTGCTCGAACAGAGCGTCGAGCGCGGCGATATCTTCCGCGCCTGCCAGACGAAAGACGATGCCATCCGGGATTGGGTAAAGCTGGGCATCGAGCGCGCGCGGGCGACCGGCGCGCCGGCCGTGTTCTGGCTAGACCCGGATCGCGGCCATGACGCGGAGATTATCAAGAAGGTGAAAAGTTACTTGCCCGAACACGACATATCGGGACTGGAAATCAAGATCCTGGCGCCGGCGGATGCGATGAAGTTTTCGCTTGAACGAATCCGGCGCGGCGAGGACACCATTTCGGTTACTGGCAACGTGCTTCGTGACTATCTCACCGACTTGTTCCCGATTCTGGAGTTGGGAACGAGCGCCCGCATGCTCTCTATCGTGCCGCTGCTTGGCGGCGGCGCAATGTTTGAGACCGGCGCCGGCGGATCGGCGCCCAAGCACGTGCAGCAGTTCCTCAAAGAAGGGCATTTGCGCTGGGACTCGCTCGGCGAGTATTGCGCGCTGGTGCCGTCGCTGGAGCTTATCGCGGCGAAGACCGGCAACCCAAAGGCGGCGCTACTTTCGAAAACGCTGGACGCGGCGATTGGCCAATACCTGGAGGGGGCCCGCTACCCCTCGCGCAAGGTGAACGAGATCGATAATCGCGGTTCGACATTTTATCTCGCGCTGGCATGGGCCAAGGCGCTCGCTGCCCAGGACGAGGACGCGGAATTGAAGCGGCGTTTCGCTCCGGTAGCCGCCGCGCTGGCGGAGAACGAGGGCCGGATTGCCGCGGAACTGCTGGCAGCGCAGGGTAAGCGCATGGATATCGGAGGCTACTATTTGCCGGACGGCGCAATGTGCGCCGCGGCGATGCGGCCCAGCGCTACGCTGAACGCAATCGTCGACCGGATGTAGCTTTCGCGCTGCGGCGCGGCCGAGCCCGCTGCGCCGTTCTTGTAAATTTTAGCCGCCTCCAACCAGACCGTGGGGCGGGTCGACAAGTTCCAGCAGTGAGCCAATGGCATGCCGTTCTCGAACAGCCGCTTCCGCAAAATCGATGGCTTGATTTGGAGTGTCGAACGACCCCAATTCTTCCGCGCCCATGGGCACTTGATGAACAACCATGACGGCGTCCGATGTGGATGGCGGGCAGCACTGCTTAACGACGTAAAAGGTATCGTGTGCAGCTACAATCTTTTGGAGAGCTGCCGACTGAATAGTCATGACGGTCTCCTATGTCTCGATCGGATAATCATATCCCTCCCCGCGTCCTGGCACAACGGCATTCGTAACGGCTCAGCCGGTTCGGGATTCGGGTAACAGCCGCTTGAAAATTTACATTTACTTTATTGGCCGTCCCAAAGATCCGCACGCCAATGCTCTGGCTGCGGATTTCGTAACCCGCGCCTCGCGCTATGCCGCTACCGGGATGCGCGAAGTTCGCCCGGAGCGCATCGACCTGTGGGCGCGCCACCCCACAGCCCAAAAGATTTTCTGCGATCCCTCCGGCAAGCTGCTCGATTCGAGCGGTTTTTGCAAACTCATCGCCAATGCCGAACGCGCCGCCCGCGATCTCCTATTCGGGATCGGGGGGCACGACGGTTTGCCCGAAGCCTGGCGCAGCCGCGCCGACCTCTTGCTCTCGCTTTCGCCGCTCACTTTTCCGCGCGAGCTCGCCCGCGCCATCCTGGCCGAACAGATCTATCGCGCTTTCGCAACCTTGCGAGGCCATCCCTACCCGCGCTAACGTTGATGTTTGTATGTCGTGGTTCAAACGGGATAAGCCAGAAGCTACGGTTCCGCGAGGCGACGAAAGCGAACGCCACATACGCACCGAAGGTTTGTGGCAGAAGTGCGAAGGCTGCCGCCAGATCATCTGGAAAAAAGAGTTCGACACCCAGTGGAACGTTTGTCCGAAATGCGGGAATCACGGGCGCTTGGATGCGGTGCAGCGTCTCAAGTTGCTCATGGACGAAGGAGCATACGACGAGTTCGATGCCGGCCTAACCTCTTCCGATCCGCTCGGCTTCGTGGACAGCAAGCCCTATCGCGAGCGCCTCGAGCGCATGCGGGAGGCCACGAATCTCTCCGATGCGCTGATCTCCGCCGCCGGCAAGCTGGAAGGACGCCCCGTGCATATCTGCTCGATGGAGCCGCGCTTCATTGGCGGCAGCATGGGGTGCGTGGTCGGCGAGAAAATTGCGCGATCCATCGAGCGTTCCATCTCCCAGCGGACGCCGTTGATTATCGTCTCTGCTTCGGGCGGCGCCCGCATGCAGGAAGGCGCGATCAGCCTCATGCAAATGGCCAAAATCTCGGCCGCGCTTATGCGCCTCGATGAGGCCCGCCTGCCCTACATCAGCCTGCTTACGGACCCCACTACCGGAGGTGTGACCGCCAGCTATGCCATGTTGGGCGACCTCAATATCGCCGAACCAGGCGCCCTGATCGGCTTTGCCGGCCCGCGCGTGATCGAACAGACCATTCGCCAGAAGCTGCCGGAGGGCTTTCAGCGCAGCGAATTTCTATTGAAACACGGCATGCTCGATGCCGTGGTGCCGCGGCTCGAATTGAAATCATATATTGCGCGAGCGCTCCATTTGCTTCAGGACTAACCACCCGATTCTGTGAACTACCCCGACTCCGTCCATTTCCTCTACGCTCTCGGCAACGAGATGAAAACCGCCAAGTTCGGTTTGGAGCGGATCCGCACTGTCCTCGCCGCGCTCGGCAATCCACAAGACCGATGCCGCTTTGTCCACGTGGCCGGCACCAATGGAAAAGGCTCCACGTGTGCCATGATCGAATCGGCATTGCGCGCCGCGGGCCATCGCACCGGCCTGTTCATCTCGCCCCATCTGATGGAACCGACCGAACGGATTTCCGTTGGCGGGCATCCCGTCTCGGCCGGCGTCTTCACAAGCGCGTTCAACCGCGTCCACGCGGTGGTGGAACAACTGCTCGATAGCGGGGCCATCGATTTGCATACCACCTACTTCGAAACGGTCACCGCCATGGCGTTCCTCATCTTCGCTGAGGAGCAGACCTCCATGGTGGCGCTCGAAGTCGGTTTGGGCGGGCGATTGGATGCCACCAATGTGGTGCGTCCCGAGATCGCCGTGATTACTCCGATAGATTTCGATCATGAACAATTTCTGGGGCGAAGCTTGGAAGCTATCGCGAGCCAAAAGGCCGGCATTCTAAAACCGGGAGCGCCCGCTGTTTTCGCGCGGCAACGGCCGGAGGCGGATGGTGTGCTCACGAGGCGTGCTGCCGAATTGAATATTCCCTTCGAGCGCGCCGCCGATTGGAAGGTCTGCGATCTCCGCCTGTCGGCGCGCGGCAGTAGTTTCACGCTAACTGGTCCTTCGCAATCGCGGCTCGCCATTTCTTGCCCGCTCGCGGGCGAGCATCAGGTCGGTAATGCGGTTACCGCAGCCATTACGCTGCTTCGCCTGGGAATCGCCGATCCCGCTATTGAGCAAGGGATCGCTTCGGCTCAGTGGCCGGGCCGGCTCGAACTTGTTTCGGAGCACCCCGAAATTCTCCTCGATGGCGCGCACAATCCCGCCGGCGCGCGAGCTCTCGCGGCGTATCTGGACCGCTTTTATCAGAACCGGCGCGTGCGGCTTATCTATGGCGCTATGCGCGACAAAGCCGTGGAAGAGGTGTGTGGCATTCTCTTTCCGCGCGCCCGGCAGGTCATCGCGACCGCGCCCGCGCAACCTCGCGCCCTGCACCCGGAGGCTATCGCCGAGCTGGCCGATCACCCGGACGTGCGCATCGCCGCCACGCTTCCGGAAGCTCTCGCCTTGGTACGCGATGCGGGGGAGGAAGATGCCATTGTGATCACCGGGTCGCTCTACCTGGTGGGCGAGGCTCGCGCGCTGTTCAAGGGCCGGCGATGAGTTTTCTGCGCTCGCTCCTGGTTTCGACCCCGCTGATCGTTCTTTCCACCGTGGTATTGGGAATCGTTTCCATGTCCACGGCTCTCTTCGATCGCTCCGGCAACGCGGCACACCGTGTAGCGCGCGTTTGGGCGAGAGCGTTGCTGGCTGTAAGTTTCATCCGCGTTTGCTGCACCGGAACCGAAAAACTCGACCCCACGGGCAGTTATGTTTTTGTTGCCAACCACGCGAGCTACATGGACATTCCGGCGGTGATGGCAGTGCTGCCGCAGCAATTCCGCTTCTTCGCCAAAAAGGGTTTGTACCGGATTCCGTTCCTGGGCTGGCATCTGCGCTGGGCCGGCCATCTACCAGTAGACCGTTCGAATGCCCGCAATTCGCTGAAGAGCATGAGCGCGGGCGCGCAAGCCATTCACGATCGCGGTATTTCCGTCCTGTTGTTTCCGGAGGGCGGCCGGTCGCCGGAAGGTTTGCGCGAATTTCGCGAAGGCGCAGCTTACATCGCGATCAAAGCGGGCGTGCCGGTAGTTCCCGTGGGCATCGTCGGCATGCGGGAATTGCTGCCCATGGATTCGATTCACATTCGAAGCGGCAAAGTGCAGGTGCGCATCGGCGCGCCCATCCCCACGCAGGGCCTCAAAGCTGCCGGCCGCTCCGAACTTACCGAACGCCTCTACGAAGAGATTCGCGCGCTAGTGGGGTAGCTCACCTTTCAAACCCTCCAGGCGCTGGCGCAACTTGCGTTCGACTTCCGAGTAGAAGCGGGCTTTGACGAATTGATGCGTGGCTATGGCGCGCACCATACAGTCGACGCTGCGCTGGATGAGCCTCTCGGTCTCTTCAACCGAGGATGCTGCCGGGATCCAGAGCACAGGTTTGATCCGGGAACGGCCCGCGAGTGTTGCGGCCCGGAGCGCAACCGCGCCCGCGAGGAGACCCGCGATTTCGAAAAACGTGAACCAAAGATAGGCCGCAATGCCTTCGCTTCGGCGGTCTTGTGCTGCCTGCCGAAGGACGTTTGCCATTTCGGCGCCGAACATCTCGCGGTGATCTTTCGGATAGAGGCTCAGGAGAAAGTCGAAGAATCCGTGTTTCATTTACGCCTCGCTCATGCGCAAACGAGCGGCCGCCGCCCGTGTCAACTGGCGCATCCGCTCCAGTTCCCCTTGCAATTGCCGGCGCCCCGCCGGAGTAAGCCGATACGCTTGTTTATCGCGCGAGGTGTCTTCCTGCTCGAAACGCTCGATCCACTCGTCATCGAGCAACCGGCGCAGCGCCCCATACAGCGTTCCCGTGCTGAGCCGCACCCGGCCATGGCTCAGGCTCTCGATATCGCGCATCAAGGCGTAGCCGTGCCGCGGCTTCTCGGCCAGGCTGAGCAGGATCAGGAAGACCGCTTCGGAAAGCGGTTTGACCTCCGCTGGTTCCGTCCGTTCGACAACGTGTCGCATGACGACATATTAGAGCTCACGAACCGCTTCCGTCAAGCGCCGCTCTAACGCGTTGCGCCGGTTGCGGCCCGCTCCTGTTCCAAATAGGCCACTACTTCCCGCTCCGGCCTCTTTCGCGGCGCGGCAAGAATCTTCTGCGTCGTACACCGCAAATCCTTCCCGCAACCCACGTAAATGCTGTAGAGCAGCGGATAAAATTTCGTATACGTATGGTCAAACGCCAGGCCCGCGTTATTTGCCGCCGAGAGGCACTTATTAAAGGAGCGGGGCTTTTGGGGAATCGCGGTGCACTCCTGCTCGAACGCGCCGAGAAGCTGCCTCTGCTCGTCGCGCGCCGATCGTTCGGAAAGCCCGCCCCGGTGGGCGCTCCGGTAAACGGCGCTCAAGTGGTCAAAGGTGCGGTTGACCATCTCGGCTTTGCGCAGGAAGAGGTCAGCATCCAGCGGAGCTTCGCCCATCGCCGCCGCGCCCGTTAGAAAGCCCACCAGCGTGGCGGCCGCTTCGGCGATCCGGCCGGGCAGGCCCTCAATCTGGGCGTGAAAATCTTCGTGCGGCACCACCATGGCCAGCCGCCCCTCGGTCGCCTGCGCAAGCGCTCGCGTCACGGGCGTGTGGCCGCTCGCCACGGCCTCTATGGGATAAAAGAACACATCGTATTTTTTCTCGTTCAGGTTGCAGCCGTCCTTAGTTCCCTGGCGCAGCTTCAGATCGTTGTACGATTCCGGAAGCTCCAGTTTCCCGGTGTAGTAGCAGCGATAGTATGCGGTAATGCGCGGATCGGCGTGTGTGAAGTTTCCCGTGGGTTTAAAGCCGGCTGACTGCTCGACACTTTTAAGCTTTTGGATATCCGGCGCATCGGCTGCAGCACCGCAGCACGCCGCCGCCAACCATACTGCCACTGCCCGGTTGACGCGTCTCACCGGAACGCTTCCTTCGCCTTTCGCTCCTCCTCGGCTTTGATGCCAGGGCCGAAGAGCTTTTCGAAAAAGCCTTCCCGCACCAGGCGATCGACCAAAGTGTTTTCAATTACGGTATGGAAATCGAACTTCTTCAACTGTGCCCCGGTCTGCTCATCCACTGGGTGGTCGATCATGTACTGCACCGCCGCCGCCGTTACATAGGGCACGCGCTCAAAGGTGTTGGTCTTGGCGTACCGATCGTAGACGCGTTCCACGTCCGCCGGGTCTTCCGCGGTGTACTTCACGTAAGCTTTCAGGGCAAATGGCTTGTCCTCGTAGAAGCGCTTGATGGCTTCTGTAAGGGCCTTGATCAGCAACTCCGGCAACTTCGGGTTAGCCGCCACCAGGCTCTTCTTGAAAAGGTACACCGTAGGCGCGTACAGATCGTCGTAGTCGCTGGTATTGGCGAGGCTCTTATAGCCTTCGGCCTCCAGGCGGAAATACACGGGTGCGGTGATCATGGTGGCATCCACGCGGCCGCTCACCAGCGCCGCAGCGCGTCCATTCACATCCGTGCCGATTGGCATCCATTCGACGTCCCGCGGCGTCAGGCCGAATTTTCCGAGCAAAGCTACAGCGTAGTTGTAAGGCGCGTCGCCAATCTGGCTCACCCCGACTCGCTTGCCCTTTAAATCACGCACGCTCGCAAATTGTTTCGCCGCCATCAAGGCGAACAGGCTCTTGCGATACGGGCTGCCGATAATCTCCAGCGATCCGTCGCGCGATGCCGCAATCATCGCCTGTTCGAGCGGGTAATTGGTCATGGCCGCCTGGCCGCTCACCAGCATCGCAATTCCGGCCGGATGAACTGCAAAAACAATGTTCGCGTCCAGCCCGTATTTGCTGAAATAGCCCGCCTCCATCGCGATGTATAGCGGCCACGTGGTGCCTGTCCGCGTGGCGTAATTGATGGTGACTTTCGGGAGCGCCTGTGCCCAGCATGTTGCTGCTAACCAAACAACCGCCAGGAATCGGAAAGAGAAAGCCATGACGTCCGCTATAATTGAATTCCATCATCTCAATTTTTCGCAGGAGAGTATATGGCCGAATACGCGCATCCCGAAGTCCTCGTCAGCACGGAGTGGGTCGCGGCTCACGCGCACGATCCCAAGGTCCGGATCGCAGAAGTTGACGTGGATACGAAAGCCTACGACGAAGGGCATGTTCCCGGCGCCATCGGTTGGGCCTGGAACACCCAGCTTTGTGATACCCTGAGGCGCGATATTTTGTCGCAGGAACAGTTCGAGCAACTAATGGCCGCCTCCGGTATCACTCCGGATACGACTCTGGTGATTTACGGCGACAACAACAACTGGTTTGCCGCCTGGGCGCTCTGGCAAGCGAAGGTTTACGGACATAAAGATGTGCGGCTGATGAATGGCGGCCGCAAGAAGTGGCTTGCCGAATCGCGGGAGCTTGCCAAGGATGCGCCCCAGATACGCCGCACGTCTTATGCGGCCAAAGCGCCCGACCTTTCTTTGCGCGCCTTTCTGCCGGCCGTGCAGGCTGCTTCTTCCAACCGCAGCGCCGCCATGGTGGATGTGCGCAGCCCGCAGGAGTTCACCGGTGAGATCCTGTCGCCGCCGGGATTGCCCGAAACCTGCCAGCGCGGCGGCCACATTCCCGGTGCTCGCAATATCCCGTGGGGCAAGGCCGCCAACGATGACGGCACCTTCAAATCGGCCGACGAGCTAAGGGCGCTCTATGGCGTCGAGGGCATCGATGGCTCCCGGCCGGTGATCGCCTATTGCCGCATCGGCGAACGGTCGAGCCATACCTGGTTCGCCCTCAAATACCTGCTGGGCTTCGATAACGTGACTAACTACGATGGCTCGTGGACCGAGTGGGGCAACCTGGTGGGCGCCCCGGTCGAAAAGGGCGTCGCGGCGAGCGCTAAAGGCTGAGCGGCCCATACCCGGAATGCCAACAGGAATGCACGCCGAAGAGTTTCAGGAGAAAAAGCTGGAATTGGCCGGCTGGCCGGTGAATTTATCCAGCTATCGGCTTGGCGCCGAGTGGCATTGCAAAGCGGATAACGTTTCCCCGGGCGCTGCCCTGTGCCGGACTACCGGCGCGACCCGTGAGGAGGCGGAACAGAAGGCCATCACGCGGGCCGAAGAGTTATTGAAGAGGACCAGGAGGCACGAGGTCTAACCGCTCCTCGGGCGGCGGCTAGTTTGCGTGCTCTCGAGAATCACTTCCGCGCTGGTGGCGTTTGGGCCATGGGGCGTGTTCCTGCTCGGCGTCATCGATTCGATCGGTATTCCGCTCCCCGCGACCATGGATGTGCTCATCATCGTGATCGCGGTGAAGGCGTCCTCGCGTGTGTGGTTGGCGGCGCTGCTTGGCGTCTTGGGTTCCGCCATCGGCAATGTGGTGCTGTTCCAGATGGCCCGCATGGGCGTGCGACGATTCGTGAAACTGGCCGATAATCCAGGCCGCTTCCGCATCTGGTTTCACCGCTATGGTCTGGTCACCGTGTTCCTCCCCGCGGCCACACCGGTTTTGCCCTTGCCGCTGAAGTTTTTCGTCATCTCTGCCGGAGTCCTGCACACCAGCATCGTCAGGTTTCTGGCGGTGATCGTTTTTGCCCGTGCCTGCCGCTACTTCGGCGATGCATTCCTGGGCGTCAAGCTAGGCCTCGATGCCCAGGGTTTTCTCGAGCGCAATGCCTGGACGCTGGTCGGCGTCGCGATCGCTTTGGCGGCGGCCCTGGTCGCGCTGATCCGGTGGGGCGAGGGGCGAAGATCTTCGGTGTCTTGATCAGCGCGCCGCTGTGTGAGGCAATGGTTCCGGAATCACTGCTGGATCGTGGCCTTGCGGATGTAATCAAGCTGAGAAAACTGGCTTTGCAAATATGTGTTGCCCTTCGTTTCGATTAAACCTTGATCGGGCCGCTCACCATAGTCTGCATAAATGCTTTGAACCACATCCATACCGGAAATCACTTTAGCGAATGGCGCGAACCCCATGCTATCCAGCCTTTGGTTATCCGCAAGATTGATGAACAGTTGGGTGGTTCGTGTGTTCGGTCCACTGGTGGCATAGGTCACCGTCCCCACCGTGTTGCTCTGCGTCACCGGGTCATCCTGTAAAGGCATATCTCTCCACTTCGCGGTGACGGCAGGATCTCCGTTGAGCCCAAACTGCACTACGAAACCGGGCACCACACGGAAAAAACGGTCGCCATCATAATAGCCCGCTTTCACAAGAGCGAGGAAATGATCTGTACCGATGGGCGCCCAGTCACGATGCACTTCGATAACGAAAGCCCCTTTCGAAGTATCCAGGTTTACTTTGACCAGATTGGCCGAAGAGGAACAGCCTGCCAGCATAAGGACACAAACCGTGCATAGCGCCGAAAGGATTCTCTGCATCGCCATTCAGTATGGCATACGGCGCCCCGTGAACCGGTTGGAGGGGACGACTGCGCCAGTTCGAGCCTCGCGGGGCGTCGATCAACAGAAACGATCGAATGCGGCTGTCAGGAGCTTGGCAATCGCCATCGGATCCCGGCTCTCGATGTCGCTCCGGTGTAGCATCCACACGGGCTTACCGTCCCGGAATAGAGCAATCGAGGGCGATGAAGGGGGGTGTGGCGCTAAAAGCTTTCGGACGTGCGTGACTGCTGCTTCATCTCCTCCGGCAAAAACCGTGGCAGCTTTGATGGGCCGCGTCGGATGTTGAAGCGCCATTCCCACGGCCGGACGGGCGCGGCCTGCCGCACAGCCGCACACCGAATTCACAACCATCAGCACGGTGCTGGATGTGGCAAGAAGCTGGTCAACCTGCTCGGGAGTTCTGGTCTCCTCCACTCCGTGGCGGACTAGATCGGCCCGCATGGGGGCAATGAGTTGTTCGTTGTAAGGCAAGACCCAATTGTACCAAGCGATCACCCCTCACCAGAACGGAAGCGCGGGATAAGGCGTGTGCGTTGGGTAATGAATCGTGCCGCAGCCCGAGATT
>JASIAM010000331.1 GCA_030041985.1 Bryobacteraceae bacterium | reverse complement strand
CTGGCGATCATGATCGTCGTCGAGTTGGCTATTTTCGCTTCCGCCAGCTACATGTCACACCACAAGATGACGGGCATCGGCACCGACGATGTGGTGAACAACTTGGCCACTGCCACCAAGGTGCATGGGGAGCACCATCCGTTTGTCGAATTGCCGGGCGATGCCGAGCTCAGCGCGTTCTCGGTGGCCAACTTCTTTGCCGGTATCATTGTCGGCTATAACTGGCTTAGGCTGTTTGGCAGCAAACCGCAACCAGGCACAAAAGAAGAAGATTGAGACATGTACCTGTCGCGTTATACCGCTGAGGGCGACAGCCTCCTGCACCACATCGACGGCCGGGTCAAAACTGGGGTGCTACTGGCCTCCGTGGTACTCGCGGCAACGCTCACTAACTGGATGTTGGCACTGGGGCTATGGATTTTTGCGGTAAGCCTCTTCCTGAGTTTGCATTTTCGCTTCCGCGATTTGCTGGTGCGCCTGCTGATCCCGCTGGGCATTGCCTGGGTGGTGTTTCTGAGCGTGCTGTTCACGCAGGGCGGCCACCCGCTGTTCGTGATTCCCCTCAAATTTTTCACCCTCACAGCTTGGCAAGAAGGCGCCATGAAGGGGTTGTTGCTGTTCGTGCGTATCATGGCGGCGGTCACGCTTGCCACCCTGCTGGCATTCACAACGCCGATGATTGAGATACTGGAAACCCTGCGCCTGTGGAGGATTCCCGGCATTATCATTGATATCGCTGACATGATGTACCGCTATATTTTCATCCTCCAGGACACCGCCCACACCATGCGTTGCGCCCAGGTCAGCCGGATGGGGGACACAGGCTCCTGGTCACATCGTGTCTCCGAAACCGGCAGCATTGCCAGTAGCATCTTGATTAAGTCACTGGACCGCAGCACGCGTATCTACCAAGCGATGCTGGCGCGCGGCTACAGTGAGGACGCCACGGGAGTGCGCTTCTTTACCCGGCCGATCCCTACGCGCGACAAGCTGATCGGAGGGGCGAGCGCCGCGGCGATGCTTCTGCTTGCCATTGCCAATGCCCGCTAGCCTTAAAAAACGCGACGAGAATATCATCGAAATTACTGACATCAGCTTCGCCTACCCCGGCGGCCACCAGGCACTGGATCATGTGAGCCTGTCGGTCGCCGCAGGCGAGCGCGTTGCCATCATGGGGCCAAACGGCGCCGGTAAATCCACGCTGTTCCAGATGCTTAACGGCCTGTTGCAACCCAATACCGGCCAAGTGGTGGTGGACGGATTGCCGGTGGTGCGCGAACACCTTCGCACGGTGCGGCGTAAAGTCGGCATGGTGTTCCAGGATTCGGACGATCAGTTGTTCAACACCACGGTATATCGCGAAGTCGCGTATGGTCTGGCAAACCTAAAAGTGCCCGAAGACGAGTTGGACGCTACCGTCAGGTGGGCGCTGGACGTGGTCGATATGCGTGATTCCATCGACAAGACGCCATTCAACCTCAGCGGCGGTGAAAAAAAGCGCATTGCGCTCGCCAGCGTCCTCTCGATGAAGCCGCAGATCCTGGTGCTCGATGAGCCGACCAGTGCCCTGGACCCCAAAACCAGTAGTAATCTGGTCGGACTCCTCACTAAGCTCAACCAGGATCTGGGCATCACAATGGTGTTCGCTACGCACGATGCCGATCTCGTGCCGCTGCTGGCCGACCGCGTGGTGCTGATGGAGTACGGCAGTATTCAGTTCAACGGTACGCCCACCGAAGCGTTCCGGGAGAAGGACCTGTTGGCCCGCCTGAACCTGCGGCTGCCCCTCATCGCCCAACTTGCTGAAGGCCTGATGCAGGACGGGCTTTTGCCAGCAGGTGATCTGCCACTAAGCATTGCACAGGCCAGGGCGCTGTTCAAACAAGTGCTGACCGCGTCGTGCGATGCATAAGGAGTCTGTGCTGCCTCCTTTGCCGGGCCGATCTGGTTATTTCCTGTTCTGGTGCTCTTTGGCGAGGCGTTCATGAATGTTTGCCAGATTCCGCATGGCTTCCGCCGCCTCACGGGAATGCGCGGCGTAGTGGCGCTCTTCCGCAGAGAGTTCATTTTCCCCTGCGTTGTGGTGCCCCGATAAGTAGCCGGACATCTCTTCAAGCAGCTTGCCATCATTTTCGTGTTCAATCGCATGCGCAGTGAAGTGCGCGGCAAGTTTCAGGTGATCTTCAGCGGTTTTGTGTGTCCGCGCGAGTTGTGTGAATTCCGATTCTGATAACTTCATCTGTTGACCCTCCTTCCGAATTGGTCACGTTGTGAGGTAAGCACTTGCTGCGCCACAACCATGGCGGCTAAACCCCCCAAATTTAAACGGCCTTTCGATTCCACCTGGGTGATACTTTACTTAACTGCGCCAAAAGACGCAGTTGAATGGGCCATCGCAACGGAACCTCCCATCGCTGGCCTCGTGTACGCTTGTGGCTATCGGGGCCGCGACGGAGAAGGAGTGGTCTGCCGCGAAGAAGATTCAGCAGGTGGCCAAAGAATTAGTCGCCATGGCGATTTCCGGCTTCGCTGAAGCTATCGTGGAACACGTCTGGATCGAACGACCAACAGCGACGTTGCCTGGCAATTAGGGTAGATCCCACCGAACAGAATCGAGTAAACCCGTAGGCCCGACTCCCCGTCCCATTGCGCGGGCGAAACTTTGCTCGAACTCTTCGCGGGAGACTACGCGAACTTTGCTCAGGAGCGATGGCAGCTTGCGGATGTCAGCGGGCTTTCGTATCCGCAAATCTCGCCGGCGTCATCCTCGGACTGGGCGACATCCTTCCCGGTAGCCATTCAAGCGTCCCATGGATCTCCCCTTTCTCTATTGCAGAAAAACCGAATTGCTTTTGTCATTCCAAAACCATCCGACCGACGTACTCGACCACCCCGTGATCTCTCACCGGGCGCTCCTTATGGTGCAGAACTTGTAGTCCCGGCAGCATCGACAGAAGTTCCCCATTTTTCAAGGGTTGCAGGTTTCGGGGGGCTGTTCCGTCATACGAAAGCCAGATCATGTAGCTCTTGCAGATCAAAAGACCGCCAGGCTTTAGCGACGATAGGACCTTCGAAAGTAGATCGCGATCGAAGTGATAGAACATCACGACTAGGTCAAATTGGTTGGACGGGAACAGATAATCCTTGGCATCGAGGGCAAACATGTCCAATATGACGTTCAGTTGCTGTGCCTTCTGGCCAAGCGTTCGGATCGCAACCTTCGAAATATCCACGGTCGTGACTTTCCATTTTCGTTGAGCAAGAAACAGCGCGTGTCGCCCTAACCCAGCTGCGAGGTCCAAGGCGTTGCCGCCCAAAGGGAACGCGTTCGTCACAAAGCTATCGAATGCAGTAACAAAAAAGGGATCTGGATTCTCTAGAGATGGTACGCCTCGTTCGTACTTTCGATCCCAATGCGAACCGGCGTGGTCGCTCTCCATTCAATACATCCTAGCAAAGTTCCATTTTGGTCCTAAATTGGCGGTACCGTATCAACCCCCAGTGTCAAGTCTCCGAAGCGCTGTTTTTTCGGAGAGCACTAACACAGCGAAAGAAATCAACAAGGAAGAGACACTGCTGTTTCCGGCGCCAACTTCAGCCAATCCAGCGAGCAGGTCTGTGGATTTGGGGCTTGAGAAAATGGCGGCGGTTTCCGTTACGGTAAAACCGCCGCGAAAGCGACATTTGGATTTCAATGCTTGGCTGCCGCCGCCGTTCCAATCTCCACAGTATGGGCGACCAGCTTCTCGTTCATTTCCATTGCGTGGATCACGACCCGGTCACCGACTTTGATGTCGGTCTTCTGAATGGGCTGTTTGGCGCGCTCGTAGGTTGTCATCTTGGCGTCAAAACCGACTTCGACGGTTTTTCCGGCTGTTGTCTTGACCGTAACGGCCGTATCCGAAATCTTAACGACCGTTCCGATTACGTGTTCTTCACCGCCGTGTGCGGTGGCGACAGTGGGTAGGAGCGCAAGGCACACGATCGCAAGAATCGCGGCGTATATCTTGAGCCTAATGATGTTCGTGCTGTGCATCTTCATGTAATTCCCCTCCATTCAAGAACTCCCTTTCTTCCTGCTCTTCCTTCAGTTCATCGGGTGTCTTCGGATTCATCTGTTCCATATCCTGCTCCTCCTCCGCCGAAAGCTTCGGCAGATGGCGGATAAAACGCACAAGCTTCCAAGAGTCCTGGGTGTCGTGCTCCGAACCGCTACCCCAACCCGGCATACCGGTAAAGCGGACGCCGTTCTGGATAACGTAGAACAACTCGCCATCGCTCATGTTTTGTGTTGTGGGCTGGCGCATGTCGGGTGCTGGGGGATACATGTGCTTTCCCATCTCCGTGTCGCCGCTGCCGCTGTTGGCATGGCACGAAGCGCAGTGGTCGGCCCAGTGAGCACGCGCATCTGCGAGAACTGCCGAGGTCTCCGGAATAGGATTTCGCATCGCTTTGACCCCGGCCGGAACAGCGGCCCGCCTGGCCCACCTTGCGGCCATTTTCTCGATTGCGGATGGCTCCGCCCTGGCGCTGAATCCGCCGGTTGCAGTTTTTAGGAATATGAAAACGGCAGCCCCGATTACGAGAAAGACCACGAGCACCGTTATAAAAACATTTCTCACTTCACCAGCCTCGCTGTTTGGACTTTTCCATTGGTTGAATTTCCCCAGGGCGACTTCTCGCCTTCCTCTATCCAAGAGACGAAGGCACCGCCATCGTTGGTCTGTACCGTTGAGGGGTGGCCCAGGGCATCGCCGGTGTTAACCGTGATCGGTTTGGAGAACGTGGCCCCGCCGTTCAATGAAAAGACGAGTTGGACGCGCGGTTTGTCACCGCCTTCGGTGTGCCAGGCAATCGCGACGCGATTGTTTTTTGCCGCCGCGGACTCCCCATTAACGGGACATGCGTTGATCTCCCAATTATCGGGATTGAGGTTCTTCGCAGGCAACCAATTACCGTTTTCCAGTCGTTTCACGCCGATATCGCGAATATTCTTCGGCGTGTGGCCACGGTAATCCACGAGAAGCCCCCGCGCCGTTCTCACCATGGAAGTCGGGCAGCACGTGCAAACATCGGGTTCCATAACCTCCTCCTTCACGACTTTGCCGGCGCTGCCAACCGGACGTTTCAAACTGGACGGCTCGTCCTCGCCCTTTAAGGCTACCAGCCAAACGCCGGAGGTCGCACTCCCGTGGGCATACTGGGCAACCACAGGCCAAGCGGCAAGGGCGCCGAGAAAAGCCAGAAGCAACAGGACGCGTGCGACGGCACGGATCGGCAATCGAAATACCTCTTCCCGGATCATGAAATCTTCCAAGAGTGTGCGCACTGTGCGCATCACGATTTAAAAAACATCAGGAAAGATTGGGAGACTTCAGATTCTAAGGATGACGGAAGAGATTGCGGCGAGCGTGGGTGGAGCGACGCCAGGAGCAGCCAGGGCCTCTAGATTGTTCAGCGCCCTATACACGGAAAAGTTTGCTGCTGATAAATTGATCGCGATGGTCGGGGCGAAGTGCGATATTTCGGAAGACACAGCTTGGGCCAAAACAGGAACCTGATGAGAGCAAGGTGGTGGAGTCTGTTGCCCTGGTATCTTATGGTGTTGGTGGCACGGCAGAAGGTCAGCGATACCCGGCAAAGATGCCGTAGTGACGTCGTTGCAAAGGGCGAGGGTGCAGGCCGTCACGCACCGGACGGCTGCCGTCATCAGCGTGAATACCAACAGGAGACCTAGGCTTCCTTTTCGCACGAGTTTATTTTGGCTCATCTTATCACGCACTTTAGCAGGGACGCCGGTTAAGAGCGGGACACAAGAGGTCACATCTCGGATAGTGACCGGATACTTCGCACTAAAGTCGGCTGCTACGTGGAAGAGCCTTGCGGAACCTGCTAAGCTGATATTGGACATTCCTGACGACGGTGTTATATGGGAAAACAGGATCGTCCGAGGACCAATGCGTCTCGATAGTCCGATTCACCAGATTCCGCTGGCGAGCGAAGATACGCGAAAGTTGCGGGTTCAGGATGGCCACCTCTTTATATGTGGCGTTGGCTGCTGTTGTGGCAAGACCGAGAAGGGTTTCCCGTTCCTCGCCCTGGACGAATTCAAGCGTCAATGGAAAGCGCGCGGGATTCGGCGCCGGTTTCATCTGACAATTTCCGGTTGCCTGGGTCCCTGCACGTTAGCCAACGTGGTGTTGGTACAGTTTCACGGGAATTCAATCTGGCTCCATTCGATTAATAGCGTCGCAGACGTTGACCTGATTTATAACTATGTCGAGGCGATGTTGGACGCGAACCAATTTCTAGAACCGCCTCCCGAACTGGCTTCGCGGCATTTCCAGCGCTACACGGTGGATACCATCGATCAGAGTCAATTCGATATCTGCGAAGACGGAGTGACCCCTTCCCCAGCGGTTGCTGGATCTTGAATTCCGGCCCCTGTCCGAGAATTCGAGGAGTCTAGCCGTTGGAACATCAGATCACCTTCTACCACTACTCGGTGTTCTAACGCCACCTCTCAGTTAATCGGCATTCAAGCAGATGATCTCGCTACCTGCACATTAATGATGCTGTCACGTAACCGGTCACAAACCTCAAAGTGACCGCCGAGTTGCCGGCTCACGCTGAAACGTCTGTTAGCATACAGCAAATTCTGGGCAAGCACCGCATTAGGAAATGACCGCTTTGATAACGTCCTTGGTCCGCGGCCGGAGCGGAAGCTAGGACGCAGTACGGTTCGTTGAAGTGCTTCACCTTTCACGGCTTTCAGATGGATCTCAAAAAGGGGGTACCTGAATGATTCGATTTCAGCGTTGGCACCGAGTCGCACTTCTCATGTTTATGATGGCGCCTGGCCTTGTACGAGCACAGGGCCAGGGCGGCGCATCGGGAACGATTGAGGGAAGAATATCCGACAGTCAAAATCTAACTTTGCCGGGAGCTACCGTCGAGGTTCAAGACTCTCAAGGCACAACCGTCAAGAAAATTATAGGGCGGTATGACGGTTATTATCGGATTGCGGACGTTCCGATCGGGACCTACACGGTGCAATTTAGCCACGACGGTTTTCAGTCCGTGAGAAAAGGCGAGGTGGTGGTGGCCGCAGGGGGGACTGTGACGGTCGACGCGGCCCTACTGCCTAAGGCGCTCAACTCAACCGTGACTGTGACGGCTCGAGTCGATGATCAAAACGTCGCCTCGAAAACGGATATTCCCGCGCCGGACCTGCCCGTGACAGTGAACACGGTATCGCTAGACATGATCCAGCAGCAGAATCTGACGGATATCGTACCCGCAATCAACAACCTCCCCGCCGCCAACGCCTGGACGCAATACGGCTCGCTGAACTACTTCGAATTTCGCGGCCAGGTAATGGATCAGGATCCCGGTTCGGCGATACTGCTGAACGGCATTCCTATCTGGGGCAATCGCGCGGATTCCCAGGTCAACAGCATCCAGGAAGTCGACGTCCTCAAGGGCCCGGCATCCATGCTTTATGGAACACAGGATCCCGGAGGAACTATCAATATTGTGGAGAAGCAACCACTGAATGCGAGGCAGCAGGAACTGGTCCTCCACGGCGGGCAGTGGGGCACCGGCGGAATCGAGTTCGGGTCCACGGGACCTCTGGGAACATCGCCGAACCTGCTCTACCGGATTGACGCCGGTTTTATGCACAGCGACGGCTTCAGAGGGGCGGGCTACAACCGCTTTGACCTTACGCCAAAAGTTTTCTGGCGGATCTCGCCGCGCGACCGCCTGCGCTTCAACGTGAACTGGAACGACGACCACTTCGATCTGGACGCGGGAATTCCCCTTTTGCCGTTGGCCAATCCGCTCACTGCGACCACCCCTTACGGGTTTATCATTCCGCCGAACATCAACATCAACAATCGCTACAACACGCCCGGCAACTTCGAAAATTTGAACTCGCCGATCGTGCAAGCCTTCTACGAGCACGACTTCACCGAGAATCTGACGCTACGGTCGTCGGCGCAATTCCAATACGGAAGCGATGAGTACTGGGAGGACGAGGGAAACGCCATCGATGTCACCAGTCTTCCCTACCAGGTGCTCCGCGGTAGCAGCATCAACCCGAGCACTTTCAGCCTCTTCTTCTTTCACCACAACTATGTGGGGTTCAGCCAGACTGACCTCAAGGGCAGCTTCCACCTGTTGTGGAAACATCAGTTCTTAATCGGCTACGAATTCGACGACTACTACCACAAGACCGAGCGCAGCAACGCGGCGGAGAACCTGCCCATTCCCCCGATCTCCCTCTACAATCCGGTGGAGACGGCCACGGCGGTGACGTCTTTTCCGGCCAGCAGCTACGATGGGGTCGACAACATACAAAACGCCATTTACTTCCAGGATTTCGTGAACATTCATCCGAAACTGCAGCTCCTTTTGGGAGGGCGCTACGACGCCTACCGTCACTATGACTTCAATTATCCGGTGGTCAACGGAGTCTGGCAGTACGGCGGCCCCCAGAACAGGTTTGCACAGAATCCCTTCACCTATCGCGCGGGACTGGTCTCACCACTCCTCTCTCACCTGACTCTCTACGCCAACTGGGCCACGTCGTTCACCGCGCAAGTAGAGTTGTCCCTGGCCGGCAATACGCTGAAACCGGAAACCGGCGAGCAATTCGAAGGCGGCGCGCGCTTCAAATTGCTGCAAGATCGGATGAGCCTGAACCTGGCTTATTTCCACATCACCGAATTCAACGTGGCGCTAGAGCAGGCCAACGGAGATATCTTCCAGGGCAATAGATTAACTTCCTACGGAGCCGAGGCGGAACTTCGGTTGCGGGCCACTCAGAGATTGAACCTGTTCGCCAGCTATGGATATACAAACGTGACCTTCGGCAACTTCTTGGTACCGAGCTATTTCAGCGGGTTTAGCGTCGACCAGAACTTCCAAGGCTTCGTGCCGCCTCTGATTCCTAAGCAAACCGAGAGGGTCTGGGCGACATACAATTTGCCTAAGGGGTTTCTGCTGATGATGGGAGAGCGCTACGTCAGCCGGAGAGCAACCGATCTGTACAACTTGTTCTGGATGCCTGGCTACATCATCTTCGACGCAGGACTGCAGTATCGGTGGAAAAACTGGGAATACGACCTGAACGTGGCCAATTTGTTCAACCGGCGTTATTGGGTCAGCGCCATCGACGACACGCAGATCTATCCGGGTGCGCCGATTAACGTATCGGGTACGATTCGGTACCGCTTTTGACAAAGCGCCATTCGTGTGACTCAAACGGCTGCTCCCAACCCTTCCGTTGAGGTGTAATGGCTGACGAGGGCAAAGGGCCGGTTATAGGCCTGATAACGGAGTCAACTTATGGTTAGTAACAGCAAAGTGCGCGGTTACAGACACGCAGTGACATTAGAAAAACCGCCGAGGATCGCCAAAACGACATTTCCGATCATCCGGGCATAAACCACCATTTGCCCGTAGTGGTTGAAGGACCGTCTCCAAATGATTTTCGTTCGTGAGCAATGCCATCGCCTCACGCGAATAGACGATTATTTCAGGAATCTCCCAAGATGACGGTGAGAGCTACGATCAAACTGGCATTCTCCGTTTCGCGGCCGACGGCCACGCGAAGGTAATTTTGGCCTTCCAGGCCGCGGAAGGAATCGCACTCGCGGACGAGAATGGCGTGATCGCGCAGGAGACGCTCGCGGATTTGCGCCACCGGGAAGCGGGCGGGGAGTTGGATGAGCAGGAAATTCGCCGCCGTGGGATGCACGCGACAACCTAGGGCCGTGAGACCGGCGGCGAGACTCATGCGGGCGCTGTGATTCGTTTCCAGCGCTTCGCGGATGTAATCGTTGTCGCGGAGCGCTTCGGCGAGCGCGTTCTGAGCGAGCGTAGACACAGGCCAAGGCGGGAATAGCGCCGCGATGCGGGAAGCAATCTCCGGCGCAGCCACGGCGTAGCCCACCCGCAGGCCGGGGCAACCGTAGAACTTGGTAAGCGAACGGACGGCGATCAGGCCGGCGTAAGTGGCGGCTTCGCGCGTGATGGCGGAATCGGGAGAGTAATCGATGAAGGCCTCGTCAACGAGGACGTAAGCTTCTGAGCGGCGGGCGGCGGCTATGAGCGAGAGCATTTCGTCGCGGCTGGCGCAGGCGCCGCTGGGATTGTGGGGGTTGTTCAGGATGACGAGGTCGCCGGAGGAGGCTTTGGCGAGCGATTGAGGGGCAAGGTGGAAGTCAGGCGGAAGCGGAAGAAAGTCCGGAGAGGAGCCACAGGAACGACAGGCGCGTTCGTATTCGCAGAAGGCGGGGACGGGGATGAGGCAGCGGCGCGGAGCTACGGCACAGATTGCGGTTTGGATGAGTGCGGCGGCGCCCGAACCGATGAGAATACACTCAGCCGGAACCGCAAGTTGTTGGCTGAGGAGGCAGCGCAATTCGGTGGATTCGGGATCCGGGTAGTGCGCAGAGATGGTGGGATCGGAGGCTTCCCGCGCGAGGCGCAGGGCAGCGCGTCGGGGGAGGCCCATAGGGTTTACGTTGGCGCTGAAATCGAGGATGCGACTCGCGGGAATGCCCAGCAGGCGGGCGGCCTGGGCTATGTTGCCGCCGTGAGTGTAGGGCGTCATGAGCTTCTCCTCACGAGCAGGACAGTGGCGAAGAAGGCGAGAGAGGAGAGGGCCACGATGCGCAGCGAGGCGCGAGCGTCTGTGCGCGTCGGCACGCGGCCTTCGGGATAGAGCTGCGGCTTCGGAGAGGGACGCCCATCGTAGTAATTCATGCCGCCGAGTCGCACGCCCAGCGCTCCGGCCATGGCTGCTTCGGTTTGGCCGGCGTTGGGGCTGGGGTGCTTGCGGCCATCCCGGCAGAAGGCGAGCCAGGATTGGTAGGAACGGCTGACGAAGATTATGGCGATTGCAGCGAGGCGGGCGGGGAGGAAATTAGCGCCATCGTCAAGGCGGGCGGCCGAGCGTCCGAAGTAGCGGTAGGGCGGTTCAAAATGGCCGATCATGGAGTCCAGGGTGCTAATGGCTTTGTAAGCGAGGGCGAGGGGCACGCCTCCCAGAGCGAGGTAGAAGAGCGGGGCCACGATTCCATCGCAGAGACCTTCGGCGGCGGTCTCGATTACGGCGCGAAGGATTTCGGGTTCGGGAAGAGATGCGGTGTCGCGGCCGACGATTGTAGCGAGTCGGCAGCGGGCGAGTGAGAGATCTTCTGAATCTAGGGCATCGAGCACGGCGGTGGTTTCCTCGAGCAGGCTGCGGGTGGCGAGAGTCGTCCAGGCGAGCAGGATTTCGAACACGGCACCGCCTTTGCGGACGGTAATACGCGCGGCCTGCCAAGAGCCGGCTACTATTGCGGCGGTGAGAAAAGAGCCGCGGAGGAAGTCGGCGTTCCGGCTCCTGCCGGGCCGCAGCAGGCGTTCTCCAAGAGAGACCGCTTTGCCGATGAGGCGAACTGGATGCGGGAAGGAGCGCGGGTCGCCGGCAATCCAGTCGAGAGTGTAGGCAGCGGCCAAGCGGGAGGGCGTCATCGTTCTGGAACTCCGAGGCAGGCGTGAATCAGGCGCATATCGAGCGCGCGGCGCACGTGGTTCGCAAGGCGATCGATGCGGCGCTCGCGCTCGGCGGCGAAAAAAGATTTCTGTTCGAGGAGGGCCAATCCGCAAGCGGCGCGCGCCGCAGACAGAAACGAATGACGGAAGGCGTCGTCGTGAAAGATGCCGTGCAGATAGGTTCCGAACCCAAGCCGGGCCTCGGCAACGCAGCCATCGGGGCGAGTGACGCTCTCTCCCGCGCGCTGGATTTCGGCGAAGGGACATGCACCCTCTTCATAGATCGTTTCGCCCATGTGGATTTCGTAGCCTTGGATCGCGGTTTCACCTGGCCGCTTCAGGATGCGGCCTCGGGCCTGGCGCGTCACCTTCTTGGCTTGCAGAACAGTACGAATCGAAAGGATGCCGAGACCACGCTCAGAGCGCGGCACACCGTTGCTTTCCGCGCCATGCGGATCTTCGATGGAGAGGCCCAGCATTTGCATCCCGCCGCAGATTCCGATAATTCCTGCACAACCGGCGAAGGATTGAATGGTGGGTTCGAAGTCTCGCATGCGCAGCCAGGCGAGATCGTCGAGGGTCTGTTTGGAACCAGGGAGGATGAGCAGATCGGCGTGCGCCGTTTCTTCCGGATCCTTAAGAAAGGCAAGCGCCACGGAAGGCTCTGCTGCAAGGGCATCGAAATCGGTGAAATTGGCGAGGTGGGGGAAGGCGAGCACGCCGATACGCAGCCGACGGTTGGGTCCATCTTCGTGCGGGTTCCAAACGCGTCTGGCTGTGGGGCGCTCTTCAAGCGAGACGCTGTCTTCTTCATCGAGACATAAATCCGGTAGGAAGGGAACGACGCCGGCGCATCGCAATCCGATGCGGCGAGACATAGTTTCAATGCCTGGCTCTAACAACCGTAGATCGCCGCGAAATTTGTTGATGACGAATCCGCGGAGGAGGGCGCGTTCTTCCGGTTCAAGCAACTCGACCGTGCCGAGGAGAGAGGCGAAAACGCCGCCGCGATCGATATCGCCGACCAGCAGGCAGGCTGCGCCGGCGGCCCGCGCCATCCGCATGTTGACAATGTCGCGGTCCTTTAGGTTGATTTCGGCGGGAGAGCCGGCACCTTCGAGCAGCACGATTTCGTACTCGGCAGCAAGAGCCTGATAGGCATTCACCACCAGCGGAAACAACTCTTCTACGCGGCGCTGGTGATAATCCGTCGCGGAGACCTGGCCCCAAACGCGGCCGAGAATTACCACTTGTGCGCAAGTGTCTGTGGACGGTTTAATCAGCACGGGGTTCATTTCGGCGCGAGGCGGAACACCGCAGGCCTCGGCCTGGAGAGCTTGTGCGCGCCCGATTTCACAGCCATCCGGCGTTGCCGCCGAGTTGAGAGACATGTTTTGCGCTTTGAACGGGGCGACGCGGTAGCCTTCATCCGCGAGGATGCGGCCGAGCGCGGCGGTTAGGGTTGACTTGCCGGCGTGGGAGGCGGTGCCGAGGATCATCAACGCGCGGGCGGCCATGCTCGCTTACCAGGCACGCGACCAGCGGGCGCCGAAGTGGTTTTTAGAGCGCAGTGCGGCATCCGCTCCGGCGTGTAATTCGAGCACACGTCCCACCAGCCAGAGCACATCGGAGAGACGATTGAGATAGACGAGGATTTGCGGGTCGGTGAGGTCGCCGGATTCACGGAGAGCGACGGCTAGGCGTTCGGCGCGCCGGCAGACAGTGCGCGCGACATCGAATGCGGCCGAGCCGGCAAGCTCGCCCGGAATCGACCAATCGTTCAGAATGCCGGGCACGGCTTCGAGGCGCTGGACTTCGCCATCGAGCCCGGCGATCATTTCACCGGTCACCGGCGGCGCGGGCTTGCGCGATTCGGGCGGCGTTCCAATTGCGCTGCCCACCTGGAACAGTTCGCGCTGGATGTTGCGCGTCCACTCATTCACTTCGGCGTCGTTGGCCAAGGCGCGGGCGAGGCCAAGCTGAGAAATCAATTCGTCGATGGTGCCGTAGCACTTCACGCGCGGATGCGCTTTCGAAACGCGCACGCCTCCTGGCAGGCTGGTCTGGCCGCCATCGCCGCGCTTAGTAGCGATGCTCATTGGGATCTCCTGTTGTAAATCAGCCGGGCAAACAGTTCCGCCGCTTGCGCCATTCGTTGCGAAGCGTGCGGAACGTAATCTTCATTGACGGGGTAGACGCACCGCTGCCGGAGAGCTTTGAGTTCAGGCAGTTCTTCCAGGGCGGAAGTTTGGTTGGCCGACGACAAGTCCGGCCCCATGCTGCCGTGGACGAAATCCAGAATCACGTCAGGGTCGAGCGAGAGAAGGTCTTGCTTGTTCATATGGCCGTAGGCGCTGTGGAATGGCAGCGTGGCAATGCGGCCGCCGGCGATCGCGACCAGTTCGCCCAGAAAATTGTCTGCCGTGACAGCGCGGCATCGAACCGGCAGCGAAGGTTAAAAAGGATCAATCCCAGAATTGGAAAGCTGGGCGAACGGCCCGCTATGTCAACAAGTCGCACTGGTAGTATAAACGAAATTGTTCTGAATCGAGGTCAAACTTGCACCGGAAGCTTTCCGGTAAGGGCCGGCACGCGACGTAAACAATATCCTCTTTAGCTTACAATTATTTGAGGAGAGCTACCCCATCGCCGAACGACGTTCCGGTGCTGGCGTACGTTGCCATTCCCGCAGCCGGTGGCATGACCATCACCGATCCGCACCCGGCAAATAGCGAACCGCTCTACGTATTCGCGCTGCCTCAACCACAAAATTAGCGGACCGCTTCGCCGACGTCGAGTGTCTTCGCCTATCAAATACCGAGTTCATCCCCATATCAAGCATGTGGCCGCATTGCACAGGCGGCCGTTTAAATGGGACCGATAGAACAGGGGAGGGAACCAAACAGTAGCCCTGCGAAGAACAGTCTTCAAGTCCAGCAGAAAAACAGTGAACAAATCCGCTCCAACGAGGATTCTGCAATAGAAACTCATGCGTTATCCAAATATTCTCAACTGTCTCCTGGTAGCTATCTCAGCGGTCCTCGCATCCGGCAGCCGCGCAACAGCTCAGCAAAAACGGACTCCCGTTACGGATGCCGCCTTACGGAAAGCCGCATCCGACGGAAAGGAATGGTTAAGCTACGGGCGCGACTATTCAGAAACTCGTTTTAGCCCGTTGAAACAGATCGATGCGACGAACGTCCAGCAACTCGGGCTCACGAAGGTCTGGCCCACCGATGCGTTAGGGGCGCTGGAAGCGACTCCCTTGGTGCATGACGGAATCCTGTATGGCACGGTGAGCTACGGCATTGTATTTGCCTTCGACCTGAGAACCGGCGAAAGGATCTGGCAGTACGATCCACAGGTCAGTTACGAGAATCAACAGAAGGCCTGCTGCGGTGTCGTCAACCGCGGTGTCGCGCTGTATCAGGGACGCGTCTACGTCGCCGCCCTGGACGGCCGGTTGAGCGCGCTGGATGCGAAAACCGGCAAAGTGGATTGGCAGGTGCAAACGACACCGCCGGACGACTGGTACACCATTACCGGCGCGCCGCGGGTGATCAAAGGAAAGGTCATTATCGGAAACGGTGGCGCCGAATATGCCGTGCGCGGTTTTGTCAGTGCGTACGACGCAAACACTGGTAAGCTCGCGTGGCGCTTTTATACAGTTCCCGGCGATCCTTCCAAGCCGTTTGAAAACCCGGAACTGGAAATGGCCGCCAAGACGTGGACCGGCGAATGGTGGAAAATGGGCGGGGGTGGCACACCATGGGACGCTATCGCCTACGATCCGGAAGCCGATCTCATGTATGTTGGCTCCGGGAACGGCGGCCCATGGGATCGCAACCTTCGAAGCCCCGGTGGAGGTGACAACCTCTTCCTCTCGTCAATCCTGGCATTTCACCCCGACACTGGCCGGCTCGCATGGTACTACCAGACTACGCCCGGCGATTCTTGGGATTACACTGCAACGCAACAGATCACGCTCGCCGACGTCCGCATCAACGGAACCACACGCAAATTGCTCATGCAAGCGCCCAAGAACGGCTTCTTCTATGTGCTAGACCGAATCACCGGCAAACTGATCTCGGCTGAACCCTATGGCAGTATCACGTGGGCCAAGGGAGTTGACATGAAGACTGGCCGGCCAGTCGAGAACGAAGGCGTGCGCTATCCGAAGGGAACAGCGATCGGCGTATCCCCTGGTCCGGGAGGCGTCCACAACTGGGACCCTATGGCGTGGGACCCCTTGACAGGCCTAATGTACATTCCCGGGCAGATTAGCACCGCGACGTATGCCCAGAGGCCCGACTTCGCGTACAAGAAGGGTCAATGGAATAGCGGTGTCGGTTTTGTCACTGCTACCCAGCCTTCTCCGCCTGCTGTTGGCCCGGCTGTGGCGACAGGCCAGCCTGGATTCCTCACGGCATGGGACCCAACTACGCAGAAGGAACGCTGGAGAGTGAACTACAAAACTTTATACAACGGCGGCGTAGTTGCCACCGCCGGGAACCTGGTGTTTCATGGAACCGCCGACGGCAAGCTGATTGCCTATAGTGCCGACAAAGGCGAAAAGCTTTGGGAGATGAGTCTCGGCGTGCGGAATATGGCCTCGCCGATAACCTATGAGCTCGATGGCAAGCAATACATCGCCATTTTGGGAGGGCGTGCGGCTAACATGGCCGCCGGACTTCGAGGCGGAGCGGGAGCCGCGGGCAAGGACCAAAGTGGTCCTGGTCCCAAGCTCTTCATCTTTGGGTTAGGTGGCAAGAATTCGGTCGAAGATGCGCTTCCCAAACAGTAAACAGTCCATAGGGCTGCGCCGCCTGCGACTTACGCGGGACTGTGGCAACCGCCGCTTTCGCTCCTCCCAGGCCTTCCGGCAGCGATAGAGATTGCATAACTGCGAAAGTGTTGCTACGGAATACGGCCACTGCGGAGTACATTACGGGCGCGAAACTTTGGTTGTCAATTTCGCAAGACTGGCGCTGTGGCAAATTGTGAAACTTCGCGCCGCGATTTCAGGAACATAGCCCAGTACCTCGAGAGCACTCGGTTCCACCACATCAAGGTTCCCGAAACATAGAGGATAAGAGGCGTCAAGCCGAGAAAAACCCAAAATATGCGGGAGAAGTAGCCGAAGAAAGTACCATAATGCAGCGGTGCAATATCTCTCACAAGTCGAATTCCGAAGGGAAGGTTCGAATGGTAGTCGATTCGGAGAACCTTACCTGTCGATTGATCGAGATACACCAGATTATCGCCCGTGCGACGCCAGTCTCCAGGTAGAAACTTACGGAGCGAATACGCTTGGGTGGAACTTGTAGGGAAGGTGAAAAGAGTAGCTTCCCCTCCCGCCATCGCCACTAGTGCATTATTCAGAACGTTATCAAGGTCGGGCCTCTGCGTATTTCCGGTGGGACGTGATTTTGGCGGATGGCGAACTGCCGGGGCATGGGTCAGCAGTTCCACGGGTATCTCGAGGAGCTTCGGAAAAGCAAAATATGCTCCCGTCATTGCAACAAGAGCGAGTGGCAGCAGCGAAAAAGCTCCAATAATCTTGTGGACATCATAGTTCTGCCGCTTCCAGCGCGCCCGCCATGCATAGTGCAATCCAAATCTCCAATTCTTCCTTCCCGGCCACCATATCAGAAAGCCCGTAATACACATCAAGGTCAGAATGAACGCCCCGATGCCGTTGATCATCAACCCAGTTTTACCTGACAGCAGATTGACATGGAGATCATAGACCCACGCGGTGAATTTACCGTGGAAATGATCCACCCCAAGAACTTTTCCTCGATACTGATCTACATAGACCTCGCGCCGTTCGTGCAAATAACCTACTCGAAAGCTCCAGGCGAGATCGGGACTGGCATAGAGATAAGCGTTTTCGATTTTCGCTCCCTTTGGTTCGGAAGCGCGAACCAAATCATAGAGTTTCTGGAAACTGATGGGCCGGCCTCCCGGAACCACATGCGAGATGCCCGAAACCATTTGCCGTTCCATCTCCGGCCGAAAGACTAAAATGCTTCCCGTCAGACTGACTACAGCCATCAGAATACCGATAATTAGGCCGCAATAGAGATGGAGATAGAACACCCATCTTCGCGCAGCCAAGCGCCGGGGCCGCCACCAAAAAGTCTGAATAGCATTCATTTTCTACCTCGCTCCGGCCTCGGATGCTGAGTCTGCACTCAAAATGTGATGCGCGCCGCAAGCTGAAGCTGTCGCTGGCCTGCACCGTTTAGAGTACTTAAAATCTGACCAAAAGTGCCATCGTTGACGCTCGCGTCCGGGGTGCTAAAGTTCGGCGTGTTCGTTAGATTGAATGCTTCGCCCCGAAGCTCCAGATTCAACCTTTCCCGAACGGCGAAGCGGCGGAAGATCGACATATCATAGTCTTTTAGACCAGGGCCGCGGACAGTGCCGATTCCGGCTGTACCAAAGCGATTCGCTGCTGGGGCCGCGAATGAAGAGGTCGTGAACCAAAGCTGCCCGGGTCCGATTCCATTCAAATAGTGGACGGGACTGATCGCATCCGCGGTCTGCGAGTTACCCGGACAGTCGCAGGGGGTTGCGCTAGCCGAGATAGTGACGGGCAAACCGCTCGCGAGAGTAAGAATGCCATTGACCTGCCAGCCGCCTGTGATCTTGCTTGCGAGACCGCTTGTCAGCCAATGCTTCCCCTTGCCAAAGGGGAGCTCAATCAGGTGAGATAATTTAAATACATTAGTCCGGTCAAATGTGGAAGGTCCATACAATTGGTGAAAGTATTCAGTTTGTCCATATTGCATGTTCTTGCTCCACGTATAGTTGGCCTGAAAATAGATGCCGTTCACAAGCCTTCGCGAAAGATTCGTTTGCAGAGCATTGTAGTTGTTGCTGGTGGAATATGCCCGCTCGTCGGTCGACGCCGTCCGGCCATACAGTTGATTTAACAACAGGCCTGCGGTACCAGTGCCCGGTGCGGCTTGATTCATGCCCCAGTCATTCGCAAGGCGTCGGCCGAGGTTCCCGACATAACCGGCATCTGCAATAAACCCCGCCCATAGAACCCTTTGTATAACCAGATTATAACTCTGGACATACGGATTCCGGTTAACAAAAGGAACATAATAGAGAGCCTGATTCGGCGCAGGCTGAATAATCCCGCTGGCGGGAATAGGAATCGTCGGAATCGCGGGAATGGAATTGAAATTACCGGCTGCGACATAGGTTCCGGAATTTCCAATCTGGACATTCCCAACTACAGGGAACTGCGTCGACAGAGTTCCGCCCGTAAAACCATCAATACCTGTAAAATAGCTGATTCCATACCCGCCGCGAACAACCAGATTGCTGGCGGGCCGCCACGCAAATCCGAAGCGAGGCGCCCAATTCGACCAGTCGGTTTTGACGCCAGTCGACATTCCCACCCCTCCAATACCGGCCACGAGCAAACTGTTGTTTGCAGGGTCGTAGTTCGAGGCTCCTCCTGGGTGCGCGGGAACAATGGGCGTGTACATCTCCCAGCGTAGGCCAAGATTTAAGGTGAGGCGCGAATTAACTTGCCATGTATCGTTTACGTAATCAAATTCCTCCCATTGGCGATTAGTCGGTGTAACTGTCAGATAAGTGCGTCCCAATATGTCAGGCGTGCCAAGCAAAAATGAGGCAAACGAATTACCGAGCGTGCCATACGGCCCGAGCGAAGGGCCGCCTTTCAACGCCGTAGTTCCGGTGTTGAAATCGAAAAGTCCGCGCGGTCCCAGGCTGAGACCCGTCGCCTGATTGCGGTCAAGTCGGAGACGTCGCAGATCGGCACCGAACTTCAAGGTATGACGTCCCGCTATCTTCGTCCAGCTTGAAGATGGGTTAAATATGTTATCGGTGTTGATGATCGGGTATACGACGGAAAGTCCGATGGCAGGCATGCCGCCAATCACGATGTCGGCCAGCCCGCTCGTGGACAGGCTGGTCGGATTAGGATCGCCAATACCAAACTGCTGATTCAGGTTTGCCGTGTTCAAGCCGGAAACATTCGTTCGATAACGGTTGTAGCCGAAGCGATTTTCCGATAAGAGAGTGGACGAGAAGACCTCTGTCACATTGACTGAAGCCGTCTGGGTGAACACATGGCTTCCTGCCGACGACCCCAAGGTAGGGCCGAGGATCGCTTCATTGTTGGTGTTCCACAAGGATGTGTCATATTTGGCGAAGAATTGCGTGCGGGAGGTCAGCGCTTCATCCAGGCGCGATCCGACCTGATTTCCCTTTACCCAAGATGGCACATTGGCGTTCAGGTTCCCGGAGAGTCCGCTGAGGTCGGGCTGATAAAGAGACGGTAGGATGTTGGAAGCAACCGGACTGATGAGACTACTTGGGATGGTATTATTTGGAAAAGGCGTTCGTCCGGTGCCGTCGGCGTTGCCTGTGAAGGGATTATAAATCGTCAACCCGGGAACACCACTGAAGTTACCTTCCCTCCACGCTTGTACCGGTACCGAACCGCTGGTGTTGGCAGCCGAATCCTGCAGCGAACCCTGATAGGAAACAAAGAAAAACGTTTTGTCTCGTATGACCGGTCCACCTATTGTCCCACCATACTTGTTGCTCAGAGTAAACGGCTTCTGCTGAGGCGCGACATTAAAAAAGTTACGAGCTTCAAGGCCGTCATCCTGGTGAAATTCCCATGCGCTGCCGTGAAACTGGTTTGAGCCGCTTTGGCTGATCACGTTCACGACCGCTCCTCCGGCGCGGCCGAGTTCGGCACTGTAGTTACCGGTGGTAAAACTGACTTCACGAACTCCTTCGGCGGGTGGCACCTCAATGGTAACGCCGATTAGAGGTTCGTTATTATCGACGCCGTCGATCTGCTCGTTATTGGCGGATCCGGATTGGCCGTTGGCTTGGAAAGATCGTCCATTCATCGGGTTCTGAAGCGTCGTCGAGACAGAAGAAGTTGGCGCGATGCCGGCGATGAGGGCCGCCAAGTCGTAGATGTTCTGCGTAATTAGCGGCAACTCGGTGGTCTGGCGATGGTCAAAGGAGCGGCTAACGTCGGCGCGATCACTCTCGAGCCCCGTACTTTCGTCATGTACATCGACAACGTCACTTCGCGCGCCCAAGGTCAATTGAGCATCCACCCGTACCGTCGTATCGACGCCCACCAAGACCGCAGGTTCACGCCACAGCTTAAAGCCGCCAGCTTCGATTTCGACGCGCCAGGATCCCGGCGGCAGGTATGGAATTGACCATGATCCGTTCTTTCCGGACAGTGTGCTGCGAGAGAACCCCGTCGAAACTTCCGTTACTAGTATGCGAGAGCCGGAGACGGGTGCGCCAGACGGATCGAGCACATTTCCCACCAAAGTGCCAGTGACCGCCTGGCCGAACATGGTCTCACAGACGATCAGGAGAAGCGCTGCTAGAACGACCACATTCAAACGCACCTGCTTTCTCTTCGATGAAGCTCTATCCAAAACCATAATTTAGGTTGGGACCTTTCCCTTGTTGGCTATTCAGGAAAGCTTCAGCCGAAGCCTTTCCCAAAAATAGATAGATTAAGATAAGGCTCTCCCAAAGGAATCGGTTTGGTGGTCACTTGGCGGTATTAGACCGGGCGGGTCCGGTCAAGCACTCGGCTAGAGGACCAGCGCCGCGACGGGTTACCGCCACGGAGAAAACTGCATCCGATCCAGTCACGTTGCGGAGCGGCTTCGATTCGAGCCAGTATCCAAACCGGAATGATAAGAAAACAAATGTGTTAATTCTGTCGCTGGATGGTTACATACCGGTCACTGGACGGTCACATCATTTGGCGGTCACTCAAGACAGGAGTTAAGATAGATGTTCAATCAGCTTCAGCTCCGTCGTTAATCGCTTGCGCCGATATTGGCAATCTCTGCTGGTACGGATATCGCTGTGGGAGCGTGATCTCGCGATGCGGGCGGCTATAAGCCCGGTGGCGATGAGCAGGACAAACGGGAGTGCAACCTCCCCCGCCACCACACCGCTGCGCATGAGGCCACTGCGATTCAGGCCGGAGTTGGGCAGCCGCCGCGAGGGACGTGCATGAGGCCAGGCTAGCATTGGCGCCAGCCAGAAGAGCGCCGCGGATATCAAGCCGGCCAGCCCCGTCGATTTAGGGAAATGATGAGTTTGGATCTACGCGACACCTCAGACCGGAGAAATTGCTGCCAGGCTCTGCTCCTCCCTTGCAAGGAAATGACGCAATAATATAGTTGTTTCCACGTGCCACATCGGCAGTTGATTCCCCAGCTTGTCGGATCAGCCTTCAATCACTTCGCCGGCGCTGGAATTGCACCGGCCCTTCCCGGGTTTGGCGGCAGAGGCGGGAGTGAAGGCATGGTTCCACCACCGTCCACCGTGAAGGTAAACAAACGATTATTGGGGCTGTTGCGAGCCAGGATCGACAAGTATTGCTTTCCATCCAGCATGTAGGAGATCCAACTCACCGGGCGGTCACCGAGAAGTCGTTCCTCCCAGAGTTTCTCGCCAGTTTCCGCGTCGTAGGCAGAATTGCCCAGAAATACTAGACCGCCGGCCGTTGCCAATACTCCTCCGCCCGGTGTCCCGGGAGGGAAGAGAAGCCGCCAGCGTTCCCGCTGTTTCACGGGATCCCAGGCAACCAGGAAGCGGCCACTAACTTCTGGCTGTGTAGCGGCGTAGTCGGTATCGCGAATTTGCGGTCCTCCCCGAAAATTGACGCCCGTATTGGTCCGCCCAGGCGTGAATTTAAATTCGGTGGCTGGAGTCGGGTCATAAGAGGTGGAGCCTTCATTACCGGGTATATAGACCAAGCCAGTAAGCGGGCTGTAGGCCATCGGCTGCCAATTGTGAGCACCGCCGGCGCCCGGCCAAATCTTGATCGCTTGTGTGGTGTAGCGCGCGCCTGGAGCTTCAATTGGACGGCCATTTTTATCGAGCCCCATCGACCAGGTCATTCGGCGTACGAATGGCTTGCCCGAAATGAACTGGCCGGTGATACGGTCCAGCACATAAAAGTAGCCGTTCTTGGGCGCATGCATAATGACCTTGCGCTCCTGCCCGTCAATATTTAAATCGGCGAGTATGAAGGGCTGGGTCGCAGTGAAGTCCCATGTCTCGCCGGGATTTTCCTGGAAGTACCAGGCCATGCGTCCAGTATCCGGCTTGACTGCAATGATCGAGGCGAGGAACAGATTGTCACCACCTTGGGGGCTACGAATATTCTGGTTCCACGGCCCGCCATTACCCGTGCCGACGTAGAGAAGGTCGGCTGTGGGGTCGTACGCCATGGCGTCCCAGGCCGTGCCGCCCCCGCCCCATTTGTACCACTCGCCGGTCCAAGTCTTGGCAGCCATTTCGAGTTCCGGGTTTTCAAAGGGCTTGGAAGGGTCACCGGGAACGGTATAGAAACGCCACGCGCGTTTTCCTGTCTCGGCGTCATAGGCGGAGAAGTAGCCTCGGACACCCTGGTCCGCGCCGCTCGATCCGACAATGAGCTTACCCTTGACCACGCGGACAGCGGAAGTGAGAATCGTGTCGCCTCCGGGGACTGTGTCTTGCGTGGACCAGATGAGCTTGCCGATCTGCTCGTCAAGAGCCACCACGCGTCCGTCCAGCAGTCCGGCATAAACGCGCCCATTGTAAATAGCTACGCCTCGGTTGACCGGTCCGCAACAGAGTCTGGAGATGTGCTCGCGCGGCACGTCCGGATCCCAACGCCATTTGGTTTGGCCCGTACGTGCGTCCACAGCAAACATTACGTCCCAAGGGAGAATGCCGTAGAGGACTCCATTGTGCATGAGAGGCGTTGCTTCCACAGTCCCTTGCGGAGCCTCGGTAGTTACAGACCACGCCAGTGAGAGCCGCTTCACGTTCTTCGTATTGATCTGGTTGAGTGGGCTGAAGTGGGTCTCAGCGTAATCATGGCCGTAAGTGATCCACTCCGTGCCATCTCCCGCAGCATTGACCAGCGCATTCGGCGTTACGACGCGAGCCGTTTCCTGCGCAGCCGCCAACCAGGTCACCAGCGCCGCAGAGGCTGCGATAACCAACCGGTATGCAAGCTTCTTCGTTTTCACCAGCACGGTTGAAGTCCCTCCTGAAACGAGTTTGGGTAGGCCCAGGAACCACCACCAGCCCTGATCTCAAAGTGGTTTCCCGTCATAGTATCAGAGATGTCTTGCCTGGTTTTCCTCTCCGACACAGGCTTGATTTGTGAATCGAACTCAGCCAGAGACGAGTGATGGTATAAAATTAATTCCGATTTGGCGCATTTGGTTCAGTGTTTTTTTGCTTCGTCTGCGAAAATCATGCTCGACCGCTGAGCATGAGGCGCAACAATCGCCTAGTAAACCACCAAACCCGAGATTGAGGTTTCGCGAAATTACTCCGATGATGTCCGGTCCTGTCATTGGCTCTGAAACGCTATATCTGTGGAAATGGCGTAGCAGCCGGTTCGGGTGTATCGGAGATACGTACGAAGCAGGCGCAACAAGTCCCTTACCGGCATTCCGAAAATCGCTTCCCTCTCTCAATCGATGCTTCTCAAATGTTTGGATGCCTTCGTCAGAGGAGACGCCGATTCGGCGCATTTCGTTCTCCCCCGCTGACGACGAAGTAGATCAATTGCGCGACCAGCTCCATGCGGAGTTAACGGATATAATGCGGAGCGACCCAACACTATCACGTGTCGCCCTAGATCTGCTTTTCATCGCGTGCAATCTTGAGCGTACCGGCGATCACACTACTAATATTGCGGAGGATGTTCTATTTGTGGTGAAAGGTATTGATGTGCGGGCACCGTGCACAAGAACACGAAAACATGTAATAGTGTGTCTTGACTCGGCCGGCGTGCAATTTCGCTTTACCTTTGTAACCCCGACGAGGATATTCCGTGACGCTTCCCCACGCCCGGAAGCCGTCCGCACCCCCGCTGAAATCCTGTCGATTGCGAAGATGCAATTGACGCCTCCAATCAGTGAGACCTTCTCATATCCTCACAGCTTCACCCGCAACTCCACCCATACCCGCCGCGGCGCGCCGGGAGAGAAGAACGTCGCACTCTGCACGGGGGCGCTGCCCGCATAGGGGCCGGTACAGTATGCGGGAAAGGGTAGCGACTGAATAGCACCTTGGCCAGTCAGGATCGTGTTGGAGATCCATGCCGCCGTATAGTATTCGTGGTTGAACAGGTTATCGACCTCTACTCCAAGCTGAAGTCTCTTAGTCAAATCATAATGCGCGAGCAGGTTGGTGATCGCATACCCGGGGGAAACGCCTGGCCCGAGATAATAGACGCCGTCGGCTGTGTAGGCATTGTTCTCGTTGCCGCGTGCGTAAGAACTCGACGTGA
>JASIAM010000330.1 GCA_030041985.1 Bryobacteraceae bacterium | reverse complement strand
GTTGTTCCGGAGAGAGCCGTTTGTCGAATGGCCCTGTAGTATTTCCTAAGCGGGGAAGTATAACCACCGCAAGAGCGCATGCGGTAATTACCCGAACTGGGTACTTCATTTAGCCGGACCTCCGCTAACTGGAGTCTACCTAAATACTATACGCGGGTTGGACGGCAAACGTGGGGGCGAAGTTCCAATGATATAATGGCCCTGCTAAGTGGTAAGCCAGCCGGCCGTCCTGCCAAGTCCACGGTCCCAACGGAGGCCGGCCCACATGCCATCCCGATAGCTGCCCGCAATTTTTGCTCGCAAGGTTGTCCGCAATTGCGGCGGCTACCCGATCATGATAGAATGCCAGCCGATGTGCGGAGGTTACCGAATGATTAAGCCGACTCTCGGATACGTCGCCCTATTCGGGTGCTTGATGGCCAGTAGCTCGTTGCAGGCTCATCATTCCCTTGCGGGCGTGTACGACATGAAAACAGACAAAGAGCTCGCAGGTGCGGTCGAAAAAGTTCAATTTGTCAATCCCCATGGGTCTCTGACCATCGGGGTCAAAAATCAGGACGGCACTAAGACCGATTGGGTGTTTACACTCGGCTCCGTCTCGGCCCTCGCGCAGAGGGGCGTCGGGAAAATCGGACCGAATGCCCTCCATACCGGGGACGAGATTAAGGTGAAGTTCCTGCCCGCTAAAGATGGTGCGCCGTTAGGGTTTCTCAAATCGATCACTTTTCCGGACGGGCATGTGATCGTGGTCTCCGGCGGTGGCCCCAACGATTAGAGAACGAAGGGAAGACCGTCATAATCCCGATGCCGGACTCCTTCCGGAGCGGGCGTATTGCGAGGTTTACGAAACTGGGAACATTTCCAGCCAGATTCGCCACTAGTGTTTTGTCCCATATAATCGGTTACAGTGCGCGGCGGCCAATGGGGTCACTCCTCGTCAGCCGCCGCTCGGCTTCCATCTGCTGCCCGCCCGTACGACCCAATAGCTGATAGCCGAAAGCTAAGAGCTGGATTATGAATTTAATACATGTACATCTTTTACTGAATCATTTCCCGACAGTCGGCATGATCGTCGGATTAGGCCTGTTTCTCATGGCCATCGCTTCCAAAAGCGATGATCTGAAGCGTGCCAGCCTCGCAGTTTTCTTCGGTATCGCTCTGCTGTCGATTCCCGTGTTTGTCACGGGCAGAGGTGCGGTGTTAGAACTGGCTAACAAGCCAGGAGTCTCGAAGACGATGGTGGATGCGCACGAAACTGCAGCCTTTATCGCCCTCTGGTTCATGGAGCTCACCGGCGTATTAGGATGGCTGGGACTCTGGCAATTCCGGCGTTTGTCCCGGGTGCCGCAGGGAACCGTAGCGGCGGTTCTGCTGGCTGGGCTTGTCAGCTTCGGCCTGATGGCCCGTGCCGCAAACATCGGCGGCCAGATCGCGCACGCCGAGATACGCACCGGTCCCGCTCCCGTGCTGCCCGCCGGGGACCCGCCGCTGGCGCGAGAGATCGGAGAGTTTATGGTCAACACCAAGTGGGCGTGGGCAGCCGCCCAGGCGATTCATTTCGTCGGGCTATCCCTCTTGTTTGGCGTGGTGCTGTTATTAGACCTGCGGATGCTGGGATTCGTGAAGGGCCTCTCGTTTTCGGCGCTGCACCGCCTCTTGCCCTGGGGAGTGTTAGGGTTCGGCGTGAATGTGGTAACGGGCATTCTGTTCTTTATCGGCTCCCCGCCGGATTTCTACATCACCGCCTCGGTCTTCCATTGGAAGCTGGCCTTAATCCTGGTGGCGGGAGCCAATGCCCTGTACTTCACGGTAGTCGACCAAACCTGGTCACTGGGACCCGGCGACACGCCGCCCATGGTGGCCAAGGTGGCGGCGGCGTCCGGAATCTGCCTGTGGTTAGGCGTGATCTTCTGCGGTCAGATGTTGCCCTTTATCGGGCGCTCCTACTGACGCCCCGGGTAAACGAATGCTGACAGGTCTGCTTGTAAGCCTCATTGTGATTGCCTCCGCCGTGCTAGTGGGCATCCTCGGACATTTCATAGACAAAACCGTTGAGCCGGTGGAGGGTAAGCGTCTCATATACAAAACCGGCGATCCCGCCCAGCGCGAGCGCCAAGGAAAAGGGGCATAGACGGATGCATTTCTTGGAATCGATCGAACAGATCGGCTTCGTGGCATGGGTGCACGAATCCCCATCCGTCTTGGCGTATCCCACGATTCTGTTGTTGCACGTCATCGGCATGGCTGTGGTGGCGGGCGGCAGTTCGGTTATCAGCCTGCGGCTCTTGGGAGTTTCGCCCAAGACCGCCGTACAACCGCTGGAGCGCTTATATCCGCTGATGTGGGGCGGGTTCTGGCTGAATGCGATCACCGGAACGGTTCTGCTGATGGCAAGTGCATCCACCAGGCTGATCGATCCCACGTTCTACATCAAGATGATTTTCATCTTCGTGGGTGTAGCCGTGCTCCGGCTCACGCGGAGCAGGGTGTTCCACAGTCTCGGTCCCGATGGCTCGCTACCGGAGAGCGCCAAGCCGCTGGCGTGGGCCGCGCTGATTTGCTGGTTGGGAGCAATTACGGCGGGGCGATTACTGGCTTATATCTAGGCCAAAGGCAGTCCGGACGCGAGCTTTCAGCCATCAGCTATCAGCCCGGCCTCCGGCGGCGCCGGATTGAATAACCTGTGACTCGCCGCCGAAAATTCAGGCTGAAAACAAAAGGATTGGGCGGCGGTCACAGGCCAGCTATCAGCTAAAAAGGCAAACTGACGCCGCTTCGCGGCGCGTTGGCTCCCGCCGTTTACCACGACCGCCCGAAAATTCCAGTTACTCGTATTGCCATCACCGAAAGGCAGCTCGAGCGAGAGCTGGGCAGTAAACCAATCGGATTACACGCGGCAGGCGTTCTATCCGTTGACGCTGCCGCTGACTGTCGGGCCGGGGTCGATTTCGGTAGCGATTACGGTCGGCGCCAACCGGCCGCAAGGCGCCGAGTGGCGGTGGCCGCTAATCGCAGGGATGTTACTGGGATCGGTTCTGATTGCGGCATCCATTTACGTGAGTTACCGCTTCGCGGAAGAGGTCGCGCGCAGAATCGGAGATTCGGCTATGAACGTTATCGTCCGCATCTCTTCGTTCATCCTGGTTTGTATTGGTGTCCAGATTTTGTGGAACGGGCTGAAGATCCTCATCCGGTCCGCACTAAGCTGATGTGAGATGACACCGCGGGCGGCAGCGCCGTGGAGACACCACGCCCACCACGCGTTTGCCCTCGACATTGCTACGCCGAAGGCATATAATCTCGCAATCTAGTACCAGGTTTCGAAGATAAATGAGGTGATCCTATGGAAGATTTTCCGGAACCCACTTCGAAGGCGTTATCGAGACGCGACGTGATTAAGGGCGTGATCGCGGCAGGCTCCGTGTCGTCGGCGGGCTATCTGTTCCGCGCCTCCTCAGTGCACGCGCAAGTATCGGCTCCCGGTTCTGTCGAGCGGCTGCTCACCCTGAACGTGAATGGCCAGCAGCGGCGGGTGGACGTGATGAAACAGGAAACGCTGGCCACCACGCTGCGCTACAAGCTAGGCCTTACCGGGACCAAACTTGGCTGTGACCGCTCCGAATGCGGCGCCTGTACAGTCCTCATCGATGACGTTCCGCATTACTCCTGTTCGGTGCTCACACACACGGTTCGCGGCAAAAAGATTCTGACCATCGAAGGCCTGGCTGCGGCGGATGGCACTTTGCACCCGGTGCAGCAGGGCGTACTCGACGAACAGGGTTTCCAGTGCGCGTTCTGTATGTCGGGCTACATTATGGCCACTGTGGGATTTTTGAAAGTGAATCCCCAACCCACGCGCGCGGAGCTGGCGCACGGCATCTCGGGCAACCTTTGCCGGTGCCAGGATTACGATAAGATCCTCACCGCTATGCTTCGGGGCGCGGATCTCCTGCGTACGCCCAAAGGCACGAGTGTGAGTGGCGTAACACACGCCAGGAGGGCTTAATCATGGCTGCGAAAATTGAGAACGCGCTTCCGAGCCATCCTCCCTACAAACTGCTCGGGAAGGACTACACCACACCGGATCTGATCGCCAAGGTGACCGGCCGCGCCAAGTACGCCGAAGATTACCGGGCAGATGGCATGCTGTTCGCCAAGCTCTTGCTGAGCCCGGTTCCCCACGGGATCATCCGCAATATCGATACGAGCGAGGCGTTGCGGATGCCCGGAGTGAAAGCCATCCTGACGGCCGACAACATGCCGAAACCGGCGGACGCGTTGACGGACCTGGGCCAGAGGATTCCGGCGAATCCGTTGGGCGAACGCGGCCTCACCAATGAACCCGTCTACCAGGGCGAGCCGATTTTAGCCGTCTGTGCGGTGGATGAGCTTACGTGCGCGGAAGCGATCGAGAAGATCAAACTCGATATCGAACGGCTGCCGCACGTCGTCGATCCGCTGGTAAGCCTGCGGCCGGGATCACCAAATGCCCGTGTAGAGGGCAATGTCTGGATACGGCCGGTGGTGGCTGCCGGCCAACTCGCGCCGCCGCCGCAGGTAAAAGAGGTGAAGTGGACGGAGGCCGATTTCGCCGAGTATAACGAAGGCCGCCTGCCGATGGGTCATGACACGGAACCTTCCTGGTCGTTCGGCGACTGGGAAGGCGGACTGAAGAATGCCGCGCTAGTGCTGGATGAAACCTTCGTTACGCCCAACACCAGCCACCAGACTCTCGAAACCCGCTCGGCCATGGCTTATTGGCAGAACGGGAAGGTCTACGTTCACTGTTCCACCCAGAGTGTGTCGCAGACCGCGCCCGCGATTGCGCGCTGGCTGGGCTTGGTGGATGAGAAAGGGCGGCCCGACCTGGATAAGGTCGTGGTGATCAGCGAGTATACGGGTGGAGGATTTGGGAGCAAGATCACCAGTTCGATTTCGGCGATCATCCCCGCGATACTTTCGCGCAAGGTAGGCGCGCCGGTGATGATGCGGGTCAGCCGGGAGGAAGAGCATTTCATCGGACGCGCCCGGCCCAGTCTGCACGGGCGGATCAAGGCGGGATTTACGAAGGAAGGCCGGATCACGGCCATCGACATGTACGTGATCATGGACAACGGCCCTTACGATCCGCAGGGCGATGCCAACCAGTCCGGCCGCATGGTTTCGCTGATGTACCAGCCGCCCGCCATGCGGTGGCGCGGGGTCACGGTGCTGACCAATACCCCCCCGCGGCTCTCGCAAAGCCAGCCGGGCGGGTTCCAGGGCATTGCGCTTATGGAACCGATTATGGCCAAGGCATCGCGCAAACTGGGTGTTGACCAGGTGGCCATTCACCGCGTGAATGCGCCGGTGGGAAAAGCGCCCATCGGCCCTCCCGATAAGGAAGGCAAACGTCTCTATGTAACGAGCGCGTATGTGCATCAAGCGCTCGACCGCGGCGTGGAGCTGTTCGACTGGGAGAAGCGCAAAGGGCAGCCCAAGCGCAGCGGCTCGAAGGTGCGCGGCATCGGCGTCGCCACCAGTTGCTTTGTGGGTGGCTCCATCGGCTTTGATGGGCTTTTCGTGATCAGGCCGGATGGCAAGCTGTACATCCAGTCCGGAATCGGCAACCTGGGGACCGAATCCGTCAGCGACTGCCATCGCGTGACAGCCGAAATCCTCGGGGTGCCTTGGGAGAAATGCGAGATCACCTGGGGCAGCACGGCGAAAAATCTCCCGTGGAGCTGTCCTTCGGGCGGCAGCCAGACTACACACGCACACACGCGCGCTGCCTACGCGGTTGCGATGGATGCGGTGGATAAACTGCAGCAGATCGCGGCAAAGGATCTGGGCGGCAGGCCGGAAGACTACGTAGTGGCCAACGAGCGCGTATTTCGCAAGGGCGGAGGGGCCGGAATGACGCTGGCGCAGGCGGCCAAGCGTGCCATCGAACTAGGCGGCATTTACGATGGCCATGAGCTGCCCAACGGCGTCAATGCGATGACCGTTCGTTCGGCGCAAGCGTTTGTGGGACAGGGCCTGGTGGCCGTGGCCCGCGACACTATGAAGCGCGACGGACAGACGCATTCTTATGTTGCCGGCTTCGCGGAAGTGGAAGTGGACCTGGAAACCGGCAAATACCGCATCCTCGACTACCTGGGTGTTGCGGACGTGGGCACGATCATTCATCCGAAAGCGCTTGGCGGGCAGATTCTGGGCCGTTCCATGCTGGGGATTGGCCACGCCATTGGCCAGAAGTGGGTCTACGATCAGCATTACGGCTTGCCGCTGGCCAAGCGCTTTCATCACAACAAACCGCCGACCATTCTGGATGCACCCGAACACATGCAATGGGCCGCGCTCGATATCCCCGATCCCGAAACACCCATTGGCGCGCGCGGCATCGGCGAGCCGCCTGTGGGCGCGGGCTGCATGGCCATTATCAACGCACTTTCGGACGCGCTGGGCGATGAAGTGTTCCGCCGCGCGCCCGTGACCGCCGATGTCATTCTCGCTTCCCTCGAAGCGGGCAGGCCGGCTACCGAGGGGCTGACGGCCCACATCTAGCCAGAAGGAGAACCGCATATGGCGATCATTCGTGACATCATGCCGGCATTCGAACTCTTTCAGCCGGCAAGTACTGACGATGCACTGGGGCTGCTCGGCCGCTACCGAAAAGATGCCTGGGTATTAGCCGGGGGACTCGACAGCTTCGATTGGCTCAAGGACCGCATCAAACGTCCCGGCGTGGTGGTCGATCTGAGCCAGGTCAAAGAGCTCACCGGCGTGCGTGCTCTCAACGGGGGCCTGGAAATCGGCGCGATGACCACGCTGACCGAAGTGGTGCGCCATCCGCTGGTGCGCGAAAAGTTCAGCATCCTTTCTACGGGCGCCGAAGCCGCTGCTTCCCCGCAGATCCGCAACCAGGGCACTATCGGCGGCAACATCTCGCAGGATACGCGCTGCTGGTATTACCGCGGCGGCTGGAAATGCTATCGCGCGGGCGGCAACATCTGCTTTGCCGATACGCCCACTGCCATCAATCGCGAGCACGCCATTCTGGGCGCTGACCGCTGCGTGGCCGTGAACCCCTCCGACACGGCGCCCGCGCTGATTGCGCTCGACGCCAAGATGGTGATCCGCAATTCGCGCGGAGAGCGTGTGGTGAACGCCGAGGATTACTTCATCGGCCCCGGCACCGATATCACGCGCATGACCATATTGAAGCCCGGCGACCTGCTGACCGCGATCCGCATTCCGGGGGATTGGGCGGGCACCGAGTTCTATTTCGAAAAGGTCCGCGACCGCAACGTTTGGGATTTTCCGCTGATCAATGTCGCCTCGGCCGCGGTTTTTTCCGGCGGGCATATCGAGCGGATTCGCATCGCGGTGAACGGCGTGGCCGCGCATCCGCTGCGTTTGCAGAAGGTGGAAGACGCCGTCCGCGGCAAGCCGCGCGACGAAGCTACGGCCGAGATGGCGGGAAAGTTGGCCATCGAAGGGGCGGCGCCGCTGCGTTATAACGGCTACAAAGTTCCGCTGATGCGCAACTTGGTAAAGCGCGCCATTCGCGGAGTTCCGGAGGCAACGTGGGCTTAGTCGAGTGGGCCAAGAGTCCCTGGGGTGAAGACATCCCCATTCACATCTCGTTCTTTCTGATTTGGGTGGCGGCCATCGCGGGGCTGTTGTTCCTGGTGGGGCATGCCATTTGGGTCCGCTACTTCGCCAAGGCGGAGGTGTTTGAAGGCGTCACGCCGCCCGATGTGGCCGCTCGCATTCCGCAACGCGTCCCCAGGCACTCGCTGGCGGCGCGCCTGTTTCATTGGATTATGGCCGCGGCCATGTTGGCGCTGCTGATCACCGCGTTCCTTCCCAAAGTGGGCATTCAGTTCCCGTGGGTGACTTACCACTGGATCGCGGGCCTTGTGCTTACGGCATCCATTCTGTTCCACATCGTGCATGCCAGCTTCTGGCTGGATTTCCGATCGATCTGGCCGGACAAAGCCGATATGGAGGATGCCTCGCGGCGCCTCAAACGCGCACTCGGGCAGGACGCGCCGCCGCCGCGGCGTTTTGCCAAGTATCCGCTCGAAAACAAGATGTACCACGGCGTGATTGTGCTGGCCGGTTTGGCGGCTATACTGACCGGCGTCTTCATGATGTTCCGCGTGCGCACCGGCATTCTGCCGCGCAACCCCTACCTGTTCGGCGACATGACCTGGGGCCTGATGTACGTGCTGCACGGCGCTGCAGGTATCGGCCTGATCGCGCTGGTGATGGTGCACGTGTATTTCGCTGTGCGGCCGGAAAAACTGGTGATCACCAAATCCATGATCGTCGGCACTCTGGACCGCGAGCACTATCTCGAACACCATGACCCGCAGCGCTGGGCAGTGGACGCCGCTTCCTCATCATCGGAACGTAGGATGACCGCCTGAGTCGATGGCCAGCCTGAAAGAGTGCTGTGACGCCATCGAGGAATGTTATGAGTTCATGCTGGCCTATGCGGCCCAGGGCCTGCCCGGCGACCAGGGCAGCCAGTCGGGCGGCCAGTTACGCCACCTGCTGGCGCAGGCGGTGGACGCGCTCTCGGAATTGGCAGGCGTGTGCGCCTCGGCGGTAAAAGAAGGCAACTGTGAGCCAGCCGGCCGGTACGAGGCATTTCTCGCCGTGATGGCCCGCGACACAGCCGATTCGCGCGCCGCTCTGGAGTTAGTGCTGTCCCAGCCTTCCCTCAGTTCGCAGCTCATCGACAGTTTGAACGCTTCGATTCACCTGCGGGCACTGCTGACGGATCTGTTTTTGATTGATGAGATTTTGAAGGCACAGAGCGGAGTCGCGAACCAGGTAAGCGGCAATGGAGAGCAGGACCAGACGTGAAAAGCGGCGTTTCCGTTCCGTGTTAGAATCAGAAATCTCCCTCCTCCTCGTTCTTATCAAAAAAGGGGCACAGGTACCAAACCGCTTTTCATATGCTGAGCCATGGATCGAAACGAGTCCTGGCCGTGGTGAACGATCTGTTCTTCTCGGTCAAGCTATCGGAGGCTGCCAAGCGCAATGGCCTCGATCTCGAATTTGTCAAAGAGGGGAACCTCGTGCTGGAAAAAGCCGGCGAAAAACCGTCCCTGATCATCTTCGACCTCAACTTCGATGCTGTTCAGCCGCTCGAATTGATCACCCAGTTGAAGAGCAAGCCGCTCACCAAGGGGATCAGCCTGATCGGATATCTGTCGCATGTGCAGGTGGACCTCAAGCAGCAGGCGCAGGCGGCCGGCTGCGATATGGTCATGGCGCGTTCCGCGTTTTCGCAAAACCTGCCGCAGATATTCAAGCGGCATTCGGGCTTGTAGAACCTCGGTTAAACTGCCAACCTCCCATCATTTCGCTGGTTAAGTACCGGTCCTATTAGTATTTAAATCGAAATTGCCGGTTAGAAAACTATTGTCTGCCTCGTCCAATCCTTGTTACAATTCCGGAGGCAGCACACCTGCCTTATGTACAAGTTCGGGAGGAAAAAGTGCAGAAGCTAATTACGGGAAGTCTGGTGGCATTCGGTGTGTTTGTGGGACAAGCCATGGCAAGCGAAGTTTATCTCACCGATTTTGCTAAGGATAATAACATTTTTACGGATTTGAACCAGCAGTTTCCAAATACGGGCGCGGGTGTTCCGGGGTCTGGTGTGGGCGTACCGAACGCGAGTTACATTTATAACCCGGATACTTATTCATCGGCGAATCTTACGCTGTCAGGAACCGCCTTAGTAAACAACGGCATTGATTTTGATCTTACTTCAAATGCTTCGGGGCAGGACTTTGAGCAACTGACCGGCGGTCAAACGCTGACCATCCCGGTGAATCTCTCGGATGTTTCTTCCGTATACATTCTTGCTGCGGCCTACTTCGGCACCTCGGCGAATATCACCTTCAACGGCTCGTCAACCAGTGAGACCTTCAGCAACGTTTCCTTTCCCGATTTCAACGGAGGCGCCGGCAGCGGGGGCATCAACAATAAATCCGCCGTCAACGGCAGCCTGACGGACAATCTGTACGACCAAACCGCCCTGATCGTGCAGGATGTCGGCGCAGGCGGCACGGGCAATTCCACTAACGGCGCGTTCAATTTCTATGATCTGACCGAAGCCAGTTTCTTCCTCAACCCATCCTTCGCCGGCCAGACGCTGGATTCCATTACGATCACGAGCAACGGCAATACGTCACTGATACTGGGTATCACAGCCCTGCAAACCACCGCCACACCCGAGCCATCGGCTTTTGTGCCGCTTGGCGGGGGCCTGCTTGGTGTTCTGGCTTTCGGGCGACGCTTCAAGCGACAGTCGCGCACGGTCTAAGCGGGGCGCCGGCGGCGTTGCGCTGCCGGCAATGCTCCCTAATTACTTCACTGACGCGCACTTGCCGCCCGGGCAGCGGTTGTTCTCTTCGCACACGTACTCGTAGAGGCCCGCCGAATCCCACTCCGGCTTGGCCGCCATGGTGAAGGTTTCGGTCCACGCCCGGGTGAAGGTTTTGGGGTCATCCAGGGTCATTTGGTAGTTCAGCGTTTTATCGTCCTTCCAACTGATCCTTTCAATGGTATGGAGAGCATCCGAGTGCATCCGGTACTCTTTCGGGTTGCTGTAGTAGTAATCGTCAAGACCCCAGCGCTTGAAGTTGGTGGTATCGATTACCAGCGTATCTCCCTCCCAATGCCCCACCGGGTCGCCATAAAACATCGGCTCCAATCCCTCGCGGTGGGCACGGCCATCGAGAGGAATGACTCGAGTCATGCGCTGGAACTCGTGGACAATGACGAGGTAGTTTTTGTTCTGCACGAACTGCACGGCGTTAGCCGATAGCATGCCGGAAGGGAAGCCGGCAGGCATGCAGAAGTTGCGCGGCTCATCGTGGCGCGGGTCCCCGTTGGGCGGCTCATAGAGAGGGTCGCCGCCGGGTATCAACGGAGGAAACAGGGCTTTGTCGAAAACGGTCGCTGAGCAGCGGCAGCGCTCGCCCGATGAAGCTTTGGGCCACTCGTACATTCCGCTGAAATCAGGCTTGCCATCCGCCGTCCGGGCTTTGGCATCTTGCGCATGCACGCGGACAGGCGCGAACGGCAGAAGGGTGAACGCGGCAGCGGCAAGCGCCACGCCCAAAACTACTCCAGCGGCTCGGAATTTTCGAAAGATCGCCATACGACTCTCCCCAACGGTCAGTTCTTGCCTTCTTTCTTATCACCGCCCTGACCTGGCTCTTCGCCACTCGCGGTGAACACCATACGGCCATCAGGAAAAGTCACTTTGGAACCATTGGCATTGTTGGAACCATCTTTGGCGCGAAAGCCTTCCACCACCACGGTCATGCCCGGCTGAATAACATCTTTCATGATGCCGCGCCGCATCAACTGGCCCGGAGCGCCACCGGAAAAAGCCCAGTGGGTCACGTTACCGTTTGCGTCTTTCTCATCCACGTAGAACCAGATGTGCGGATTCAGCCACTCCACCTTGGTTACCACACCGGTCACTTTTACAGGCTTTGAGGCATCGTACTCGGCGCTAAACGAGTGATGAGCAATCAGAGGCAGGGAGATTGCAAAGCCCACGAAAACCATCGTAGATAGGAGTCGAGCTTTCATCGTGTGCGCACCTCGGAACATTGGCAGCATATCGCTTGCATGCATGTACTGTCAATGCTGTATGACGGTGCATACGCGAACCACTGCCAGCGCGAAGCTACAATAGGGATTACTGTCCTGATCCTGGAAGTCTCCCGTGCCGAAACGCATCGCCATTGTGGAGGACGAAGCAGAACTGGCTTCGCTGCTCGACTATAACCTTAGCCATCACGGTTATGAGACGCAAGTTCTAGCCGGCTCAGAGGGTACTCTGAAAACGCTCGAGAATCTGAAACCAGATCTGATTCTGCTGGATGTGATGCTGCCCGGCCCGGATGGCTTCGAGCTGTGCCGGGCGATCCGGCAATCGGCCGTGCTGTCGCGAACTCCGGTTCTGTTCCTGACCGCGCGGTCCGACGAAGTGGATCGCGTCCTGGGCCTCGAAATCGGCGGCGACGACTACATGACGAAGCCCTTCAGCACGCGCGAACTGGTGGCTCGCGTGAGGGCCCATCTGCGGCGCGAAGACATGGGCAACGAGCCGGCGGTGTTCGACTTGGGGCGATTCCATCTGGACCGTGGCGCACGCCGTGTGTTTCTGGACAGCCGCGAACTCACTCTCACATCCACCGAGTTCAACCTTCTGGAATTCTTCCTCACGCATCCCGGCCGTGCTTACAGCCGCGAACAGCTTCTCGAATCCGTGTGGGGCGAGCAGCGCTATGTGACACCGCGCACGGTGGACGTACATGTGCGCAGGCTGCGGGAGCAGATCGAAGAGCAGGCGGACGCGCCCCGTTTCCTGACGACCGTTCGCGGCTTCGGTTACCGCTTCGAGGGAACTCCCTAGTCCGCCCCCCTGCGCGCTTGGCCCCGCGCAGCCCATGCTTTAATCCCGAATTCACTTGCTCTTAACCATCCTGTAACTGGCATACGGTTAAGTTGGTGCTAAAGAAACGACCAGCCATGAAAAAAATAGTGCTTATCGAGGACGACTCAGACCTGTTCTCGTTGTTGAAGTATAACCTCGAGAAAGAAGGCTTCGGCTTGACCGGTTTGCAGACGGGCAAAGGCGCAATCGATCTTTGCCGGCAGGTGAGGCCCGATCTGATTCTGCTGGATATTATGCTGCCGGATTCAGATGGTCTCGACATCTGCAAAGGCATCCGCAAAGATCCGGAGCTGTCCTCGGTTCCCGTAATCTTTCTGACAGCACGCGCCTCCGAGACGGACCGAATTGTCGGGCTCGAGCTGGGAGCAAATGATTACGTGGTAAAACCGTTTTTTGTGCGCGAATTGATCGCGCGCATCAAGCTGCAATTCCGCAATCAAGCCATGCCCGTGCGCGTCCTGGAAGCCGGCGGCTTGCAACTCGATCGCACCAGTTGCCAGGTGCGGCTCAACGGCTCCCCGCTCTCTCTGACGGCCACCGAGTTTCGTCTGCTGGAATTCCTGATGAGCCGGCCGGGGGTGGTTTTCAGCCGCGAGCAGTTGCTCAATGCAGTCTGGGGCCAGGATCGCGCGATCACCGATCGCGCGGTAGATGTGTACGTGTTGCGGCTGCGCCAAAAGGTAGAGTCCGACCCCGCCAACCCCGCCCTCATCCATTCCGTGCGCGGTTTCGGATATACATTCGAGCCGCGTCGGGAGCGGGCCGCAGCAGGCTAGCGGGCGCCGCGCTCAGCCCGCATTGCATTCAATTGCAAAAAAGCTGAGAATAACAGGTTGCCGGCGAAAGCCCGGGACTTCAAGTTTAGGAGGCAAGTCATGAGCAGGAAACTGGCGGGTCTGCTGGCGACAGCGGCCCTGGCAACGGCAAGCGCATGGGCGCAAGGCGGCGGTGGGAAGAAGGGCGGAGCTCCAGCCATGCGGTTGACGAGCCCCGCGTTCGCAGATGGCAGCGTAATTCCGGAAAAGTACACGAGCGCCGGACAGAGCATTTCACCCGAACTGGACTGGACCAATGTCCCGCCGGGCACGGTGACGTTCGTGCTGCTGTTCCATGATCCGGATGTGGCACTGCAGAAAAAATTAGATGACGTGACCCACTGGATCGCCTGGAACATTCCGGGCACAGCCACAAAGCTGGACGAAGGGATCAAGGAAGGCGCCACCTTGCCGGATGGCATGATCCAGGGAAAGAACACACGGGGCGCCAACGCCTACATGGGTCCCGGGGCTGGCGCGAATGGCCCGGAGCACCACTACACCTTTGAGCTTTTCGCGCTGGACACCAAGCTCGACCTGGGGCCGGATACGCCGCGCGCAGAAGTGATGAAGGCTATGGAAGGCCACATCCTCGGCAAAGCGGTTTGGGAGGGCCGGTTCCACCGGCAGCAATAGCGGCAACAGCAATATAGGAGGCCGCATGTCCCGAAACAGTTGGCTTGCGGGGTTGGGGGCGGTGGGTTTCATCGCCCTCTCCAGCGCCTTAGTAGCCCAGCAGGGCGGTAGGGAGCAAGCCCAGCAGGGCGCCCAGGAGAAAGAGCTTTACGTCGTCACGCACATCGACGTGACGCCAGACTTTGCCGCTGCGACCGCGAAGCAGGTAGCGCAATTCGCCGCCGATAGCCGCAAAGATCCGGGTTGCGTGCGCTTCGAGGCATTGCGCAACCCGGACCGGCAGAATCATTTCGAGCTGGTGGAAGTGTGGCGCGCGAGAAAGGATTTCGAAGCCCATCTCGCGCTCGAGCACAGCAAGCGCTTTCGCGAGAAGATTCAGCCGGGCTTGGGAAGTCCCTTCGACGAGCGCCTCTATGTTGCGCTCGAATAATAAAGCCGAGCGCTTGTATATTGCGCTCGAATAGCAGAGCCGAGCGCCGTATACAGCTTAGGCTCGCTGCGTCTGAGACCCCTCCCTCATGGCAGCCATCCGCTGCTCATTCTGCCGTGTCAGGTGGGGCGTGATCCCGAGCATGCGCTCTACCAGCATGAGTTGCCCGCGGTGGTGCATCTCATGCTCCTTGACGCTCAACAGCATTTCAAAACGCGTCCGGCTCGGCGGCTCCGCGCCGGCGGGAAACGTGAATACTTGAGATAGATAATCCTCCGTCAAAGTATCCACCCATTGCGCGAATTCCTCGCCGCTGTTCCGCAGCCACTCCACTAACCCGGCTTTCGTGCGCGGCTTCGCCTCTTCGGCGGCCACCTCTGCGCGGAATTTGGCAAAATCAAAGCCCTCATACGACGTGACCTGCCCGGCCATGCGGCTGAATCGCGGCAATATCGCAATATGTGCGAGCGTCTGCGCAACCGTCCGCGCGCCCGGAGCAGGCTGGAAGCTGTATTTCTCTTCGGGAATCTCTTCCGCAATTTGAATCGTGTTCTTGCGCACCGTGCGGAATGCGGATGCCAGTTGTTTTGTGCCGTAGTAAGTCATGTGGTGAATGATGATCGAGCGGCCGCCAGGTTGCAACACCTTGCGCCCCATAGCGGGGGCTTTCTTATAGGCGGGAAGCCGTTCCGGACGCATCTTTTTTCACCGGAGCAACGTTCGTTAGAACATAGTCAAATCACATCAGTTAATATGTCGGTAACTATTGACAAGGCTCTTAATCGGAGGCAGACTGTAATCGATGAGCTGGTCTTTCGGGACTGGCGGGAGGTGGCTAAATAGAACCGGGCCAGAAATGGGGCGGTTTTCCACCGGAATGCGAGCAGGTAGTACGGAAGGCTGAACCATCGGATTTCTAAGTGGCGTGGATAATGTCCACGTGGCGCGTGATGCGCATGAGTGATGATGGTCTACAATTCTTCCGAGCGTTGCAGTCCTTGATGGCAACCGCCCTTCGATTTTTCCTTCCAAAGTTTAATCAGCTAAGGGTTGGTGAGCGCGTTAGTGTACACTGAGAGAACGGCGCCTATGACCCTGGTTTCTCCCCTGGAAATTGTTGCAGCCCACAGTCCGGATTCAGATGATGCATTCATGTTCTACGGACTCGCTACCAAGAAGGTCCGCTCTCCGAAGGTCACGTTTCGCCATGTGCTTCAGGATATCGAGACGTTGAACCGGGCGGCCATGCAGGGGCAATATGATTTGAGTGCGATTTCCTTCCACGCGTACGCCTACGTTGCCGACAAGTATGTGCTGATGTCCACCGGGTCGAGCATTGGTGACGGTTATGGCCCCATGATGGTCGCGGCTCGCCCTATGGAACCGGAGGATCTCAAGGGCAAGCGCATTGCAGTTCCGGGCAGGATGACCTCGGCGTACCTCGCGGCAAAGCTGTTCCAGCCGGATTTTGAGGCTGTGGTTACGCCTTTCGACAAGATTACCGACGCCGTGCGGGAACGCTCTGTAGACGCCGGCCTGATCATTCATGAGGCCCAATTGAACTTCGATAAACAGGGCCTCCATCGCGTGGTGGATTTGGGCCGCTGGTTCAAGACCTGCTTCGCGCTCCCGCTGCCACTGGGCGCCAACGTGCTGTTGCGGTCGCTCGATCCGGCGATCAAAAGCGAGTGCTGCCGCCTGCTGCGCGAAAGCATTCAGTACGCGCTCGACAACCGCGATGAAGCTCTCACCTACGCGCTCCAGTTCGCGCGCGACCTCGAAACGCCTCTAGCCGAAAAATTCGTGGGCATGTACGTCAATCACTTCACGCTGGATGGCGGAGACATTGTGCCTCGCGCGGCGCAGCGGCTGCTGGACATGGGCCACGAAGCCGGACTGATTCCGCACCGCGTGGAAGTCGAATTCGTACGATAGTGTTATGCCATTCGTTAAAGTCGCTACATTGGCCGACGTGCCGGAGAATTCAGTCCTGGAAGTGAGCGTCGGCAATGATCAATACGCCATTTGCAACGTCGAGGGTAGTATCACCGCACTGAGCAATACGTGTCTCCACCAGGGCGGACCGCTGGGACAAGGGACAATCGAAGAAGGCCGCCTGATTTGCCCGTGGCACGCCTGGGAATATGATTGCCGCACGGGCGCCAACCTCGACGATCCCACTACGTGCGTCCCCGTGTATCCGGTAAAGGTGGAAGGCGGGGACATTCTGATCCAGGTTCCCTGAATTGCCGGAACTGCCTGAAGTAGAAACGGTCGCCCGGTCAATAGCGCCGCTCATCGGGCGAAAAATACTCTCCGCGGAATTTCGCTGCCCGCGCGTGCTGCGCGGCTCCGACCCGGACACCATGGCCGCCGGGATCGAGGGCCGCAAAATCGCAGCGATCTGCCGCTATGGTAAGTTCCTGCTCGTGTCACTGGGCGGCGGCGGTTATCTGGTGATCCATCTAGGTATGACGGGCCGGTTGCTTCTGGGCGGTTCTCCGGGCAAACATACCCATGCCATTCTCACGCTCGATCGCGGTCTGCTGCTCTATGACGACCCTCGCCAGTTCGGCTGTTTCCAATACAGCGCGGAATTTCCTGAGCGCGTGGCGCGGCTCGGTCCCGAACCGCTGGAAATTTCCGCCGAAGAATTCGCCGCGGGTCTCAGCCGCCGGCGCTCCACCCGCATCAAAGCGCTGCTGCTGAATCAACGTTTCCTGCGCGGCATGGGCAATATCTACGCTGATGAAGCGCTCTTTCGCGCGGGCATACATCCGCTAGCCATCGCATCACGCATTCGAGGCGATCGCGCCCGCCGCCTCCACCAGGCCATTGGCGCGGTATTGCGCGAGGCCATCGAGGCGGGCGGCTCCTCCATCTCGGATTATGTCGATGCCGAAGGCCGCAAAGGATTCTTCCAGTTGAGCCATCGCGTCTACCAGCGCACCGGCCAGCCGTGCCTGAATTGCGGGACTCCGATCCGCCGCATCCTGGTAGCGCAGCGCTCTTCCCATTTCTGCCCCAAGTGCCAGAAGCGCTAGCACGCGCACACCACTCACCGCAGAGGAACACAATCATTCCCGGCAAGAGTTACACTGGTCCCCATGAATCGCCGCTCATTTGTCCAATCAGTTGCCGGCGCAGGCGTGCTCTCTCAAACCGCGGTTGCCCAGGCGGCCGCCGCCTCCTCCACTCGTCTGTACTGCCTGGATTATTTCTACTACCGGCAGGGCGACCAAGGGACTCGCTTACAGCAGTTTCTTTCGTCCCAAGCGCCGCTATGGACGAAGCATTCTCGCGCTTTCGGCGTCTTTACCGCTGTGATGGCGCCACACGCGCAAACCACTCTTGTGCTTAGCGGGTTTTCGAGCTTCGAAGAAATGACTGCCTCTGAGAGCCGCCTTGATGCGGACCAAGGGTATCAGAAAGCCCGCCAGGAATTGGATCGCGGCAATGCCCCGGCATTCGATTCCCATCAGCGAGTCCTGATGCGGGCTACTGACTTTTCGCCTGAGATTGTCCCCCTCGCCCCAAAGCCGCAACGGCCGCGTTATTTCGAGCTCCGCGTGTATCACTCGCCAACCGCGCGCCAACTGCGTCTTGTCCACGAGCGCTTTGCGGGACCGGAGATCAAGATCTTTCACAGATCCGGAATCCATCCCATTTTGTACGCCGACACCATCGCCGGCCCGGACATGGACAACCTCACTTACATCATCCCGTTCGCGTCGCTGGGGGATCGCGAAAAAGCGTGGGATACCTTTGGCTCCGATCCCGAGTGGCTCAAGGTGCGCGAAGAATCCATCGCCAAGGGCGGCCAGATTGTGGACTATCAGAATCTCTCAATCTGGCGGGCGCTACCGTTCTCGCCGATTCAGTAGCGCTTTCGCGATCTCTAGTCGGCCAGTGGATTCGGCCGCAACTGGAACTTGATCAGCTTGCTGGTAGTCCCTTTGCCGCCTTCCATATGAAATGGCGCGCGCGTCGAGATCGGCGTGTAGATCCCCTTCCCCTTCCAGCCGCCATTCGGATCATCGATGCGGCCATCCAGGCCCTTGGCGTAGTAGCCCATCGGATAGGGCACGCGCAGCGTGAGGAACTTGCCATTCACCAGCACCAACAAGCCCTCGGACAGGTTGCCGGTTGCCAGCGGTATGTCTTTACCGGCGCCCAGCATGTCGAATCGATCGACGAAGTTGTAGTACGCCGAGTCGCCGCTTCCGTTCTCCACGGCGCCCTTGTAGTTCGGACCGGGGAACGCATATAGGGTCCAGCCTTCGGGGCACTGCTGGCCCGTGGCTGCGGTTGGACCATTGAGAGGCCCCTTGCATTTGCTGCGGTCGAAACTGGCATAATGCCCGCTCGACAGAACCGTCCAGACCACGCCCTTGCTATCGACGTCCATGCCGCGAGGCGAGTAGCCCTGGACCGGCGCCTTCAGATTGTTCCACGGCACTTCATAATACTCGGCCAACGCCGTCTCGGGCGGGTGCGATCCGGGGATGAAACGGACCAGCGCCCCTGGCATTCCCATCACGGAGCCCCATACCGAGCCATCCGGCGCTGGGGCGACACCGTAGTAGGACACGTTAATGCGCTTGTCTTTGGTTGGATCCGCCGGCTGATTCGGTTCGGTGTAGGCGTCGCGCTTCCCGTTGCCGTTATAATCGAGAACAAACGCGCTCCAGCCCTGGGCCTTCTTCTCGTCGTGGGTTTTGTTCCAAACCCTCGTATCAAACCACCCCTCCACGCCGGCTGGGCCAAACGACGACCACAGCACATCATGGTCATCGAAATTCACGTGGCCCCAGGTGAAACAGGTATCGATGGTGGTTGTCTCTTTGGTTTTTGGCTCATAGAGTTCCAAGCCCCGATCGCCGTAATTGATGGGGAACAATTTTGCCGATGGATTATCCGATCTCGCCTTGCACCATGCAGGCGACTGATGCTTGCGGACCCGTGCCGCCGCCCACACGCGGCCCTGCTGATCCATGGAAAAACTGTGAACTGTGGTCTTGCTGTTCCAGATTACCTCGTCACCCCAATAAGGCGAAGGGGCGAAGGGCTTCGTATCGGCAGAGCTCGGCGTCTCCGGATCGCGCACTCTCAGCTTTATCTCGCTCGTTGCGTTGCGCACGGGATCGAGGACTGAGAGGTAATCGGCGCTCTCTTCGAGTCCACCGTAGATGGGGCCGTTGGGGTTGACAGTGGGATTTCGCTTATCGCTTGCGATGGCATCGTGCAGATATGCCTTTGGGTCTGCCCAATCCCACATAGTGATCACGACATTGCGCTCACGCCCCTGGGGACGCGAAGGGGCCGCATCCGGCAATTCTCCATGGGCAATCCGGTCTGACCAGTCGGCATACATCGCCAGAGCGCGCTGGCGGCCGACCTGGTCAAAGCGGGCACTCATTCCCGCACCCGCCTGGCCTGCCCTGATCCGCAGATCCCACGCCGCTTTCGAGTCTTTGGTTTTGCTGAGGATACTCTGCGGTATTTCGCGTGTGGCCTTGTCGCCCATCTGATGACAGCCTGTGCAGCCGTCTGTATTCACAATGTCGCGGATCCATTGCCCCTGGCTTTTTTCGTTCGGAGAAATACCGTTCCCGGACGGGCCAGTGCCCGGAAAGTCGCTCTTCGGCGGCACCTGCAACAAAGCGAACCAGTACTGCGCAGGGTAGTATTGGGCGGCAGCCCTTTTATCCGGCGCCAATACCGCCTTCAGATTAAGCGTCTTGCCCGGCATGGCTTGAGCCTTCGGTGAATCTACCAGGCCGTAGCCGCGAACCCAAAGGTTGTAGTTAGCCTTTGGAAGGTCGGGCACCAGGTAGCGCCCCATATCATCGGTGACCACAATCTTGACGAATTTGGTCGGCAGTTCGGTGGTTTCGGCGATAACCCACACCCCGGCCTCGGGTCCCTTCGAACTGGTCACCACTCCGCCGATATCGGCATTGCCAACGCGGACGGCACTACTTCTCGTCTGGGCCCCACTCAATCCAGCCAGCACAACCGCTAGAATCGCGGCGAGTGCCGTCACGATCGCCCCATGCAAAATACGTTTGCTCACCATATCAGACCTCCTTCCGGGTGGAATCACAATGGCTACGTGCGCGATTGTAGTGAAGTGGCAGCGTATACGCAAGCCCTCGGCACCGGTGGCGATGGCGATTGGAAGAGCACGGGTCCGGCGGGCTGGCGTGGCTGACGCGTTCGCTGAGTATTACACGATTCCGCCGAGTTCGCGGACGTGGGCCCATAGCCCACGGTACGCGGTAAAGAGGAACACGTTGGGGTCTCCTGCCAGTTGCCCTTCGAAGTCCTTCATGGCTTTGGCATCCATCATATTTTGAGCTCCCATGCCTTGCTTCATGAGCTTTACCAGTTGCTCGCGGATTTTAGTGAGTACATCGAGGTTTGCCTGCACCTCCGCCTTGGTCAGTACGGGTCCGGTAGCGGGCACGATTTTCGTGGTGTCGCCCGCGATGCGCAACAGAGTGCGATGCGCCTCCTGCATGCCGCCGATCCAGCCGCCAGTAGGGAAATCGAGCACGGGAAACCTGCCGGCCTGCACCACATCGCCCACGGCCAGCACGTTCGACTGCGTGAAGTGTACGTAGATGTCGCCATCGGTATGGGCATCCAGCATCAGGCCGTATTCCACCGCCTCACCCCCAACGCTCGTTTTGCCGGTGGTGTAGAACGTTTCTGTGGGCAAAGCTTCCTTGGCGCGTGGCGGGAAAATCTTCTTTTCCCAATCGTGCCGGATCTCCTGCGTCATCCAGAGTTCGGTGTTCACGCTTGCGGCGAGCTTGGCGCCCGCTTCCGCCATGGCGTCGTTCGCTCCGGTCGATTCGAGGTGCCAGTGGGTATTGAAAACTCTCTGCACCTTGCCTGTAAGTTCGAGGACATCGCGCGCGTGCGCAGCATCGCCGCAATCCACCAGAAGACTTCCCTCGTCGCTTTTGAAAGCCACGATGTTATTGCCTGCTCCCGTAATCAGCGTGAGCTTGTCGGTGAGCTTTTGTACGGCGGGCGTGGTCTCGGCGAAACCGACTCGAGACAAACCGGGCGCCACTGCGCCGCCGGCGAGGGTGCGGAGGAATTCACGTCGGTGCAGGTTCATGCCGGTTGCTATTGTATCGCGGGGATAAGCCGGATAGCCGAATAGCTCAATGCCCGAACCACCCCGGCCCCACCACCAGGTGATGGCTCACCGAATCGGGCACTACCAGGTACAGCAAAAATCCCAAAGTGGCGTGCGCGCCTCCCAGAAAGTAGAGGTTGCGATAGCGGCTGTAGATCCGCGCGCTGCAATAACCCAGAAGCAAGGTCACCACCATGAGGAACAAGTTCGGCAGGTGAGCGCCGGAGAACAATGCCGCGGAAAGCACGTGCGCCGAGCGGCCCGGAACAACGCGTTCGAAACGGTTGAAGAAATAACCGTTCAATAGGTACTGCTGGAACAGGCCCCATGGGAGATAACCGAACCACGTCAGCATGGCGCGGTCGTAACCGATGGGCCGGATGGTGGCGAGCAGTTGCCCGAAACCCAGCAGCAGCAAGCCTAGCAGGATGACACTGGGCGCGAAGTCGATCACGCACTTACGGAAATGAAGCGATTGAAAGCCGAGCGTTGCGGCCTTCTCCCGATGAACCCAGTGAGAAGCGATTACCAGCGCGATAATGGCCAGCCAGAACACCGGATATGTATACCGTATGTTCCAGATGTAATCCATGATCAGTAGAAAAACTCCGATCGGTTCGAGAATGGCACGCCTGCGTACAATCCACCCCATAGTGCGTTACCTCAATCGAGTCGCTACCCATATATAAAGACACGCGAGGGGGCGGTTCAAAAGAAAAAATGTTTGGTCCAATCCACCATGGTGTGCAGCGCAGCGGACGAAATCACACTCGAACCCTTCTGAAAGACGCGCCCGTATGCAACCCCGGCGATGGTGGCCAGGATCATGTAGCGCCAGTTGGGCAATGGTTGCGGTCCATTGTCCAGATGCGCACAACCGAAAATAAAGCTGGCCAGCAGCAACACGCGGATACTGTGGCCAAACCGCAGCATCAGCAGATTTTGAATGAGCGACCGGAAAAGGATTTCCTCAGGGAGCGCCGTGCCGAGGAAAATGGCGGCCACCGCGGCAGCCATGGCGCCGCCTGACCTGGTGGGCAAATGGGGCGGGGGGATGAATCCGATGACGATTCCGAGGCCAATCAGAACCGGAGCTACCACGGCGAAGCCCGCTAGGGGCAGCCACAAGTCTCTGCGATTGCGCGGCAGGGTATACTTCAAATCCGGGAACCAGCGGAAGCAGAGGAACAATATCAGACCCAGCAGGATGGCAATGGCGTAAGCGATGCTGTGCAGGTAGCCGCGCGCCGCCAGGGGGACGAGTTGCGCCCCGGCTCCAAACTCGAGCGGCAGCCACAAAAGCAGGACCGCCAGAAAATCCAGACCCGAGGGGCGCTTGGCCGCGCCGGCACCCTGCGCCGCCATCGAGGCCACCGGCGCTGCTGTATAGGCCAGCACCAGGGCCGCCAGCCCCCAGTTCCAGGCGTGCGCCAGAATCGCGGCGAGACTGAAGATAGCCGTCAGCAGAATGGGAACGGCCCAGATGCGCACGGGCCGCCGCGTAAACACACCACGAACCGAATTTTGTATTCCCGATGAAAATCCACTAAGGATGCCTGCCGCAAGCAGGGCCAGCAACCACATTTGCATGGCGTGTACCGGGCGCCCCGCCTTGGGCGCGCGACGCTTCTAGCGTGACAGACGCGGCAGTCGCGAGGCAACTCGGTATATAATGGCCTCTTTCGAATGCGTATGTTCGCGGCCGCAGCCCGGCGGGCGGACTGAGGTGAGGTATTGATGAAGATTGTATCCAGACGAATCATGGCTATCGGTGCGGTCGCGCTGCCGATCAGCATGGCGGTCGCCCTGAACGAGACAAATGTCATAGGTGTGGCCTTCGCCCAAAACCAGGCCGCCACGCAAAGCAAGGCTCCGGCGAAATCCGAGATGTCCGATGTGGCCTTCAAGAACATTCAGGTGCTGAAAGGCATTCCGGTCGATGAGTTCATGGGCACGATGGGCCTGTTTTCCGCGGCTCTCAGCGTATGCTGCGGCGACTGTCACGAAGGAGCCGGAACCGACAATCCGAATTGGGCTGCGGACCCTCCACGCAAAATCATGGCGCGCCGCATGGTGACCATGGTCAATGCGATTAATCGCGATAATTTCCGTGGACGCCAAGTCGTCACCTGTTGGACCTGTCATCGCGGAGCACAGGCTCCCGCCACCACGCCGCCGCTCGACACCATCTACAACGATATGCCGGTGTTCGTACCGCCCGACGTGCTGCCGACCGCACCCCCCAAAACTTCCGGTACGCCTTCCGCCGATGAGATCCTGGATAAATATATCCAGGCTCTGGGCGGCGCGGCCCAACTCGCCAAGCTCACCAGCTACACCGCCAAGGGGACCAGCCAACTGTTCGGCGAGGTGCGAATCGACCCGGCGGAGCTCTACGCGAAGGCGCCCGACCTGCTGGCCACCATTGTTCACCAGCGCGAAGGGGACCTGGCACGAACTTACGATGGCAAACAAGCTTGGGTGATGCTGCCTCTCACTGTGGTCAAAGAATATCCTTTGAACGCAAGCGCCTTCGATGGGGCCAAGTTGGACGCGCAGATGGCTTTCCCCGGTGGCCTGAAGCAATTCTTCAGCAATTGGAAAGTCAGTTTTCCCGCCACTGTGGAGGGACGGGATGTTTACGTGGTTCAGGGAAGCAACCCTTCGGGTCTGCTGGCAACATTCTATTTCGACAAGCAGACAGGCCTCCTGAACCGCATGGTGCGTTATGCGAATTCTGCGATGGGGCGCGTGCCCACGCAGTGGGATTATTCCGATTACCGTCCGGTGGCCGGCGTGATGATGCCATTTAAGTGGACCTTCGGCTGGGTGAGTGGCCGTGAAATTTATACACTCACCGATGTGCAACCGAACACCACGGTTGATATGGCGAAGTTCGGTAAACCGGTTCAGCGGGCGGCGAAGTAAGTTTCGGATTACTTCGTCAGAAGCAATTCAAATCCAATCCCCGATTCCGTGAAAGAGCTTTCGCGGAATCGGGTTCCGGCAACCAACTCCTCGAGTGCGGCCTTCGTGTACGCCCGTTTCAGCAGGAAGAAACGAAAGATGAGCCGGTTCATCGCGCGATTGACGGGGTTCAGCCGCATGCGGTCTACTTCCCGGTTGATTTCGGGAAGCGAGCCATCCCGCCGCAGATCGCCCGGTTAGGCCCCGCATGGGAATGACGCTAGAATGAAAAACGCAATGCACGGCGCAATGCCCCAAGCCTGCGTGTTTGACGCGTACGGCACGCTGTTCGACTATGCATCGGCGGTCACAGGTTTCGATGCGCAGTTAGGTGCGAAGGCCGAGCCACTCACCAGGCTCTGGCGGCAAAAGCAGCTCGAGTACACCTGGCTTCGCTCACTTGAGGGCGAGCACGCCGATTTTTGGCAGGTTACCGGCGATGCCCTCGATTTCACGCTGGAGTCGCTGGAACTTTCGGCTCCTGGTCTCCGCGAGAAGCTAATGGACTCCTATCTGTGTTTAGGCGCGTTCGCGGAAGCGCCGGGCGTGCTGGAGCGCCTCCGTAAGATGGGCATCCGAACCGCGATCCTGTCGAACGGATCTCCGGCAATGCTTCGGTCAGCCGTAGTCCGGGCCGGGATGGAACCGCTCTTCGATATGGTGCTCTCAGTGGAAGAAGTCGGTGTCTATAAACCAGCTCGGCAAGTGTACCAGCTTGCCGTGGACCGCCTGGCAATCCGGTCTGAGGCGATCACGTTCATCTCATCAAACGGATGGGATGCGTGGGCTGCTTCGGCATTCGGCATGCGAGTGGTTTGGTGCAATCGCTACAACCAGCGGCCCGAGCGCTTACCCGGCCGGCCTGATCATGAAGTTCGCTCTCTCGCGGAATTGCCCTTCCTTGCCGATTCCTGACGCCGGAGTTGCGGTGGGCTTGCCGACCGGTTTATTCCAGGACGATCAGAATTTCCATCCTGGGTTCGACAATTTCGCCCGGCACATGAACAGCGATCTGCCGCGAGAGGGTCATAATGTTCCACAATTCCCCGCTCTGGTTGAGCGAAAAATACTGGCTGTCGAGCTTCATCGGGATGGCCGCCGGAGGCACGGGCGTGTGGCGCAGAGTGATGCCGGGAAGCGCGTTGCGGATCAGCCGCTGGATGTCTTCGTTGGAAGAGATCTTGACCAGTTGCGGCACCTTGCGGATGAGGTCGTCGACACCGATTTTGGCGCTGATCGCGAGGAAGAACTGGGAGTCCCGGAAATAGCGATCTTCGGTTACCGTGCCGCCCCAAATGAAGCGGTCCCGCAGATCGAGCGGAATGGCGATGAACTTGGAGGGGATCACGGTTTCCATCAGGTCTCGGATCTTCTCGTCGAGGAGGGTGAAGCAGCGGCCCAGGTCGTCGTGGTCGTAATCGGGGAGATTCTCGGGACGCGCTTCGAGCGAGAAGGTGGCGAGAGCCCCGGCCAGGCGCAGCATAGCCACATACGCCGGCTCCGGGTGGCCTTTGCGCACCTTCCAGATGTGCTTGAGTTCCGGCAGGTACGAATTGACCGTGTGCAGAAGCCAGAAATTGGCGGTCTCGGAGGGGGAGAATTCAGCCGTGATTTTGCCGCGCTGGCGCCGCGGACCCGAGAGAGAACCGCTCTTCGTAGCGAGAATCTCGATTTGCCGGCGCAGCAGCGAATTCAGATACGGGCTGGCGGCCAGGCTCAGGCAAGGCGCGACGAAGCGCGGGTTCAAGATGGGGATGCCGGCGGCGTTCCGGATCACTTGCGCGATACGCAGCGTCGAGTAACCGTCGCGGTAATCATCGCCGAACAGAATGCGAAACGTGCGGCGAGCCACCTGCACGGGCTTCTCGTCGTCGCCCGTATTGTCATCCGTGAACATGCGTGTTTCGGCAAGGTAGCGGGTCATCGGAGGGCCGGCGGCGGATTCAGCCGGGTTGCTGGCAGAGATGCCGCGCCCCGGAATGCTGACATTGCGCGCACGCGGACGGCTCTCCGGAATTCCCAGGAAGACGTCCACCGATTCCTGAGTGGGCGGAAAGTGCCCTGCCACGGCGCGCGAGGGAGGCAGATCATCGATGTCCGGCATATCGAAAGATTCGCCGTCCGGCATAATCCCGCTGCAGCCGGCCAGACGGAAAAGCCCGTTTTGCAGGGCTTCGGCATCGATATCCAAGCTGGTGACTCCCCAGTTGGCGAAGCACGAAGCCGCGAAGCGAAACTGCAGCGCGGCCTCGAAGAAGTTGTCCTGTGTCTGGAATTGTTGGGGAGTGAGAAACATCCCCTTGGTCCAAACGACGCGATGGCGGTTCCGCATACCCGTGCTATAGCTCCTGTCCCTGCTTCTGGAAGATAGTGGTAATCTGCTCGCGTAAGGGGTCCTTGAGATTGTGCACGGTAGTGAGATCGAGCACTTCGGCGAAGCTGGCGCCGCCCGCCAGAGCGCTCGCAATCGTCACCAGGCTATCGGGAGGGCGAACCGTCGCGAAGGGCGCCGACACAGTGACCAGCGGCAGGTCCCCCGTCTCCGGGGATTGACGGACCTCTACGTTATAGCGCAAGCCTGCCAACAGCTCGGCGATGGCCGGAAATTTCTGAAAGTGGAGATGAATGAGACAGGCGCGCAGCACAAACGCACGCACCGCTTCGGGATCCCGCTCTTCCTGCCCGGCAAGCACTTGGCGCAGCATGGGAAGTGAGTAATGCGAAGAGTAAGTGATCACCCACGTGAGCGGCGAGGAGACCTTAATGCTCCGCCAGCCGCGCTCAGTCTTGGTTTGATGCAGGTACTCCCACTCATAAAGCTGCATCTGCGTAGAGACAGATTCGAGGGGAAAAGTCAGTTCCGGCCGGAGATCGAACGGACGGGGAGCGGCTTTCCGGTACAGCTCGCGCAGTTCCGCGATGGTGCGCTCGGAGCCGCCGCCGGCCTCGCGCTCCGCGCCTTCCATAGCGTCGCCGAGCATGCGGCGGGGCCGGAAAAGAAGGGCTATGGTGTCGAGGTAGCCGCGGAGTTGCTTCTGGCAGAGCTTGGCAACCTCTTTCGTGAGAGTATGGAGGTGCAGCAACTGCTCGATATTGAGGGATTCGGCAGGAGCAGCCGGGTTATCCATGGGCAGGACCTCGTGTTAGAAACATCCTGGGTAGATATTGTAGCGAATCTGGCCCCCAGGGATTCGCCGGCGGACTGTACAAGCCTCCCCAGCCTTGCATGAACGCCGGATGAATTCCTTGCTTCGCCAGATCAATTCGCATAGGATGGAAAATCAGTTTAAATCCACAGGCACGATCGGCAGCGGCGAGGAGGTCCTCATCCGGTTCGCAATCCAAAATAGAAGCGAATGTAGTGACGGCAAGGAACCTTCTTGGGGTCAGGGCTTCTGCCCGGCCGCCATGCTTCTGCCGGGCGCTCCCAATTCCCCGCTTGGCCTCTCGCTCCGCGGCCTCTGGCTTCCCCTTCTATCATTCACTTTACTGTGGCCGCCGAATCTGCGAGCGCAGGATAACTACGAAATCCAGGTTTACGCTTCGGAAACGGTGGCTCCGAAAACGCTCATGGTTGAACTGCACAGCAACTTTACGGCGGCGGGAAGCACCACAACGCAGTTTGGCATGTTGCCAACCCAGGACCAGGAGCATGAAACGATCGAGTTGACCGAGGGAATCAACGATTGGTCCGAAGTTGGCTTTTACATCTTTACCGCGGAGAAAAACGGGAATGGCGTGGACTGGGCAGGCGATCATATCCGTCCGCGGGTGCGCGTGCCGGAGCGCTGGCACTGGCCCGTGGGCGTGAGTTTATCGAGCGAATTTGGCTATGCGCGGCCTGCGTTTTCCAACCCTACCTGGTCCTTGCAGCTCATGCCGATCGTAGACCAGACCATTGGACGCTGGTACTGGGCAGTGAACAGCACGATGGTCTGGGACCTGCATGTGGTTCCCCCGCCCGGGGACTTTACGCCCGCGGAGAAGTTGGCTTACTATCGCGATGTCGCTCCCAAAGGCATGACGTTCGGCCCTGCCGCGACCCTCACCTATCAGCCATCAAAATATTTCAACTTCGGCGTGGAATACTATTCGTATTACGGCCAGTTCGGAGATTTTGTTGCCTTGCATAACCAGCAGCAGCAAGTCTTTCCGGTAGTGAACCTGTTTGTCTCGCCCAATTGGGAAGTCAACGTTGGCGTGGGCTGGGGCGCGACGGCCGGGACCGACCATTTGATCTTCAAGTGCATTATCGGACGTCGCCTTGACTGGTCTCATCACCGCCCCGGCAGTTCGGAAAGCCCTCAGTAACCGGCAGGGAGTCTGATGGACCGCCGTACCTTCCTCGCGCAGAACGGTGCGGCCTTGGCGGCCGCGGCCTTGGATTCGGCCAAGCCGTCTTGGGCCCAAACGCCGGCCGATGTGAAGCTCGAGATTGCACCCTTGGCTTTGGAGATCGCACCCGGCAAGGTGGTGCGCACGGTTGCCTACAATGGACGTGTTCCGGGGCCGCTGATTCGTTGGCCCCAAGGCAAGCCCATCGCGATCGACGTCCTCAACCGCAGCACCATCCCCGAGATCGTACATTGGCATGGGCTTTGGATTCCCTCCAACATGGATGGCTCGGTGGAGGAAGGCTCGCCCATGATCGCGGCCGGCGCGCAGTTTCGCTATGCCTTTACGCCAAACCCCGCGGGATTCCGCTGGTACCACACCCATGCCTTCGCGGGACATAACCTGAAGCGCGGTGCTTACACGGGGCAGTTCGGCTGCTTCTATATCGAGCCCAAAGGTGATCCCGGTGCATACGACCAGGAAGTCTTCCTCACCCTGCACGACTGGAACGCCTACATGTCCCCGAGCGACACTTCGATGGAGACCGCCTACGATTACTCCACGATCGATGGCCGCATGCTTGGCTACCACGATCCCATCAAGGTTCGCGAGGGACAGCGGCTACTGCTGCATCTTCTAAATGCCAGCGCCAGCCTGGTTCATTGGATAGCGCTCGCGGGGCACGAACTAACGGTAGTCGCTATGGATGGCAATCCGGTCCCCACGCCAACGCGAGTCCGGGCAGTCCGCTTAGGGCCGGCCGAGCGCATCGACGCCGTCGTTACCATGACCCAGCCGGGGGTCTGGATCCTCGGCGAGACGCGCGAACCATTTCGCAAGGCGGGCATGGGAATCGTGGTCGAGTACGCTAACCAGCAGGGTAAGCCCCAATGGATCGAGCCGCCGGAAACGCTGTGGGATTACCAGCCGTTCGCTTCCGCGCAGTCCGCCACACGCCAGCCGGATGAAATGATTCCGCTTCGGTTCGAATCGAAGTTCCACGGCGCGGGGAACTTCGATACTTGGACCATCAACGGAAAGTCGTACCCCAAGACGGACACGATCATGCTACGGCAGGGGCGAAGGTATCGGTTACAGATGATCAATCGCAGCACCGACGATCACCCGCTTCACCTGCATCGCCACACCTTCGAAGTGACCAGCCTGGATGGGAAGCCACTCTCCGGACTCAATAAAGACGTGCTGGTCGTTCCCGGCAAGACTACCGCCGAAGTGGATTTCACCGCGAATAATCCCGGTCTGAGTCTTTTTCATTGTCACAATCAAACGCATATGGACTTCGGATTCATGATGCTGTTTCGATATAACAGTTAACGAGCACAAAAAAGCGCCTCAAATCGCTTCCAGCTCTTCTTCGAGCATCTGCTTTTGCGAGAGCGACGCATAGTAGCCGCCCAGTTCGAGCAGTTCGGCGTGGTTGCCTTGTTCGACAATCCGGCCGTGTTCGAGCACTATGATCCGATCCGCATCCTTCACGGTCGAAACGCGATGGGAGATCAGAATGACGGTGCGGCCGCGCATGACGTCCGCGAGGTGATTCAAGATACGCTCCTCGGTCAGCGTGTCCACGCTCGAAAGGGCATCATCCAGAATCAGAATTGCCGGATTGCGGAGAATCGCCCGGGCGATCGCGGTGCGCTGTTTCTGGCCGCCGGAGAGAGTGATGCCCCGCTCGCCGACCATGGTCTCATAGCCTTCCGGAAAACCTTCGATATCGCCGGCCAGCCCGGCAATTTCGGCTGCCCGCCGGATCTCTTCGCTGGTGGCGTCCTCCACGCCGAAGGCGATATTTTCCGCGATGGTAGCACTAAACAGGAACGTTTCCTGGGGGACGAAACCGATCTGGCGCCGCAAATCGGCCGGATCGAGCTCGCGCAGATCCACACCATCCAGCCATACCGTGCCGGATGTGGGGTCCATCAGCCGCGGTATCAGGCTCACCAGCGTGCTCTTGCCCGATCCCGTGTGGCCCACTACCGCAATGGTGGAAGCCGCTGGAATCCGGAGATGAATCCGTTCGAGCACCGGTCCCGAACCGTAATCCATGGAGACACCGCAAAATTCGATTTCGCCGCTCAACTCCGCCAACGCGCGCGGAGCCGCATGCACAAAGGCCGGCGCGGCGATGGCCGGCCTTTCGCCGAGAATTTGATTGATGCGGCCCAAAGAGGCGCTGCCGCGCTGCATCAGGTTCACCACCCAGCCCAGCGCGATCATGGGCCACACCAGCCGGCCCATATAAGTGTTGAACATGATAAAGCTGCCGAGAGTAATGCGCCCGCGCATCACCTGGTAGCCGCCCGCCCACAAAACCACCAGGAATGTTAGTCCGATGAGGGCTTCGAGTAATGGCTGGAAGAAGCCCTGTATCTTGACCAGCTTCAGGTTTTGCGTGATGTACTGGCGGTTGAGCGTTTCGAATCGCCGCAGTTCCGCCCGCTCCTGCACGAAGGCCCGCACCATGCGCACGCCCGCCAGGTTTTCCTGCACCCGGCTGGAGATATCGGAAAATTGCGATTGGATACCCTCAAACTGTTCGTGAATGACACGGCCGAAGAAGATCACCGCGAGACTCACGGCCGGCGCGGGAAGGATCGACAGCAGCGCCAAGTGCCAATCCTTCGAGACCATCACCACAATCGCCAGCACGAAGGTGAGGCTGGTTTCGACCCAGTACATAATGCCTGGGCCGAGCATCATGCGGACGGCATTGAGGTCGTTGGTGGCGCGCGCCATGATATCGCCGGTGCGCGTGCGCTGATAATAATCGGGCGATAGCGAGACTAAGTGGCGAAACAGGTCATTGCGCAGGTCATATTCAATGTCGCGCGAGATGCCGATAATGATTACCCGCATTCCGTATTGGAAGATTCCCTGGATGACTGCTAGGGCGGCGAGATAGACGGCATAGCGCACGAACAGGCCGGAGCGGAGGGAACGTGTGAGGGCGTCCACGGCGAAGCCGATCATCAGCGGCTGCGCGGCCGCGGCAAAATCCTTGATGACCAGGCAGAGCATGCCGCCCGCCATGCCCCAGCGATAACGCCAGAGGTAAGGGTGAAGAGTGGCGAGGACAGTCCGCATGGCTAGACCCCTTGCGCGGCAGCCTTTCGTGGGGTCAGGGCTTCTGCCCTGCCGCCGGGCTTCCGCCCGGCGCGCTGGTCTACCGCTCTACGATACAGGCGCCGGTTGGTCTGAGGTGGCAACAGACAGAAGGCCAGCAGCACCATTGAAAGCTTGTCGCAGAGCGCCGCCCGGAAGGGCGGCGGCGGGGACCAAGCCCCGGCCCCACGGAAACCCCTCATTACTCTAAAACCCCAGCGCATCGGCCACCGTCTTAGTCCATTCCATGAAAGTTATCTTTTCGCCCTGGCGGCTCTGCCACCAGGAATCCGGATGGAATTCGGGGTCCGCCGCGCCAATGGTATGAATGTCGATATCGGCGCGCTGCTTCCGCGCGGCACTTTCAAACGTTCGGTACGCGCGCGCCGTGTGATACTCGCTGGTCACCAGCAACATTTGATGGATGTGGCGCCGCTCTAGCTCCGCGATCACGGCGTTAGCCTCATCCTGCGTGGAACGGGCCTCGTTAGGAAACGGGACAAACCATGCGGCGGGATAGCCGTGCCGGACGGCAAACGCGATTGCCAAATCGCACTCATGCAGATCATAGGCGCCCGGCGGTCCGCTCACCAGCGCGGCCGGAACAAATCCTTCCCGCACCAGGTCACCTGCCTTTTTGATGCGCGATCCAAAAGGGTCTCCCGCTAGCACCACAGCAATTTCAGATTTCACCGGTGCATCTTCGCGCATTAAGGCATGACTGACACCCCGCAACCACCACGAGCGCGTTAGACCCGCCACTACCACCAGGAGAATGAAGACAAACAGGAATTGGAAGAAGCGGTAAGACCAGCGGCGCGCCACGAACTACTTCTCGTCCGAAGACTTCTGATCCAGGTTCCCTACGGTTTTCAGGCGCTGATAAAGACGTTCCACTTCGGCTTCGTCTTCCGGGCGCAAAACCTTGTAGCGAGGCGGAGGCTGCACCTGCTTGCGCTCGGACCCCGGAGCCAGCAGCTCGCCCCAGTACTGGCGATAGGGGATGCCATCGATCAGAGCATCGGTCGAGAAGCGCCGCAAATGGCGCAACAGGCTGTTGCAGGAATCCAGGTCGCCAGGGTAAATGAGCAGGATACGGGTGTCGTCGTACAGCGTAAGGTGCAGAATCAGCGGTGAGATCCAGCCGGTGCGATCCAGGCGGCGAATGTCCATCCAGGGAATGTTGCGTTTGCCGATGGAAAGATAAGCCTCATTGACTTCAATCGCCGGACGAAACGCCATGGCGAGCAAGGCTATCGCAGTCAGGAGGAACAAGCCCGCGGGGACGAATGCCGCCGCCCACTCCCAGCCGATCCTGCCGGACATTGCAGCGAGCACGGTGGCAGTAATACCGAACCAAAGATAGTGCCGGGCGGGGGAATAGCGAGTCATGAAACGCCTGTCACCTATAGACTACTCCCGAGCGCAGGGGCAGTCAATGCGCGCGCGCCAATTGCAGGCCTCTCCATGTGTAGTGGACTCCGCTCCATACAGTGAAAGCCGCGCAGGGCCAAAGTGTTGCCGTGGAAACTGTTTCCAACCAGGAGGAGCCGGTAGCGTCGCGCGCCAGCCACAGCGTGGCCGTCATCACTTGAACAAAGGTGGATGCCTTGCCCCAGATGCTCGGCGGAAAACGCCGCACCGGGGTCACCCATAGCAGGAAGGCCACTGCCGCCAGAATGTAAAAATCCCTCCCAAAGATCACCACCACGAACCAGCGCGGCGCCAGGCCCGCCGCGGCCAGAGCAAGAAACACTCCGCTCAGCAGGCACTTATCAGCCACAGGATCAAGGTAGGCTCCCAGTTGCGTGGCCGCGCCTGCGGCTCTGGCCGCGAAGCCATCCAGGGCATCGGTTGCGGCCGCGCACGCAAACAGCACCAGCGCGCGGATGTGGTCCTTTTCCAGAATCGCCAGAATCACGAACGGAACCAAAATCAGCCGCAGGATAGTAAGCAGGTTAGCGAGGTTCGCCCAGCGGGGCATCTCAAGTTGAGTGTAACGCGGCGTTTCGAGATACCGCGAGGGCATTACAAGCCATGGCAGGGCAAAGCCCAAACCGATTGCCCCGCCACGGAGGACATTCTCTAGAGTGTTTGACCCTATTAGTCAGCCTGCGGCCGCAATCGTCTCAAAATTTGTCACTTCACCAGCCCCGGAGGAAGGGCGGCAGGGGTAAACTTGTGGCGTCAGGCCGAAGCGCTCCCGGTAAGCAGCGATCATGCGACTCTCAAAATCGGGCGCGGCATTGGGCTGGAGCATGACTACGGCAGACCCTCCGAAACCACCGCCGGTCATCCGCGCGCCGCACACACCATCAATGGTGAGGGCCGTGTCGACCAGGAAATCGAGTTCCGCGCAACTGACCTCGTAATCGTGCTGCAGGCTGCGGTGGGAATCTACCAGAAGCATCCCCATCTCCTGAAGATCCACGCGGCTGGCTGCCTCTACAAAACGTGCCACCCGGCGATTCTCGGTGATCACATGGCGGGCGCGCCGGGCAAGAAGATCGGGCAACGAGGGCGCAGCCTCTATAAATTCTTCGAGCGATACGTCGCGCAGACTGGCGGCGGAAGGATAATGCTGGCGCAGGTGGTCCATGGCGGTGATGCACTCCTTTACCCGGTCCTTGTATGCCGAAGCGGCCAGAGCGTGCTTCACCATACTATTTACCGCCACGAACGCGGCGCTTTCCGGCAGGTACACCGGACGGTGCGTAAAACTGCGGCAGTCCAGTTCAATAGCCGAATGCGCCTGGCCGAAGATGGACACGTACTGATCCATAATGCCGCAGGGAATGCCCACAAAATTGTGCTCCGCGCGCTGGCAAAGCTGTGCCAGCTCGAGCCGCCCGATGCGGCGCCCTTGCAGCAGCGCCAGCGCGCAGGATACCTCTAGCGCGGCCGACGAACTCAGGCCCGACCCTTCCGGCACCGTGCTGCGGACCAGCAGATTGGCCGGCTTGACCGCGAAGCCCGCCCGAATCAGTTCGCGCGCCACGCCCACCGGGTAGTCCGTCCAGTCATGTTCCCGCTCCAGAAACGGAATGGCGGCGATGGTCCACTCACGCATCTGCTGCTTGTGTTCGGAATAGATGTGCAGCCTGGCATCGGATGATGGTGTGGTAGCCACGTATGTAGCAAGCTGTAGCGCCACCGGCAGCACGAAGCCGAGGTTATAGTCCGTGTGCTCCCCAATCAGGTTGACGCGGCCAGGCGCCCGGAACACGCGAATTCCATCCGCGCTGCCATAAATCCGGCGGAAGACATCGAGCATGGCTGTTGCGAAGTTTCAGCTTACCGTGTGGTGCGCGCGTTCTCTCCACATTCCTGTAGCGCTCTGCCCGTAAGATTCGCCGCGAATGTGCGGTAGCGCTCAGAAGCACCCAAAAATTCCTATACACTATGGAAATGATTCGCATGCCCCCGGCTCCCGGCCCCCGGCTCCTGGCGCCCCTTTCATGATTCGCATCGCCAACGGTCAGGGCTTCTGGGGCGATTGGCTGGAAGCGCCGGTGCGTCTGGTGGAGCAGGGTCCGATCGATTATCTGGCGCTCGATTACCTGGCCGAGGTCACCATGTCGATCCTGCAAAAACAGAAGCAGGACGATCCCCGCCTCGGGTACGCGCGCGATTTCCCGCCGCTCATCGGACGCATCGCCGGCAGGATCCGGGAGTGCGGTGTAAAGGTGATCGCCAATGCCGGCGGCGTGAACCCTGTGGCGTGCGCGCGGGAAGTGCTGCGCCTCGCTCCGGCGCTGAAGGTCGCGGTGGTTCTGGGCGACGACGTGTTCTCGCGTGTGGATGAATTTCTGGCGAAGGGCTCTGAGATGCGCGATCCGGATACCGGCCAGCCGCTCGCTTCTATCCGCGATCGTATCCTCAGCGCCAACGCTTATATCGGCGCATTCCCCCTGGCCGAAGCGCTGGCCACTGGCGCTGACGTGGTGATTGCCGGGCGATCGACCGATACCGCTCTCACGCTCGCTCCCATGGTGCACCGCTT
>JASIAM010000329.1 GCA_030041985.1 Bryobacteraceae bacterium | reverse complement strand
GATCCCAACTGGCTCAGCGTCTTCTCTCCGCGGATCGCCTCCAGCGCCACCCGCGCCTTGAACTTTGGACTGTACTGCTTTCGCGTCGTCGTCATCGCCTCTCCTGCGTCCACGACTCCGCCGAAATTTTAGCTTATTGCCTGGTCTAAATTCTGGGGACCACTATAGGGAGGTGCAATATGCGAAAGCTACTTTTCGCGTTGGCATTGACAATCGGGATGTCATCAGTCATTCCGGCGGCGTCAGCGACCGAGGTGGTAATTGTGAAGAAGCACCATCATCACCGTCGTCATTACCGCCATCATAAGGTAGTAATTGAACACCGGTAATGAGCCCAATCGATCCGGCGGCCCGATAACTCCGGGCCTACCGGGTCGATTAGTGCCGCAACACTTCGTTGAGTGATCCCTGCCGGTAGCCTTCCAGATCGAGTGTCACGTACTTAAAACCGAGTGACTTGAAGAGTGCGGTAAAACGCTGTGCCATTTCGAGCGTGAGCGCTTTAGCCATCTCGTCGGGAGCGATTTCGAGACGCACCATCTCACCATGGAAGCGGACGCGAAACTGGCGAAACCCCAGGGCCTTTACTTGCTCTTCACCAGTTTCGACCGTTTTTACGTTTTGGATCGTCACCGGCGTGCCGTAGGGAATACGCGAGCTCAGGCAAGCCGAGGCCGGCCGGTCCCAGGTGGGCAATCCGGCGCGGCGGGAGAGTTCGCGAATCTCCGCCTTGCTCAAACCACACTCCGCGAGCGGCGCCCCCACGTGGTGCTGCTTGGCGGCCTTCTGCCCGGGGCGGTAATCGCTCAGATCGTCCAGGTTCACTCCGTATACAATGTGAGCGATTCCTCTCGCGCGGCTCAGTTCTTCAAGACGCGTGAACAACTCCTGCTTGCAATGAAAGCACCGGTCGGGATTGTTAGCGATATAAGCGGGACTGTCGAACTCGGCCGTGCGGATGAACTCATGAGCGATGCCGAATTGGTGCACAAATGCTTCGGCATCGCGTTTGTGAGACTCCGGCAGCGAGGGCGAATCGGCGGTGACGGCCAGAGCATGGGCGCCCAAAATGCGATGCGCGGCCCATGCCAGATAAGCCGAATCCGTGCCTCCGGAAAAAGCTACGATGACTCGCTCCATGCCGCGGAGCGAGTCAAAAAGCGCGGATTGTTTTTCGGCGAGCGTCGATTGCACGATAGGTTTGGCAGGCGGAAGCGCCTGCCCCACTACATTTTACTGGACAGGCAGCAGTTCCTGCCCATCGCCATTCCCGTTGCCGTTATCTGTTTCGGGAATGACCGACGCGGCGGCCACGTGGTCGCCTTCCTCGAGAGTCACCAGGCGCACACCTTGGGTGGAGCGTCCGGCCTGGCGGATGGTAGAAGAATCGAGGCGAATGATTTTGCCATTCTGACTCACGATCACCAGTTCCGACTCTTCTTTCACAGAGAGGATCGCAACTACCTTCCCGGTCTTGGAGGTGGTCTTCATATTGATCACGCCCTTGCCGCCGCGCGCGGTGAGCCGGTAGTCCTCGAGAGCCGTACGCTTGCCGTAGCCGTTTTCGGCGATCGAAAGAAGGAGGCCATCTTTTTCCACAACCTCCATGCCGATGAGGTAATCGCCTTCCGCCAGGTCCATGGCGCGAACGCCGCGCGCCTGCCGGCCCATGGGACGCACCTGGCTTTCGGCGAAGCGAATGGCCTGCCCCTCGCGCGAGCCGAGGAAAACGTAATTTTCGCCATTGGTGATTCTGGCGCCGATCAACTCGTCGCCGTCATCGAGTGTCACCGCGATGATACCGCGCGACATGGGATTATCGAATTCGGTGAGCTCCGATTTCTTGATGACTCCCGCCTTGGTCACCATGACGATGTAGCGGTCAGGCACAAAGTCCTTCACCGCGAGAAATGCTTTGACGGTTTCGTCCGCCTGCAGGTTGATCAGATTGGAAATGTGCTTGCCCTTGCCGGTGGTGGAGGCGTCGGGGATCTCGTAGGCTTTAAGCCAGTAGACACGGCCGCGGCTGGTAAAGATCAGGAGATAGCTGTGGGTGGAGGCCACCAGCAGGTACTCCACAAAATCCTCGGCGCGCGTGCCCATGCCGATGCGGCCTTTGCCTCCGCGCGACTGGCGGCGGTAGGTATCGATGGCCGTGCGTTTGAGATAGCCGCCGCGCGTAACGGTAATGGCGACATCCTCCACTTGCACGAGATCTTCCAGCGTGATCTCGCCGGTGTCTTCGATAATCTGGGTGCGGCGCTCATCGCCGTACTCCTTCTGCACCGCTTTCAGTTCCTTGATAATCAACTCGCGCAGCACCTTGTCGGAGCCAAGAATCTCCTCATATTCTGCGATACGGCGCTGGATATCGGCCAGTTCGTCGAGAATTTTCTGCTGCTCCATTCCGGTGAGGCGCTGCAATTGCAACTCGATGATGGCCTGGGCCTGCCTTTCCGTATAGGCGAAGCGCGCCACCAGCGACTCGCGGGCCTCCCTGGGAGATTTGGCCGCGCGAATCAACGCGATCGTCTCATCCAGGTTCTGCAATGCCTTTTGGAATCCGAGCAGAAGGTGTTCCCGCTCGCGCGCTTTGCGCAATTCATATTCGGTGCGGCGGCGGACTACCTCGATGCGATGCTCATTGAAGAACTTGATCATGTCCACCAGGCCAAGCTCGCGCGGCTGGCCATTGACGATGGAAAGCATGATGATGCCGAAACCGATCTGAAGCTGCGTTTGTTTGTAAAGATTGTTGAGGATCACCTCGGCCTGTTCGCCGCGCTTGAGAGGGAAGACCACGCGCACGCCGTCGCGGTCGCTCTCGTCGCGAGCGTCGGAAATGCCCTCGAGTTTCTTTTCATTAATCAGCGCGGCCACCTGCTTAACCAGGTTGGCCTTGTTCACCTGGTACGGGATTTCGGTAACTACGATCTGCTCGTGGTCTTTGCCGATGCGCTCGATGGCGGCGCGCGCGCGGATTTTGATCTGCCCGCGCCCTTTGATATAGGCTTCCTGGATACCGTGCCGGCCGAGAATGAATCCGCCCGTGGGGAAATCGGGGCCAGGGACCAGCTCGAGAATTTTGGCGAGCGGGGTCGCGGGATCTTGAATCAGTTGGATGGCAGCGTTGATGATTTCCGTCAGATTGTGGGGCGGAATGTTGGTGGCCATGCCCACGGCGATTCCCGCCGAACCGTTCACGAGCAGGTTGGGAACCCGCGTCGGGAGGACTTCCGGCTCGAATTCCGTTTCGTCGTAGTTGGGCTTGAAGTCGACGGTTTCCTTGTCGATGTCCTCGAGCAGGGCGGCGGAAATGCGGGAAAGGCGCGCTTCGGTGTAGCGCTCGGCTGCCGGCATGTCACCATCCATAGAACCGAAGTTGCCTTGGCCCTCCACCAGCGGATACCGCATCGAGAAGGGCTGCGCCATGCGCACCAGGGCGTCATAAATAGGGGCGTTGCCGTGAGGGTGGTATTTGCCCATGACGTCGCCGGTAATCTTGGCGCACTTTCGGGTGGGGCGGTTGGGTTGTAACCCCAGTTCGTGCATGCCGAACAGAATGCGCCGGTGGACCGGTTTTAAGCCATCGCGGATATCGGGAAGCGCGCGCCCTACGATTACGCTCATGGCGTAATCGAGATAGGAGCGCCGCATCTCATCTTCGATGTTGATCGGCAGGAGATTTTTGTTGCCGCCGTCGCCGGCGCCGGGCAAGGGGAGTTGGCCGCCGGGCGGCACGGGTGGATCCTGAGGGGGTTGGTCTGGCAAAGTGGCTCCTTTAGAAGGGGTTAACCTCTATTTTAGCAACTGGGACTCAGCCGCGCTGCGCGCTGGTTCCGGCGACAAGGTCGTAAAGAGCGGCATGGAGGCGCGAATAGTGAACGAAAAGGGCGGTGCCCAGGCCGGGCAGCGGGAGCGGCGCGAGGAAAAGCCAGGCGAGGCAAAATGCCAGGCTGCGGCGAAAGGTGAGATGGTTGCCTTGAGCATCGACGATGAGCGTGCCCGTCAACAGGCGTCCCACCGTTTTGCCGGTCTTCGCGATGAGAAATGCGAAGAGAAGATAAAAGATAATGGCGCACCAGCCGATAGTGGTCGAGTCGTTGTCGCTAACTCCGATGACGAACGCCATAATTAGGAAAGAGATGGGCCAGTCGATGAGATCGGCAACGGCCCGGCGCCCCGGACCAACCGATAGGAGCCCTGCGGGTGAGGGCAGCGGCGGTCTGCGGCGGGTTGGATTTGCGGGACGATGCGCGGCTACACCGGTGGAGGCGCCGGCTGCGGCGGAGGGGTAGTCTCGCGCTGCCGGACGTAAGGGCCTTCGGGTTCGAGCGTGACGGGTGGCCTCACAGGTTGTCGGGTCTCACTCGGCACGATTGGTTGGGGCGCGGTCGCTCCTGGGCTTGGACGGCGGAGAAGGCACGCCGCCGCCTGTCTGACTTCATTGCTATCGTCGCGAGCCGCCAGGGATTGGAGCGCGGCGTCCGCCGCGAGGCTGAGACCCTTGTTGGGGGAGCCGAGGAGTTTTTCCAGTTCCGAAACCGCGCCCAGGCGCACCCAGGGCCTGCGGTCGTCCAAAGTCTCACGCAACTCCTCGGGCAAGCTGGCGGCTGCAGGGTGGGGATTGCTGCCGATGAAGATTTTGCCTTCGATATAGCCCATCTTCGTGGGCTTCTGGTCGGGCTGTTGGGCAGGAACAGCGGAGAGTAGGAAATCGTAGACTTCGTCGAGATCGTAGCTGCCGTCGTGATTCAGATCGGCGAGTCCGGTTTCGAGACCGCGCACCAGCGCGTTGGTGAAAACGGAGCGGGTTCCCTCGCCTTTCACACCTTCGGCTTCGAAAGAGTACTGGATAGCGTCGGAGGCGGTGAGCACAATCCGGCCTTTTCCTTGAAGCTGTTCACCGGCGCCGGCGGCGTTATCGCCCTTGGCGAGCATCCCTTCTTTGAAAGCGCCGCTATAACAGCAATCGAGCAGCAGGATCTGCTTGCGGGAGCGGCTGCGGCTCATCATCTGATTTACGAATTCGGAAGAAACGGCGGTGGCCACGCGCACGCGGGCGGACGAGCCGGCGGTTTGTGCCAATTGCGTATCGGCGGTGGCGAAATAGAGGCGCCCATCGCCATCCTTAATGCCATGGCAGGAAAAATAGAGTAGGAGCAGGTCATCGGGCTTCCGATTCTCGCAGAAATTTTCGATTTCGAGGCAGACCTGATAGGAAGGCTGATTGGCGATGGTCCGCACCTGGAAGCCGCCAATGGCGGTGTTGGCGAGAACACGCGCGAGCGATTCGGCATCCTGAGCGGGAGCGAGCAACTGCTGCAATCCCGGATAGTCATAGCGCGAGTTGGCGATGATCAGGGCGCTTCTGCTCTCACTCATGGCGCTTACTTACGGGGGCTCTGGTGGTCGATCAATTCTTCAACGATGCGCTGCTGTTCCTTCGAAGGGGTGCCGGTAATGGTAATTTTCTGGCCGTTGGTTTCGATCGAGATGCTGGCCTGGTCGTGCCGGGCTAACCAAGCCTCGATACACTTCATGACCTCCTTGAGGGCGATGGGCGCAAGAGTGACGGCCAGGCCGGCGAGAGTGATGGCTTCGACGGCTTTGGTTCGGGCAGGCGCCGCGGTGGAGTGGATGGGATCGACCGCGTCCACATCGAGCTCCAGAAGGGAGTTGCGGAGGTGCTGGGTGAGTTGCGCTTCTTCCTCTTCGTCTGCATCGGGGCCGGCATCGAGGTGGAGGACGACTTTTAATGGTTCGTTTTCCATTGGAAAAGTACGAATTATACCGCTGGAATTGTGGAGAATTCAAACTGTTGCAGCCGGTGGGAGCCCGGCGGGGAGGATCTCGTGGAAACGAACCCGATTCGGGAGGTTCGCCCGGAAAACGCAGACTGTCAAAGGCGAATATTTACTGGGCCACGTCCCAACCCGAAGCCGGGCGCTGATTGAGTTGTTTGGCGAGTTGCGGCGTATTGGCGCCCAGGTCCTTTTCGTAAACGGTGCCGTCGGTGGTCACAATAAAGGTCGTGACACCGGAATTGCGGTATTCGGCCGGCCAAGCCACCAGCGCGAGAGCGTTTTTGCCGCTTGCACCGCCCCTTGCGCCCGATGATACGACCTGAAAGTAATAGCCGCGGAAAGGCTTTTGCGCGCGGGAGCCGCCTGCGGCAAGGCTGACGGCGTATTGGCTCACGGGATCGCTGGCGGCCGCCGTCTTTTGCGTTCGCTTTTTGGCGGCCATAAATTGATCACAAACTTCGAGTGCGGTGATCTCGTTCTCGCCAACTTTGCGGAACAGGATCTCCTGTTTTCCTAACATCGAATCGAAATACCATTTGCCATTCTTGGAAACCAGTGGGACTGGGAAGGGCCAATTCTCCGCGCCGACATATAGTACGGTCGTGCCCTCTGGTTCGTCAACCAACCGGTGCATCTGCTGGTATTTATCGCTGAAGTGGTGACGGTCGAGCTTGGCTTCTTCCTTGTTCGGTGAAAGAACGTCTTTGCCGATCACGGCGGCGAGCGCTTGTTCGTCGTTGCTTTGAACGGCGCGGAAGAGAGCTTGGCACGCTTCCGCCGGCGTGGCGAATGTCTTTTGTCCCGGCTCCTGCGCGAAAACCGGCTGCGTCAGGCAGGCGGCAAGCGCGGCGCAAACTGTCAATGCCAGGGGGCTCGAAAGCCTCCCTTTCGGATTCCAATGGAATGAAGGATTCATTGCAGACATCGTTTTACCCTCGCTACCTGCGGCCGCCGCCTCCATGA
>JASIAM010000328.1 GCA_030041985.1 Bryobacteraceae bacterium | reverse complement strand
AACGCCGGGACGAGCTGCGCTCGATCCCGGCGAATCCCGGCCGCCGAGTCGGCGCTCAGGTTGCGTCTCCGCAGAGCCTTACCCTCCGCTCGGGTGCAACCAGTATAGCCGGCTCGAAACATCAACCCACGGGAATGTTTACACAAAATTCTTGACACGGCCGAGACGGCGTTTACACAAAATACTTGACAAGACCGCGGGGCCCGGGGCTCGGCACACGTGCCGGGCTGCCCGGCTTGCCGCGGTGTCCGCCCAAGCGTTTGGAACACCAGCCGCGCAGCCCCGCCTCTATAGGATCACTTACAGAACTCCAACCAGAGGATCCGTGCCGGCGAACGGGTCACGGTCGCGCAGGTATCGCTGGACCATCTCGATGGATCTGTGGCCGGTGCGCTCCATGATTCCCAGCGTCCCGGTGCCGACGGAATGCGCGGCCGTTACAAAGCCGGCGCGTAAAGAATGGCCGCCGAATTTCGTGGGGTCGAGGCCTAGTAGCTGGACCGCCCGCTTTACAGTGCGGCACACCTCTTCGCTGCCGAGACGCTCTGTTCTTATTGTGGCTTGCGTACCGTGGCTCACCTGGATACGAGTAAACAGTGGACCCGCGTTGGTGGTGCTCCAGCCATGCTCGTATTGCGCGCACCGGACAGGTTTCGCTGTGTTGGCCCCGGAACACGCCAATCACCGTACCCTGACCCCTCTGATCTGTTTTCGAGTACCTCACGGTCACAGCGACGCCCTTCGCGCAGAAGCGCAGATCCGCTAGGTCCAGCGCGATCAGGTTGGACTGGCGCAGACCCGTGGCAAACCCCAGTGTCAGGATGGCGCGGTCGCGGGCAGCCTGGACCCAGATGCCCCACGGCGTTTGACGAGCCGGTGGCAGACCTTGCGCAGATCGTCTGGCAGCAGCACGTCGCGACGCAGGGATTTTTCTTTGCGTTTACGCAGCGCTCCTGCGACGACCGCTCGCGCGTCGGACAGGGACGGCTGCTCGATCTCCGCCTCGCGGTGCTTGAACACAATCGCGGCCAGAGCGCGGCGCACAGTCGACGAACGTATGCCCGTCTCCAAACGCGCCGCTACGCGCCGCTGCATATAGCGCCACGGTTTCGCCGGATGCTGGCAGCGATGCCCTGCCCGTGTCGGCGCACCACTTCTGAAAAATTCTCCAGTCCTGATCGTATGCCTCGTGGGTCCTTGGAGATCGGGTCCAACTCTTCAATGTTTGTACGGCTTGTCGGATTTCTGCCATGTTTGGTCCCATCTCGAACAGCGTAAGCTGCTCGGCTTCGACTTGCGGCATAAGTCGGCTCCGGTTGGTTCAGTAACAACTTTGTGTTAGTCTACCGCGAAGAATGCTATCAGAGAATCTCCTGAAAGCTCAAGGCAGCAGAATTCTACGTTATGCCAGCGGGTAATAGGACTTCCGAGGAGTTCCCGAAAGGTCACATCGACATGCTGGAGGGTGAGTTTGAAGGCGGTGTCATATTCGTGCATGGGTATCCTCTGCTGGTAGATCTCCGGCAGGGTCCAGCCATTACGGATACGGAAGCCTCGGATTCAGAGCCGCAGCCTTGCCCGCGAGATCGGTGGGAACGCGGCCACCCACTTTTCTACTAAACGCGCACAACGAAATGCCTCGGCAGCGTTTTCTGGCCCCCGTTGAGGACGCCGCGGTGTCCTGTGCGCTCTACGCTAGCTGGCCTTCAGCAGCAGCGAGCGCCGCGCGGCACGCCGCGCCTTCAGCCGTTCATTGGCCTTCTTCTGCTTTTCTGCGGAGACAATCGTCTGACACGCGTCACACCGTTTTCGGATCCGGGAACGTGTGACAAACTCAGCGCCGCAGCGGCGGCATTGCTTCGTCATCGTTTCCTCCAGGGGGAGGATTCCCGGTTTCTTGGGTAACAGATGGGAATAATGGAAATCACAATGAGTCATGTCAGGCCTCGCAAAAATTTGGGTTGTTAGAACGATTCCGGACTGAAAGCCCCGAATTCGGTGTTATGGCGCAGCCGCCGCCCACAGTGCTCGGTTTCCTACAGCCTACGCCCAGAATCGCTCTCCTCTCCCCTGGTGCATCCGATTGGATACGCGGGCGTTACTTCCGTCGCCCCCAGGGGAACGTTGGGTTGTGTACAAACTCCTTGCACGCGACCGACCGAAATCATGCCGCATGGAAGGAGGGCCGGTAGGGCTCTGCGGCACCCAGCAGTTCCCACCGCAAGTGATTGATATAGAAGATCAACAATGGTTCCGGAAACACTCCACGAAATTTCGTTAGAAGCCGTTCCTCCCAGCCTTCCGTGAGATAGGGCTTGGCATCCATATCCTTGGCAAAAAAACCATTTTCGTGGGGTATGCCCAGAAAATCCAGAACTGCAGTTATCATGTCCAGGTGTGAAATCAGCACGGCCTGCGCAAGGTCTCTCGCGAAGTCCTCATCACGCTCCGCCAGCCGTGTCCAGAAACGCGGTGTGGCCTTGCGCAGACCCTCGGTATTGACTTTGTGCAGGTGAGTTCTCAGCTTGAAGCCTTCATAAATCTGGTACGTTTTCAGCTTGCCGATCGAGATGCTGCGAATGAGCTCAGCAAACCGCTCCTGCCCCAAATCCAGATAGGCATCGGAAAGCTGCATAAGAAGCCAGCGTACCACGCCCGGCGCCTCTACGGACGAGGGGGCCTCAATATCCGGCTCCGCTTGCAGGGCCGGTTCTGCCGGGCTGGAAGCGTCCGCCCTGTCCGACAGCTTCGTCAATCCCGCTACTCCCGCCGGCCGGCAGGATGTGGGCGCAATGACCAAGCGCTTGCCGGCGCGCCTCTGATGGGTGATCGGCTTACGGTCACTCGGAACGGGTTTGCTGTTGCACTTTCGTGGGGCGCGCGGGAGCAGTCATCCCCGGGAGCAACAGTCGCGTCTCACTCGAGTGACCAAGGATTAGCCACAGTCGACAAATCCCCGAGCGGCTCGCCCAAGTATTTCCGGCGTATGAGACGTCTGACAATTTTGCCGCTTTGTGTTTTGGGCAACTCCGCCACTACGATCACCTCGCGGGGCCGAAACGCCGGCCCCATGACACTGGCCACAGTGGCGCATAGGGCGGCAGGGTCCAGAGTAAAACCGGGCTTGGCGACAGCATAGCCCACAATGGCCTCGCCTTTCACTTCATCGGGCACGCCGACGACGGCCGCTTCGGCCACGCCGGCGTGCTGCAACAGCGCTTCTTCGATCTCCGCAGGCCCCATCTTTCGCCCCGCCACTTTCATCGACTCGTCCGCGCGGCCATGCAGAAACCAGTGGCCATCTTCATCCACGCTGGCCCAATCGCCGTGAAACCACATGCCGGGAAAGCGCGACCAGTAGGTTTCCAGGTACCGCTCGGAATCCTTCCACAGGCCGCGCGTCATGGAAGGCGCGGGCTTGCGGCAAACCAGGTAGCCCTTGCGCAACCGGACAGGCGCGCCGGAGTCATCAACCACATCCACTGCCATGCCAGGCGCAGGCGCTCCCAGCGTACACGGTTTCAGAGGCTGAATCGGCAGAGGAAACAGGAAGCAGCCGATGATCTCCGTGCCTCCGGAAATATTGATGATTGGAAGGCGTTTGCGCCCTACGTGCTCGAAAAACCACAGCCATGCAGCCTCGTCCCAGGGTTCACCGCTCGAACCGAGCAGGCGCAACGATTCCATCGGCGGCAGTTCGCCCGCGTCTTTGCGGAGCATGCGGATGGCAGTGGGCGCAATGCCAAAAGTAGTGAGGCGGTGCCGCCCGATCATTTCCCACAAACGCGTAGGCCCGGGGTAATCCGGCGCGCCATCGTAAAGAAAAATCGTGCCGCCGAACAGGTGGTTTCCGATGATCGTCCAGGGACCCATCATCCAGCCGATATCCGTAAGCCAGAAGAACCGGTCCTCAGCCTTATGGTCGAAAGCCAGCCAAACTTCTTTGCCGGTTTGCGCCAGCGTGCCCGCGTGCGTATGGATGGTTCCTTTCGGCGGGCCCGTGGTGCCGGAAGTATAGAGGATCAGCGCGCGCGCTTCGGATTCGAGCGAAGCTGTGGCCGCGTGCGGGGAGTGGCCCTGGAGGAAGTCGTTCCACCCCAGAGTTCCGGCGGGCAAATGGGAGACCGGGCTCACTGGCAGCACGATGGTGTGTTCCACCAGCGGCGGGATCTTGTCCAGCAGCGGGAGGAGCTTGCCGCGCCGTTCCACATGGTCGGCCGTAAACAGCACGCGCGCGCCGGAGTCCTCCAGGCGCGCGGCGATAGCGCCCGAACCGAAACCGGCGAAGATCGGCACCACCGTCAGCCCAGCTTTGAAGCACCCGTACAGGATGGAAAGGATTTCGGGCACAATGGGCATGCACATGGCAACCCGGTCCCCTGGTTCGAGACCCAATGCCAACAGGCCATTGGCTACGCGGTTCGCCTCTGCCTGCAACTCGGCGAAGGTAATACTTCGGGTGGCGCCATTCTCCCCTTCCCAAATGCACGCAACCCGCCCGCTGCCGGCCCAGCGGTCCAGACAGTTGTGGGCGATATTGATGCGCCCGCCCGCAAACCAGGTGGTCCATTCCGGTCCACGCGCCGCGTCCATCACCTGCTGGTAGGGATGGAACCACTCGACGCGCAGTTCCCGCATCATCTCGTCCCAGAAGCGTTCCGGTTGGTCGCGGGAGAAGCGCAGAAACTCCTCCCGATTATCAAATCCAAGTCTTTGCAGGAACCGCCAGACATTGGTCGATTCCACAAAAGCGCGCGAAGGTTCCCAGATCATAGCTGTTCGGCTGACGCCTGAAAGCTAAGAGCTATATCATGAAAAGGGGAGCCGCCGAAAGGCGTCCTACGGGGGAGATCTCATGAAGATCACGTATACGGGTAGGCAAGTGGAACTGACCCCAGCCCAGTTGAAAAAGCTGGAAGCGCGCTTCGCCAAAGTCGGGAAGCTGCTGGATGGAAGACGGGAATGGGAAGCCCACGTGATTCTGTCGTTAGAACGTCACCTGCACGAGGCGGAAATAACGGTCAATTATTTTAATCATCCGCTGGTGGGATTAGGGTCTGACAGCGATCTGTTTACGGCCATTCATTCGGCTATTGAAAGGCTCGAAAAGCAGGCCGTGAAACACCGCAGCAAGTGGCGGGATGTCAAGCGCGTACCACGTAAAGAAAGCGAGGCTGATAAAGAGGCCCGGGTGGCCGAACCGGAAGCCGTTCCCGCAGTGGAGCCGCGCGTCTACCGTGTCAATCACCACCAGAAGCAGAAACCGATGACCCTCGAGGAGGCCCTGCTCGAGATGGACAAAAACCGCGATTATCTCGTGTACCGCGACGCCGGAACCGATCGTACTTCCGTGCTGGTGCGGCGGCGCGACGGCAACTTCGATCTGGTGGAAGGATAGCGGGTTCCGAATGACGCCCGATGGCGCTCCGGGGCGCCGTGAATCAAGCGCCCTCCGGCGCGGTCCGAACAAAGCCCCGCGCCGGCGCGCCCTCAAAAACGCGGTGCGCCAGTGAACGCTCGCAAGAAGCCCCGCATCCGGAGACCCAAACGCTCCCGGAGCGCGAACCCCGGCAAGCCGGAACTGGTGGCCATCACGGGCCTTAGCGGATCCGGAAAGGCCTCAGTTTTAAAGGCGCTGGAGGATCTCGGCTTCTACTCAGTCGATAACCTACCCATCGAGCTGATCCCCAAGTTCGCTGAACTGATCCGCGACAACCCGGCCGTCCGCTCCGCCGCTATTGTGGTGGACATTCGGGAAGGCACCGGACTCAAACGGTTTCCCGAGGTTCTGGCCAGTCTCCGCCGCCTGGTCGACGCCAAGCTCATTTTCCTCGAAGCCGACGACGCCACCTTGATCCGCCGCTTCAGCGAGACCCGCCGCCCGCATCCTCTCGGCGCCGAGCGATCTGTCGCCAGAAGCATCGCTCTCGAGCGCACTCGCCTCGCCCCGATCCGCGCGGCCGCCGACCTCATCATCAATACATCCAAGTTCACGGTGCACGAGTTGCGCGAATTCATCGGAGAGCGCTTCCGCGGCGCTCGCGGCCAATCGAACATCCTGATTTATGTCACCAGCTTCGGATATCGCAACGGTGTGCCGGCTGATAGCGATCTGGTGTTCGACGTCCGTTTCCTCCCCAACCCCAATTACATCCCCCGATTCAAGAACCTCACCGGCAAGAATCCGGGCGTGGCGCGCTACATCAGATCCTTTCCGCAAACCGGCGAATTCATTGCGCGCATTTCCGACCTGCTCATCTACCTGTTGCCCCACTACATCGCAGAGGGCAAGAGCTATCTGACCATCGGTTTCGGCTGCACCGGCGGCCAGCACCGCTCCGTCATGATTGCCGACGAGATTCACAATCGCCTCGTGGCCGCCGGGTTCAAAGCCAAGGTGAACCACCGCGATATTAAAGGGAAAGTATAAGCTGGCGACTGCGGAAGCGCGCCTTACGACCCTTCGTCCAGCCGCCGCATCTCATCCCCATACCACGCTTCCATGCAGGCAGGACACATGCCATGCGTGAATTTCGCCTTGGAGTGCTCGCCCAGGTAGTCCTCCATGGGCCGCCAGTTTCCGTGCTCGTCGCGGATGCTTTTGCAAGCCGCGCATACTGGAAGCAATCCCGTCAGCACAGACACCCTCTCCAGTGCCGCATCCCTCTCGGCCAGGGTTTGCCGGAGCTGTTCGGCGGCCCTCTCGGAATGCCAGCGCCGCACCCGGTACTCTCCGCCCAGCTTGGCCACGATCGCCGAAGCGGCCAGGAAAATGGCCGTCTGAAATGCGCCGATCCTTACATGATCCGGGTAAAGGCCAAACATACCGTACGGGGAAAAGAAGTAACTGCCGAAAACCATACTCAACCCAGCGGCCAGCAGCGCGGGCCCCGCGCCCGTGCAGATAGCGGTAACTGCCACCGGAAGAGTAAACAGCAGCAGCGGCGAATGATCCAGAAGGATCGGTTCCAGGGCCGCCCGGATCCCGAAAGTTATCATGGTTACCACAACCGCGAAACCATACCGGGCCGTTAATCCGCGTGGCGTTGCGGGAAAGAAGACACGGCCGAATAGATCCCTCAAACTTGCGCGAGGCGTGTTGACACGCATAACCACCACCGGGGACATCTGCGCTTTAGCATCGCACGGCTGAGTGGTAGTAAGCATCCTGTAAGAACAGTACAGCCTGTTGCAGTAACTACAGTCACAGTGGCGCCCGGTCAGCCGCGCACCAGACTTATTCTCGTAACTTAAGACGCACCAAGCCGCTGCCGGGTTTACAGTCCGCATCCCCGGTCCCAGTCCCTGCTAGAATAGGGCTTACCGTACATGATCTCCATTGTGATTCCCGTTCACAACGAGGAACCTTCCATCCTGCCCTTGTACGATCGCCTCATTAGTGTGCTCGAAAACCTCAATCGCCCGTACGAGATCCTCTTTGTAGATGACGCTTCCACCGATCGCAGTGCCGAGTTGCTCGCCAACCTGGTCGAGACCGATGAGCACATGAAAGTGATCCGCCTGCGCCGCAATTTCGGCCAGACCGCTGCGCTTTCCGCGGGGTTCCATGAAGCCAAGGGTGAAGTTGTCATTGCCATGGACGGCGATCTGCAGCACGCCCCGGAAGACATTCCCGCACTGCTCGAAAAGATCGATGAAGGCTACGATATCGCCAGTGGTTGGCGCAAGCATCGTGTAGACAACGCCTTCAGCCGCAAGCTTCCCTCGCGCATCGCCAACTGGCTTATGGCCAAAGCTTCCGGCGTCCATTTGCGCGATTTCGGCACAACTTTCAAAGCCTATCGTGCCGAGGTGCTCAAAGACATCCATCTCTACGGCGAACTTCACCGTTTCATCCCCGCTCTCGCCAGCTTTTATGGAGCGCGCGTGGCGGAAGTGCCCATCCGTAATACGGTCCGGGCCTCCGGCGGCTCCCACTACGGCATTGGCCGCACGTTTCGCGTCTTATTTGACATCCTGACTATCAAATTCCTGCTCAAGTATTTCACCCGTCCGATGCACTTCTTCGGGTCCCTCGGCCTGCTCGGCACCACGCTTGGCGGCGGCGTCATGGTCTACCTGCTCATTCGTAAACTCTTCGGCGTGGACATCGTAACCGAGCATGGTCCCTTGATGGTCGCCGGCGGCCTGCTGCTTCTCGGCGGCATGATGATGTTCAGCACCGGCCTGATCGGAGAAATGATGATGCGCACTTACTTCGAAAGTCAGGACCGCCGCATTTATGCCGTCCGCGAGATCCTCACGCGCAAACAGCGCGGCCACACCAGCAGCGCCCATTAAAACGGCGCCGCTTCGATATAAGCCAGTACCAGATGGAACCCGGGTGCCTTAGTTCTGTAGTACCTTGCCGTCTTTTGCTTTCTCCCTGTATTCTGAAATTCGATGCCAGAGCGAAAAGGCAACAACTTCATTACAATTATTTTCGACAGTTGCCGGTTTGATTCTTTTGCCGCTGCCCAGCCTGCGGCCATGTTGAAACTCGGCGAGCTCGAAAAACGATGGTCGTATGCTTCCTGGACGGCCCCTTCTCACTACAACTTATTGATGGGGCTGATGCCGCATTCCCGGCCCTCTATGGTGTACGCATCCGAGTACTATAAGAAAGATTTCGTCAAGTATTCGGAGCGCTTAGGCCACGCCAACATCGAGTTCAAGTCGTTAGTTCCGAAACTGTATTTGCCCCTGTATTTCAAAGAGGTGCTGGGCTATCGTACGCATGCCATGGTTTCGCTGCCGGTGTTGAACCCGAAAACCATTCTCAACCAGGGATTCGACACATTTAAGCTGATGCCGCAACACAACGATATGCGGGCCATGCTGCGCGAAATGACATTTTCCGAAGACAAGCCGTCGTATTACCTGCTGAATGTGGGGGAAACACATTATCCCTACGCTTTGCCGGATGAGCCTCAGGACAGTTGGCCTCGCATCCACGGCCTTCACGGAGTTTTTAAACATCTGGACGCCAACATGGTGGGCGGAAAACTGGTGGAGGGCGAGGGTGTGGTATTTGATGACGCGAAATTGGAGGAGTTGCGGCAGCGCCAAATCAAAGCGGTTCAATATCTGGATGGTGTCGTAGAGGAATTGTTTGATATGGTTCCCGAGAACACCTGGATCACGATCACCGCCGACCACGGGGAGGTTTTCGGCGAAGATGGTTATTTCGGACACGGCCCGGTGCAGCACGACAAAGTGTACGAAGTGCCGTTTATCGAAGGGAAACTGCGGTAAGTAAACGCAGTATAGTGGGTTGGGGCCGGCAACACTGGCTTCCTGAAGCTAAGATGAACGTACCCAACGCGCTGACGATTCTCCGGATTTTCTTTGTTCCGCTGCTGGTGGCGGTGCTGGTAGAAGAGAACGTCTCTGTGGAGATCGCGCGGCGGCCGATCACCAATGAGTGGCTGGCCCTGGCTATTTTTCTGGCGGCGGCGGCCACGGATTTGCTGGATGGTTACCTGGCGCGCCGGTGGCGTCAGGAAACCACCATCGGCACCCTGCTTGACCCGATTGCCGACAAGCTACTGATATCAGCGGCGCTGATTTCGCTGGTGCAAGTTCGGGTGCTGCCCGGATGGATGGCCATCATCGTGGTGGGGCGCGAGTTCGCCGTTTCGGGACTGCGCAGCATCGCGGCCGCCGAAGGCTACACCATTCGCGCTAGCGACCTGGGCAAAACCAAGATGGTTTCTCAGGTGGCGGCGATTTCCTGCCTGCTGGCGAGCCTGCGGCACGCGGTTCTGCACCTGCCCGGCATGATTCTGATGTGGGGGGTGGTTTTCTTCAGCATTCTGTCCGCGATGAGTTATTTCGCCAAGTTCTGGCGCAAAGTGGATGAGAGCATTAAGAAGCGGCGCAGGCGGGAACTACTCATACTCGAGCGCACGCGGCAGCGGGAACTACGGCGCGATCAGAGGGGATCGAGCGGATCAATGGGAGAAGCCGGCTTAGGCGCGTCCGGTGGGAGAATCTGGAAACCGCCGGGGGTCAGTTGAACAGTTCGGATTTGGCCTTTCGGACCAACGGGGCCAATGGGTTTTCCGTTTACGGAGATGCGGATTCCACCCGCATTGCCGAGCTTTAGAGTCACGGCGCCGGTGGCTTCGGCGGTGCGGCTTTCGTTGGGTTGCAAGGTGCCTGAGAAGAGGTACTTGCCATCCGCGTGGGCCGAAACCCAAACCGGCTCTTGGGCCGTCATTTCGACGCGAACCGTAGCTGGGGCCGCCGGGATTGAAGCGGCGGCACTGGAGTTGGCCGATTGCGCCTGCGCGGTGGCAGGAGCTTGTGGGCCGGGCTTTACTCCAGGCTGGGCCACTTCAGTTTCCGGGGCGGTTTCGTTTTTTCGATCTGCCGCAGCGGAAGGCTCGGGCGCAGACGCCGGCTTAGCAGTTTCGGGCTGGCTTGGCGCGGGCGTAGCTGCTGTCTCCGTGGGCACGGTGACGGTTTGGCGCGCCGGTCCAGGACGATGAGAACGCTGCCACCAGGAGTAGATGCCCGAGCAGGCCAGCATCACGGCGAAAACCATGGCCAACGGCGGCAGCACTTTGGACCCGCGCGAGACTTTGTCTCCCACCGCGTCCCAGGCTTCGACGCGCGGTAGAGGGATATCGGGCGGCTTGCCCAGAAACTGAGCCTGCGCACCACCCACGCTTTGCGGCTCGAGAATGCGCTGTAACTCAGTGGAAATCTCGTCTTCGTCCAAACCGAGCAGGCGGGCATACTGGCGGACGAAGCTGCGCGCAAAAACACCGCCGGGGAGCTTGCCGAAATCCTCGGCCTCAATGGCTTCGAGCATACGCGCAGAAATCTTGAGCTCGCTTGAAACACCCTGCAAATCGAGTTTTTGCTTGATGCGCTCCCGGCGTAGCGTCTCGCCGATGGAAGTCATGGGGAGGTTCCGGCCCTGCACTCATCATACTACGGCCAAAATTAGGGGTCACCCGGTGAAACGCCGGAGAAGGCGCGCGAAATTACCCTCGCTGCCCGGAGGCCGAGGCGTTCGGCTCCCACAGCGTTTCGCGAACGCCGGATAGATGACTGACCCAGCGGCTCCATACGAAGAGCGCATCGCTCAAGCGATTGAGGTAGTGAATGGCTTCCGGGGGCACCATTTCCTCGCGCGAGAGGGTCACGCAGGCCCTTTCCGCGCGGCGGCACACGGTGCGGCAGATATCGAGGTCGCTGTTGAGGCGCGTGCTGCCCGCCAGCACGAAAGAGCGGAGAGGCGGCAGTTCGCCGTTTGCGGCATCGATCTCCGATTCAAGCTGTGACACCTCCGCTGGGGTGATGCGCGCCTGCTTGGGATGGACGTCTTCAGGAAGAGTGGCAAGAATCGATCCCAGGTTGAACAGTTCGTGCTGCACGCGCAGCAGAATCGATGCCAGGGGCGCGAGGCGCGGCTCTGATCCGACCACAGCGCCGGTGGTCACACGGGCGGCAGAGATGAAGGAATTCAGTTCGTCAACCGTGCCGTAGGCTTCGATGCGCGCGCTATCTTTGGCGATGCGCTGGCCGCCCGCCAGGCTGGTTTCGCCGCCGTCGCCACGGCGCGTGTAGACGCGATTGATGGCCAGGCGGGGGTCCCCGAAAGGTTCGTGATTCATGTCTTCGTTTTACACTATGGCACGGCCGCTTCAGGGAAGCTGGTAGAGTCTGGTGCCCTGGACGGCGCCGAGCGGGCGGATACCCCATTGCCCGGCATTGTCGCGCAAGTCATTCGCGCCCAAATCCTGATCGAAGAGAAGTAAGTAGTCGATGCCGCGGCGCTTGAGTTCCTCGGCCACGGCTCGCCGCAAACCAAGAGGCCGCCCGACTTCGGTTTGCTGAGGCGATTTTGCGAGCGTCTTCCATTCGCCTTCGGGGGAAAGACCTTGCAGTTCCAGATGCACGTGCCACTGGTTCGGCGCGGTCGCGATTTCGAGCGAATCGGCCACTGCAACGCCGCCGAAATCCACCTGCACGTACATCCCCGGCCGCAACGAATCGCCGGAAATCCAGAAGGTGACCAGGCTGTTGTCAAACGCGTTCTGAATGCCCCAGGCATAAGGCCGCGCGCGCAGCCGCCAGCGGGATTGGCGCGGCAACTCGCGCCGGCCATCGAAGATGCGCAATTCATGGATACTCCAAAGCTCGCTGCCGGATTGCGAAGCAGCGGCGGTTTCGAGGACCCGCACCGCGCGCATCGCCTGGCGCGGGAAGGTGAAACCCAACCGCAGCGTAGGAGCATCTTCCGGAACGGAGCCGGTACGCAGGATGCGGCCGGTTATCTGATTTTCCGTGGAATAGTATTCGACCAGCACACGGCGGGACGTGTAGGATTCCGGTAACGGATTCGTGGTGAAGATGGTGGATCCCGGTCGCGTAGCTTTTTCAATCAGGCGGACCGCGCCGTAAAACGGGAGGCGGCTCATCAGGTAGGGTTCTTCGGGGCGGATGCGCAACGCCTCTCGCCAGGGAAGCCCACGAAATCGCCAGGCGTCTTCGCGTCCGTACTTCGGCACAATGGAGGGCCAGGAAAGCCAGGCGTGCACCAGCACCACGGCGAGGGCAATCGCGGGTACTCTGGCCAACGCCAAAACCATGGCCAGCGCGACGAACGGCAGAGGCGGAATGAGAAACCGCGTGCCGATATTGGTGAAGTACGTTGCGCCAAAGACGAGGGCCGCCAGCAGGAGTTGCCTGCCTTCGCGCCGGAATATCGATAGAAGGGCAAGGGGCGTGAGCAGAAAGACCGGCCCGATGAGGCCCGAGAGTTTTCCGTAGGTCGTCACTTCCAGCGGAATCTGCCGGAGGCTGGAAAGCTCGTAATGAGTCAGGTACTCTCGATATTCTTTTTCGAAGGCCGTGGTCACATACGGGTTGGGGAACCAATGATTAAAGAAGGGAGCCAGAGGGTTTTGCACCCAGATCCAGTCTTTGGCGATCCAAGGGACGATCAGAAGCGAGGCGCAGCAGGCCACGATGGCGGCATCGCGCCAGCGGCGGCTCTTCCAGGCGACATAGCCGATGGCGTAGGGAATGGCTAGGGCGGCGGTGTACTTGGCCGCGTAAGCGAACCCGGCGATCAGGCCGATAGCGACCAGCATACGAGGCTGGCGCCCGTCCTCCCACAGCCGCAGAAGCTGGAACAGCGTGAAAGCGATGGCGGCAACGGCGACGTCGTTATAAGCGCTCGCGGCATCGATTCCTACTACCGGGCTGGCGAACACCAGGAAGGCGGCGTAAGCTCCGGCGAATGGGAATCCCTCCCGGCGGCCGTAGCAGAACATCTGCCAAACCAGCGCCAGCAGGAAGGCCAAGTGCACCAGCGCGGCCGCCGAATGCTTGCCAAAGGCGAACGCAAACAGGAACAACATCTCAATACCCTGGGAGAGGTCAGCGTAGATGTTGGTGGTGATGCGGTGGAAACCGTGCTCGCGCAGATAACGGGCGACTAGGCTGAGATGGTACGCCGAACCATCGGGACTGGCTTCCGGCGCCATGGCATGCGCGAGACAGATCACGAAATAGGCTGCAAATAGCGGCAACAGGACATACAGAACAGCCTTACGTGTGGCTGGCTTCGACCGCCGGAACCTGATCTGGCGGCGCGCCAACCACAACGCGGCCGTGCCGAGCGCCAGAAAGGTGGCCGGGTAGGCGGCATCTACCGCGGCAATGAGGAATACCGCAAAGCTCAGGATCGCAGCGCCACAAACGAAGGTGATCCCGATATCAGCGGCGGTCTCGCGCAGTAGCATGCGGCCGCAAGCCAGCGAAACAGCCACTGTGAACAGTGCGCCGAACAGGATCAGCAGGGCCTGCACGTTACTCTACGAACCCCACCCGGGAGATGGGAAAACTGAGTTTGGCTCCATCCGCCGGCGCGGTGTAAACCTTATCGGGATCGATCGAGACGAGGTTAATGGCATTGGCGTGCAGAAACCCCGCGGGGACCTCGCGCTGGTAGTGCTGCGCCCCTATTTGTGCGAAGCGCGGCCGGTCGAACAGGCGTCCGTTGAAGGAAATGCTCAGTGTGAGGGGGCCGGTAACACGCAGAGTGGTATCCGGCAGCCAGAAATCCAACAGGAACTTGGGACGCTCGATTTGCGGCACTACAAAGCGCAGCACGGGGTGAGCGAAGGCCCAACGATATCCGTTACCCTCCGTGTTGCTGGCGATGCCCTGAACGATGTAGGCGGCGGCATTGGGGTTGCTCATGCTGAGGAAGTAACTTAACCCTGCCGAATCGGAGCCAGGTAGCGGGTTGCGTTGAGGCGGTGGCGGAAAGTCGGGGAGATCACTGCAACCGGCCGCCACCAAGGCCGGCACCAGGCAAAGCAGCCGCGCAAGCCGGGGCACGAACCCGATTGTAACGCGGCGCCCGTAGCGGCTAAGGAAGCAATTCCTCGATGGTCTTGACGTCGAGGAGGCGAACGCTCAACTCCTCCAGTTCGGGCACCGTCAAGCGGCTGAGGCGTTCCTCCGCCCAGGCTGGGATCGAACGGAAGTTGAAGCGCTTTTCGATCATGCGGCGAATCACGGTCAATTCACCCTGCTGCACTCCTTGCTGAATACCCTGCTCCACGCCTCGCTGCACACCCTCCTGCCAACCCTGCTCATACACCGGGCCAAGAACCTGGTTCTCTCTGATATCGATGAGAATGGGCATCTTGTTCACTTCCTCCTTTACTAACGGTTCCAGTTTTCGCAACCCAGCGAAAATGACACCACTTTGTAAGAATATTGCAGCGAAGGCGCGCTCGGCGCCGCTTTCATGCGCAGCGGCGCATCACCCACGTATAGCAAAACCTGGTGCGGGAAGCGCGCTGTGCTCCGGCGCGATTATTGACGGAAAGCCGCTACGGCGCGACCCCTTTTGGGGGCGAGAAAGTGTACCCGTAATTCATTCCTCGGATCCACATGCGCTTAAAGTAGTAATCGTTCCCGATATGGTAAAAAGTCACCTCGTTTTCTGCCGAGGCGCTCTCGCGAAATGCCGGCCAGATGGTCACTGCGAGATTCACCGCCGGGCGGTTTACTTGCCGTATCCGGAGCACCGGCAGATCGGCGCCGGCAATATTGATGCAGTGCACCTGGTAGATCCCGGGCTCCAGGACTCGATGCGCCACGATTACCGGGTGCTCCAAGTCGATAACAAACGAATCGCCGGTGTTCTGCGGCGGCTGGTATTGATCGAGAAAAGATTGCGCCATGAGGCTTGCCGCCGTCATTAAAAGCACCGTTGCTGCTGAAATAAACCTCATAATCTTCACATACATTCCTAACCATACACTTGCAAACGGAGTTCCAACGCCTGGACAGGGAGGAGACCCCGATAATTAACCCGATTGTTAAATTGCATTGCTGCCAGGCGCGCGACAATCAGACTATACGACTATCTTGAGGAGGACTCCACGGATGAGCAATCCTACGTACACAACACGCCCTTCGGAAACCGCAGGCGATGGACTCGCCGAACTGGCACTGAATCTTCGCTGGACGTGGAAACACGCGTCGGACGAACTGTGGAGTCGCCTCGATCCACAACTCTGGGAGCACACGCTCAATCCATGGCTGGTCTTGCAAACGGTTTCGCAGGAGAAACTCGAACAGGCGCGGCGTGAGCCGGCATTCGCCCAATTGATGGAGGAGGTCCTGCGGGAAAAGCGGGAGGCCCATGAGGTTGTCACCTGGTTCCAGCAGGCCCATCCGGAGTCGCCACTCAAGCTAGCTGCTTATTTCAGCATGGAGTACATGCTGGCTGAAGCCCTGCCCATTTACTCGGGCGGCTTGGGCAACGTGGCAGGGGATCAACTCAAGGCCGCCAGCGATCTCGGCGTGCCCGTGGTGGCTATTGGTCTGCTCTATTCTCAAGGCTATTTCCGCCAGGAGTTTGATTCGGCCGGCAACCAGGTGGCCCTCTACCCGTTCAATGATCCCGGCATGTTGCCTATTAAGCCTCTCCGCGAACCCAATGGCGAGTGGCTGCGCATTCCGATTTCATTTCCCGGAATGAAAATGTGGGCGCGCGCATGGCAGGTCGAGGTAGGCCGGTGCATGCTCTACCTGTTGGACGCCAATGATCCCGCCAATCCTCCCACGTTCCGCGGTATCACGAGCGAGCTTTACGGAGGTGGTCCGGAAACGCGTATCCGCCAGGAAATTATTCTGGGGATCGGCGGGTGGCGCCTCCTGCGGGCGCTTGGCCTCAATCCCGAAGTACTTCATTTGAACGAGGGCCACGCCGCCTTCGCTCTTCTGGAGCGCGCTCGCTCGTGGATGGCCGACCACAAGCAACCTTTTGATGTTGCGATCGCCGCCACCCGCGCCGGCAATATTTTCACCACGCATACCGCGGTGGATGCGGGCTTCGACCGGTTCGCACCGGAGCTAGTTGAAAAGTACTTTACGTTATATTCGGAACAGATATTGGGCATTGGCATCGGCGACCTTCTGGCGCTGGGCCGCGGCGAAGGCAACACCGGGCCGTTCAACATGGCCTATCTGGCGATGCGCGGCAGCGGGGCGATTAATGGTGTGAGCCGGCTCCACGGGCAGGTCAGCCGCCGCCTCTTTCAACCCCTGTTTCCGCGGTGGCCCCAAGCCGAAGTTCCGGTGGGCCATGTCACCAATGGCGTACACGTGGCTACCTGGGAATCGGTCGAATCGGACGCTTTCTGGGACGAAGCATGCGGCCACAAACGCTGGCTGGGGGAGGTGGACCACCTGGAAGCCGGTCTGCGCCGCGTGAGCGATTTACAGTTGTGGCAGTTGCGCGCCCAAACCACCAGGGATTTGATCGAGTTCACGCGCAAGCGTCTGGCCCACCAGAGAGAAACGCAGGGCGCGCCCCAGGAGGAAGTGGAGGAAGCCGGCCGCATCTTCGACCCCGACATCCTGACCCTCGGCTTCGCCCGCCGCTTCGCCACTTATAAACGCCCCAACCTGCTGCTGCGTGATCCGGAACGGCTGCTGCGCATTCTGACCAACCGCGAGCGGCCCGTGCAGTTGATCATCGCGGGCAAGGCCCATCCGCAGGATCTTGCCGGACAGGCCATGATCCGCCAGTGGAACGACTTCATCCGGCGTCCCGAAGCCCGCTGCCATGTGGTGTTTTTAAGCGACTATGACAAGGTGCTTACGCAGAGTCTGGTTCGTGGGGTTGACCTTTGGGTCAACACGCCGCGCCGCCCTTGGGAGGCCAGCGGCACCAGCGGCATGAAAGTGCTGGTCAACGGAGGGCTCAATTTGTCAGAACTGGATGGCTGGTGGGCCGAGGCGTATACACCGGAAGTGGGCTGGGCCATTGGCGACGGGCGCGAACATGGCGACGATCCTGCCTGGGATGCTACCGAGGCCGAAGCCCTCTACACCGTGCTGGAACACGACGTGATCCCTACGTTCTACGACCGCGATGAGCAGGGCGTGCCTAAGCGATGGGTAGCCAAAATGCGGGAGAGCCTTGCTCGTTTGACGCCGGAGTTCTCCGCCAACCGCACGGTTCGCGAGTACACCGAAACCCACTACCTTCCTGCAGCAGCCGCTTATTGCCGCCGGGCCGCGGAAGGAGGGAAGCAGGCCAAAGCGCTGTGCGACTGGCAACGGCGGCTGGCGCAGCATTGGAATAACATTCGCTTCGGCGATGTGCACATCGAAAACCAGGGGGGCGGGTACGTGTTCCATGTGCCGGTTTACCTGGATGAGTTATCCCCGGACGCCATTGCCGTGGAACTGTTCGCGAATCCACCGTCAGAGGCGCCGGACGGGGATCCTTTCCGCGTGGCGATGACGCGGTCGCAGTCGCTGGCCGGTTCGGTAGGAGGGTATCTATATACCGCCGCAGTGCCCGATGATCGCCCTGCTGCCGGCTATACGCCGCGAATCATGCCAACTTTCTCCGGAGTCAACGTGCCGCTCGAAGCAGGCCAGATTTTGTGGCAAAAGTGAGACTCGTCGTGTGCCGAGAGCAAGGCCCGTGGGCATAGCGGTGCATGGACACCGCGGCGCCCGCGCGCGCATGCCCGAAAACACGCTCGCGGCTTTCGAGTACGCCATTCGGTGCGGCTCCGATGCTCTGGAAATGGATCTGGTAACCACCGGCAGCCGTGAGGTGGTCATCTCACACGATCCGGTTTCGGAACGCGGAATCGCGCCCACACTCGAAGATGTTTTGGCCCTTAGCAGCCTCGGCGCCTTCGAATACGACCTCGAAATCAAAACCTGGCAGGGGCCTCCCGCCTGTCCGAGTCCTGAAGAATTCGTGCGTCTGGTGCTCGACAAAATCCGCGCTTACCACCTGGAGAACCGCGTAGTGGTGATGTCGTTCGATTTCGAGGTGCTGCGGGCAATGCGCCGGGCCGCACCCGCGATCCGCTTATCCGCGCTTACGGATGCCGATCCCCGCGATTTCCACGAGATTGCCCGCGAAGCCGCGAGCGCCGAAATCGTTGCCCCTCAGTTTGCTCTGGTAACGGCCGCGAAGGTGTCGGCAGCGCATGCGGCTGGAATGCAAGTAGTGCCATGGACAGCCAATTCGCCCAACGAGTGGAACCGGCTGATTGCAGCCCATGTGGACGGGATCATTACTGACGACCCGGCGGCCCTGATAGCGTATCTCCGGAACGGGGACTCGGGCTGAGACACCGTCACTCGGCCTGATTGTCCGGCAGGAAATCGTCGCCCGGCACGGAAAGCGGTGCGAGCACACGCTCCGCCATGGCGTAACGCAACTGCTCGACGCCTTGTCCGGTGACGCTCGAAATCTCGAAGCACTCTAAGCCTCGGGCTTCCACGTAGCGCCGCAGCGCTTGCACGCGCTCCGGATCCTGCGCAACGTCCATTTTCGTCGCGGCGACAATTTGAGGCTTCTTGGCCAGCAGTTCACTGAAACTGGCCAACTCGCGCATGACCGTCTCAAAATCCTCAATCGGATCGCGGCCGCTAGAGGGAGAGACATCCACCAAATGGACCAGCAGGCGGGTACGCTCGATGTGTCGCAGGAAGCGGGTTCCCAGCCCGTGCCCCAGGTGGGCGCCTTCAATCAGACCCGGTATATCGGCCACCACAAAGCTTTGGTAATCCGGCAACTCCACCACGCCCAGGTTGGGCTCCAGCGTAGTGAAGGGATAATCGGCAATCTTGGGCCGCGCGGCGGAAAGGCGGGAGATCAGCGTCGACTTGCCGGCATTAGGAAACCCCACCAAGCCGGCATCGGCGAGCAATTTCAATTCGAGGCGCAGATGCTTCTCTTCTCCGGGCCGCCCCGGTTCATGTTCCGTAGGCGCCTGGTGCGTGGGGGTGGCAAAACGCGCATTGCCGCGGCCGCCGCGCCCGCCCAGCGCCACGGTGAAACGATCGCCGGGATGCGCCAGATCACACAGACGCCCACCGGTTTCGTCTTCGTACACGACGGTTCCCACGGGGACGGACACTTCAATAGAGCGGCCATCGGCGCCGGTTTTGTTGCTGCCCTCACCGTGACGGCCGCGCTCTGCTTTGTGCTCGGGATTGTAACGTAGATGCAGCAGCGTGTTCTGGTGTTCGTTGGCCACCAGCACGACGTCGCCCCCGCGTCCGCCATCGCCGCCGCTCGGTCCGCCACGGGGGACGTACTTCTCACGGCGAAACGCCAGGCAACCATTGCCCCCATCGCCGGCTTTCACCAGGATGCGAACTTCGTCGATGAACATGGGAAAAGCTGTCAGCCGTCAGCTATCAGCAGTCAGCTTACGGAAACGGTAGCTTTTAGGAGCTGATCGCTGAATGCTGATGGCTGATAGCTTCTTTTCTACGCTACTTCTTTTACGCTGACGAATTTTCCCATGCGCCCGCGGTCGCGGTATTCGACCACGCCCGTCACTTTGGCGAACAGGGTATCGTCCTTGCCCCAACCCACGTTGAGTCCTGGTTTAATTTTGGTGCCGCGCTGGCGCACCAGCACCGAACCGCCCGGCACCAATTGGCCGCCGAAGACCTTTACGCCCAGGCGCTGCGCGTTGGAATCGCGCCCATTGCGGGAACTTCCTAAACCTTTCTTATGAGCCATAACTCACCTGCGGCACAATCTCGCCCACGCGCAATTCCGTGAAATCCTGGCGGTGGCCGATGGTCCTCTTATACTGCTTCTTCCGTTTGAATTTGAATACTATAATTTTGTCGCCGCGGCCATTGCCGACAATGGTTGCCTTCACGGTGGCGCCGGTAACCAGTTCGCCGCCATCCTGGAAGGCAGCCTTGGCGGCCAATTCGATTTCGGATCCCGCGTCACCCGCCAGTTTTTCCACGCGGATCACATCGCCGGGTGCTACCCGGTATTGCTTGCCGCCGGTTTCGATTATCGCCTGCATGACTAAACCTCGCTCGGACACACCACATGCCCGTAACTTCTGAAGTAACCTTTAAGTTTACTATAGAAATCCCGCCACTACAGGAGAACAAGCAGAATGGCCATGATGAAGGCAGTGCGGATGTACGGCTATGGTGGGCCGGAGGTTCTCAAATTGGAAGATGTTCCGCGCCCTGAGCCAGCCGATGGAGATGTGCTGGTCAAAGTGCACGCAGCCGGGGTAAATCCGGTGGACTGGAAAATCCGCGCAGGTTACTTGCGGGCATTTCGTGAGTTCCCGCTGCCCTTTATCCTGGGGTGGGATTTTTCTGGCGTCATTGAACGACTGGGGGGCGGCGCAAATGGATGGAAGCTGGGCGACGAGGTTTATGCCCGCCCGGACCTCGGCCGCAACGGCTCTTATGCGGAGTATATCGCGGTGCGGGCATCGGAAATCCAGCGCAAACCGAAATCGCTCGACCATGTGCAATCCGCCGCGATTCCGCTAGCCGCGCTCACAGCATGGCAGGCCATTTTTGATGCCGGAAATTTAGAAGCCGGACAGAAAATCCTGATTCATGCGGCTGCCGGCGGCGTGGGTACCTTCGCGGTGCAGCTTGCAAAATGGAAGGGGGCCTATGTCATCGGTACGGCCTCCTCCCGGAACCACGCATTTCTGCGCGAACTCGGGGCCGACGAACTGATCGACTACAACACCACCCGCTTCGAAGACGTCGTGAAGGATGTAGACGTGGTGCTGGATGCCCTGGCCGGGGATGTACGAGATCGTTCGTACCAAGTGTTGAAGAAGGGCGGTATTCTGGTTACCATTCTCGGCCAAGCATCTGAGGAACAGGCCAAGGCGCATGCCGTGCGTACCGCAGGCGTTTTCGTGCAACCCAATCAGGCACAGTTGCAGGAGCTGGCGAACCTGGTAGATACGGGGAAAGTGCGGCCGATTATCGAAGCCGTGCTTCCCTTAGCCGAAGCCGCCCGCGCGCATGCGATGAATGCCACCCTGCACACGCGGGGCAAGATCGTGCTGCGCGTCGTGTAGGCCTCGGGTTTTCCGGCGAAGCCTTCGCCGCATTCTGCCGCGTGGGCGGAAGCGCGGCGGCGGGCATGGAGACCCGGCGCCCTACAGCGCCCGCTAGTTGACGGGGAGCATTTCCGGGAGGCGGATAATTTTTTTCTGGATGGCGTATTGGACCAGTTGGGCTTTGTTGTGAATATCCAATTTGCGCATCAGGTTAAATTTGTGGGCCTCGACGGTTTTGACGCTGAGATCGAATTCGGTGGCCACTTCCTTTACGGATTTCCCTTCGGCCAGCAATTTGAGAATTTCGCGTTCGCGCTTGGTGAGGGTGCCGAAGCGAGGCTGGCGCATGGGGGAACGGCTTTGCACGCGAAAATCGTCCACCAGGCGGGCCAGGAGGCGGGGCGTCAGATAGTTACCGCCGCGATGCACTTCGCGAATCGCGCTCACGAGCTGCTCGGCCGGGCTCTCCTTCAAGATGTAACCGCTGGCGCCGATTTCGACGGATTCGGCGAGGTAGTCTTCATCGTCATACATGGAGAGGAAAATGACGCGCGTCTCGGCGCGCTGCTTGCGGATCTGCCGGGTGGCTTCGAAACTACTCAAGCCTGGCATTCCGACATCCATGAGCACGACATCGGGCCGCAGATCGCCGGCGAAGGAAACAGCATCACTAGCGTTGGAGGCTTCTCCAACAATTTCAATATCTGGCTCAGCCGCCAGAAGGGTACGCATGCCTTGCCGGAACAGAGTGTGATCGTCAGTCAATAATACGCGAATTTTTGCCATTTGCTATCACCGGAGCGGGTAGTTCCAGGCGGACTTCGGTTCCTTTCCCTGGCGCAGTTTTAAGAGTGAGCGTTCCACCCAACAGCATGGCGCGCTCCCTCATTCCCGCCAGACCAAACGACCTGGGCTTGAGCAAAGCCCGATCGGGACTGAAGCCCGCGCCGTTATCCCGCACGCTCAGCCTAAATTTCTTATCGGCGCCTCGGAAGGAAACATTTACTCGAGTAGCACGGGAATGTTTCGCCACATTCTGCAAGGACTCCTGCGCCACGCGGTAGATCACCTCCTGGGCGGGAAGAGGTAGCGAGGCGGGCAAAGCACCGGCACGGTATTCGACCGCAATCCGATGGGTATAACGAAAACGTTTCACGAGCAAGCGGAGCGCGGTCCGGAGTCCGAGCCGCTCCAGCGCCGAAGGACTCAGGGCGGAAATGATGCGGCGGAGTTCGATAGTGGTGCGGCCGGCAAGTTCTCGTGCTTCGGAGAGCCTGGCGCGCAGGCGGTCCGGGGCATCGCGTTCCATCATTTCCAATTGGAGCCGCAGAAACGCCAACGCCTGCCCGGCTTCGTCGTGCAGATCGCGGCCGATGCGCCGCCTTTCTTCCTCTTCGGTGCGCAGAGACTCGGCCTGCAAGCGGCGGATCTGTTGCGTCATACGAGTGCGTTCGATGGCTTCACGGCAGCGGGCAGCAGCGGCGGCGAGCAATGCCTGTTCCCGGGGAAGCCAGGGGTAAGGAACGGTAAACCCGAGTTGCAAAACGGCCGAAGGGCCAAAAGGATAGGACCAATAAGAGGCGTAGCGGCCCCGCAAACGGCGATCGACCAGCAGATTTTGATTCGGCTGATCCCGCTCGATATAAAGAGGCTGCTGCAACCCCTCCGGCAGGGGCTGCTCTTCGAGTGTTAATCTTCCGGCAGCCGCACGAAATGCCTTGGTGAGCACGCGGACAAAGCGGGAGAGCAAGTCATCCAGGTCCGCCGCTTGGGTCTCGGCGCGGAACAGATCGAAGAATGCCTGGGATTCGGCCTCGCGCACTTCGTAATAGGCCTGCTTCAAGACAAAATGAGTGGCAAGTTGGAACTGCTCGCGGGCGGGCGCGAACCGGCCTTCCAGCAGATCGCCGGCCAGACAGTCGAATTGCTGCAGGGATTTACTTACCACGGCGGGGGCGAGATTCAGCTTGGCGAGCCTCTTGCCGCTATAGGCCACCTGCTTGAAAAAGGGATTGAGTGACTGCATGCGCACGGCGGCGGCGGGGGTGATTGCCAGAAGCGCGTTGATCTGCGCGGCGTCACATCCGGCCTTCTTCAGCCAGGGCCGGAACCGCCGCTCGAGCCGGTCCGCACAAGGGGTTAACGAGTGCAGCATGCGGCGCACATGGCGCTTGCTTTCGGTGGTCAGCAATCCGGTCACAACTGATTTATCGGCAGGTAAGCGAGGGAGCTTTACAGCAACTGCGGGACTGGCGTTGGGGACCAGGGATAGGTTCAGCCGTTTCCCAGCCCAAACGGCCGGCTATCAGTCGTCGTCGGTTTCGAGGTGGTAGGCACGGATCGCCTTCTGGCGCCTGGAATTGGCGTCGGTGGCCAGAGAGTAACGCACCGCCACAAAATAGAGGCCAGGGTCTTCGGCCACCATGTTCCCGCCGCCATTACGTGTGGCCAAGGAGATTCTGCCGTTGGGAGGGTTAGGGGACTGAAAGCGGAGAGTGTGGTTGCCATCGGCCCGTGCGGCGCCATCAGCACCACCCGTGGTGGCATCTGTTATGAGAAGGCCGCGCAGGTAAGATTCCTTCAGAACCGTGTTATGAGGAGGGCGAGGGTTTCGGGCATTGCCCCGGGTTCTGGCGGTGTTTCTGTCGACATCGCCATCGCTAATGTGGTTGGTCCGAAAATTATCGGAATAGGTAACCCGCGGAGTGGCGAAGATGGCGTTCAAGCGAGTCCGCACAGTAGCCGCCGCGTTGGTGGCCCGTAATCTCCTTTGTGGCCTGGACGTGTTACGCGTGACTGTGTAGTTGCTGCCCCACAAGCCTTCCAGCTCTGTTCTTTCGTATGGCTCCAGCAGAGCTTCGGCAGCACTGTAGTTGTATCCGAGGTTGGTTGTTAGAGCGGTGACACCCACTTCCGGCATCAAGTTAATGACAGAAGAGGACAACGGGCGATACACGGGCGGCCCTGCTTTGGGCTGGACTGGTTTCGGCTGGACGGGCACGGCGACAACAGGCCGGAACGGCGGCGGCCAATGCGGTCTTCCTTGCGGCGGTTTCACGGGTACAATTTAGCACGAACCGGGGGATTGATAACGGTGCAGGGATGGCGGCCTGTGCCAGACTTACTGTGCCAACCGTGGCCACTCCTCGATCTTCACGCGCGCCACGAGGGTTGCGCCGCCTTTGCCGTTGGGTCCAAAGATGAGGGCCTCGCCATCCGCGAGGCCGGTGGTCCACTGGGGGAAGGCGCGGCTCATGTTAGGAGAGTGAGTAACGATCAAGGTATTGGTGCCGGTGGGGAAATCTTTGACTTTGGCCTGCAGCCAGGCGGCCTGCGCTTCGGTCGAGATCTGCATGCTCCGGCCGTTATCGCCGAGTTGGGGGATGGGTTTCGCGGCGCCGAACTGCGCCAGGCGCACAGTTTCGAGGGCGCGGTAGGTGGGGCTGGAATCGATCTCGCCGATTGGGATTTGGAGAGCACGGAAGGCCTTGCCCATAGCGGTAGCGGTGGCGCGGCCTTCGGCGTCTAACTGGCGCTCGCGATTGACATTATCGGGGTTGGCAGTTTTGGCATCAGGCGCTTCGCGGGGGGAACTGGCGTGGCGCATCACGATGACGTAGCCGCCGCGGCGCAAAGCGCTGAGCAGGGCTTTGCCGGAAAGAGCTTGGCCGGAAAGAGACTGCGCGTGCCCGGCGGCGGCCATCAGCAAAATGGCCGGCGCACTAGCGAGCACGGGGAGAAGTGACCGGAGGCGGCCGTGCGATCTCATAGATTTTATGGTATCGAGGATTCTATGCCAGGCGATGCTACGCTCAGTAATGTGTCCAGTCCGAAACAATCGAATGCCTTGTTAAGGCCCCAATTTCACATTCCCTTTGACCAGATCCACGCAGCCGATGTCGAACCCAGCATAGGCAAGCTGCTGGAGGAAGCCCGGGCGCGCCTCGTCGCGCTGGCGGAACAGCCCGGCGAGCGCACGTTTGCGAATACCATGGAGGCCTTGGATCAACTCACCGAGCCGCTCGACTTTGCGATGGCGGTGGTGCGGCATTTAGAATCGGTGGCCACGTATCCGGAATTGCGGGCCGCTCTGAATGCGGTGCAGCCGCCGGTGAGCGCGTTTTACTCGGGTATTCCGCTGAATGCCCGGCTTTGGCAGGCGATCAAGAGCTATGGGGCAACCCCGGAAGCGCAGGCGCTTAGCGGCGAGCGGCGCCGTTTTCTGGACAAAACCATAGATGCGTTTCGCCGGCATGGGGCGGACCTGGATACGGCCGGCAAGAAGAGGCTGGAGGAAATCGATGTCGAGCTGATCCAGCTTACGACCAAGTTTTCCGAGAATGTGCTGGACGCAACCAATGCTTTTGAATTGCGGGTGACAGACGAAGCGCAACTGGCGGGGTTGCCTCCTACGGCGATCGCGGCGGCGCGGGAAAGCGCGGCGCGCAAGGGGCAGGAGGGGTGGCGTTTCACGCTGCAGGCCCCGGACTATTTCGCCATCATGACCTACCTGGATGACGCCCGCATACGGCGGCAGTTCTACGAGGCGTACTGTGTGCGCGCAACCGCTGAGCCGTGGGATAACCGGCCGCTGATCACGCGGATTTTGGAATTGCGAAACGAGAAAGCGCGCTTGCTGGGGTTCGGCGATTTTGCGGATTTTGTGCTGGAAGACCGTATGGCGCACACGGGCGCGCGGGCGTTTGCGTTTCTCGAAGATCTCAAAGAGAAGACCGTGCGCCGATTCGGGGAGGAGAATCGGGAACTGCTGGATTTCCGGCGCACGCTCGAAGGCGCGGGGGCACCGGAGCTGGAGCCGTGGGACATTGGCTATTACGCTGAAAAGCAGAGAGCGGCGCTGTACGATTTCGACGAAGAGGCGCTGCGGCCTTACTTTCCTCTGTCACAAGTGGTGGAAGGGTTATTCGAGCTGGTGCGCCGGCTGTACGGGGTACGCGTATCGGAAGAGCCCGGCGTCGCGGGATGGGACGCGCAGGTGCGTTTTTATAATCTCCGCGATGAGGACGGCACTTTGCTGGGCGGCTTCTACTCGGACTGGTATCCGCGCGAAAACAAGCGGGGCGGCGCGTGGATGGATGCGCTGATCACCGGGGGACCGGCGCGGGATGGCTTCGAGCCGCATACCGGTTTGATTTGCGGCAACCTGACGCCGCCGGTGGGGGGCAAGCCGGCGCTGCTGACACACCGCGAAGTGGAGACCATTTTCCATGAGTTCGGCCATTTGCTGCACCATTTGCTGAGCCGGGTGGGGATCCGGTCGCTGGCCGGCACCAGCGTGGCATGGGATTTCGTGGAGCTGCCTTCGCAGATCATGGAGAACTGGTGCTGGGAACGGCCGGCGCTGGACTTGTTCGCGCGCCACTGGGAAACGGGGGAACCGATTCCGGAAGAACTGTTCCAGAGAATGAAGCGGGCGCGGACCTTTCGCGCGGCCAACGCGCAGATGCGCCAGCTCGGATTCGGGTTCGCGGACCTTTTGCTGCACATCCGCTATCAACCCGGAAAGGACCCGGACCCGATTACTTATACCCGTGGAGTCTTGCAGGAATTCAGCCCCGCGCCGCTGCCGTCCAATTATGCGATGATTGCCGGATTTACGCATCTGTTTTCAAACCCGGTGGGCTACGGTTCGGGATACTATTCCTACAAGTGGGCGGAAGTGCTGGATGCCGATGCATTCACGCGGTTCCGCGATCATGGCATTTTCAGCCGGCAAATCGGGGGCGAATTCCGGACGAAAATCTTGTCGCGCGGCGACAGCGAAGACCCAGCCGTGCTGTACCGGGAGTTCATGGGGAGAGAGCCGGACCCGGAGGCGCTGCTGCGGCGATCGGGGCTGGCATAGGAAGTTCAGTTCACCGCAGAGGAAGACAAATTTAAAATCAAAACCTGGGCCACGGAGGAGCAGAGGCCGCAGAGTGATCGTCAGAGTCCATACTCTCGACAGCCGCGTTTTCGCATCGCCGCCAACGTGCAGCCCACTGAGGCAAGTGCCAAAGCGAGAGGCCGCTATCCATAGTTGACATATCACTATTTAAATCGATATCATTCCGGGAACCCTTTGTGTGAAAAGGGGTGATTTAGGGGTTCCATTAGTCGATAAAATTTGGCGAGAGGTCAGAAAATGCGCGCAGTCGCGGTTGCGTTCGGGGCGTTGCTTTGCTCTATGTCGTTGTTTGGCCAGGCGGGTACGGGCACGATTACAGGAACTGTCTCCGATCCGGCGGGCGCAGTGATTGCCGGCGCGTCGGTTGACGTAAAAAATGAGGAAACCGCAGTTTCCTATACGGCGGCGAGCACCGATACGGGCAACTATACGGTGGTAGACCTGCCAGTAGGCAGCTATGAAGTTTCGGTGCAGGCCACGGGGTTCAAGAAATACGTGCGGGCCGGTATCACGGTGGCCGCGGCGCAGGTGCTGCGCATCGACGTAGCGCTCGAAGTCGGTGCCGCGTCCGAATCGGTGACTGTGCAGGCGGACGCCTCTTTGCTCAGGACAGAGAGTGGGGACGTCGCGCACAATATCACGTTGAGCCAATTGGACTCGTTGCCGATACTGGGGGTCGGCACCGCCAATGCCGGCAGCAACGGGATTCGCAATCCTTACAACGCAGCCGTGTTTCTGCCGGGCGTGAACTATTTTGCCAACTACAACATGATCGTGAACGGCGCGCCCACGAACACGGCCGCGTACCGCATTGAAGGCCTGGACAATACCAATCACACGGTGGCATACGCCATCATGCAGAACATGCCGAACGCGGATGCCATTCAGGAAATGGCGGTCCAGACGAGCAATTACGCGCCGGAATTCGGGCAGGCGGGGGGCGGGCTGTTCAATATCACGATGAAATCGGGCACCAATGAATTCCACGGCACGGGCTTCGAATATTTCGTGAACGAATTTCTGAATGCGGGCGATCCGTTCTCGTACACACCCGAGGGCGGCAAATTCAGGCCGGAAAACCGGCGTAATGACTGGGGAGGCACGTTCGGCGGACCGGTTTGGATTCCCAAAATCTATAACGGAAAGGACCGCACGTTCTTCTTTTTCTCCTACGAACGCTACAAAGAGGCCCAGGCACTCACCTTCCCGGACACGCTGCCGACTGCTGCGTACCAAGCAGGTAATTTTTCGTCGATTTCTCCGGCCGGCGGCACGGGATTCAATCCGAACCTCGGTGTCCCGACCGCTTCGATCGCCACGGACGCTCTGGGGCGGCCGGTCTTCGCGAACGAGATTTACGACCCGTCGACCCGGACAACTACCGCAGCCGGCGTGGTGGTGGCCAACCCATTCCCGAATAATATCATTCCAATATCGCGCTTCAACCCGGTGTCGGTAGCCATTCAGAACGTTTTGCCGCCGCTCTCGAACTCCAACCCCACCAGCAATTACAACGGGTACGATCTGGGCGTGCGCACCACGACGATTCCGTCGATCAAAGTAGATCAGATCCTATCGGCTAAGCTAAAGTTCTCCTTTTATTACCACCACACCGAGACAGACGCGCAATACACAACTCCCAATGGGAACGCGGATGGGTTGCCGGATCTGATTACGGGCGCGCGCGGCTCCATTCCCATCGGCGGCCCAACGTACCGGGCGAACTTTGATTACACGGTGACGCCTACGGTGCTAGCACACGTGGGCTTGGGCTATTCGATGATTTACTTCTACGACCACAGCCCGATTACTCAGCAGGGTAAGACGGTGAATTGCATGTCACTGCTCGACCTGCAGGGCTGCGAGGGCAGCTATAACTTTCCGACGATAATTGCCGGCGACGTGACCTTGCCGAATAATCTGGGCGGCATGCAGCAATTGGGCAACGCGTTGGCGCATACCGCGACCCACACGGAACGTCCCTCGTTCAACGCCAACACCACCTGGGTTCACGGCAATCATACATACAAGTTCGGTATGGAGGCCTGGTTCCAGGCACAGATCACAGCGCCGCCCACTGGAGTGGGCCTGTACTTCGGTGGACTGACCAACGCGGGCGTCGCCAATTCCTCGCTGGGCACCGTAACCAGCCCGGGCGCAACCTCGATTCCCGAAGCCCTGTCAACAGGGGCTTACACCTCGGGTTTCCCGTATGCGAATTTCCTGCTGGGCGACGTCACACAGGCGACACAGTACGCCCCGGTGGACGCGCGCATGTTCAAGCAACAGTGGGCAGTGTTTGCGCAGGATTCCTGGAAGATGACGCGCAAGCTCACCGTAACGTACGGGTTGCGGTGGGACTTGGCGACGCCGGCCACGGAAGAGTACGGGCGCTCGGCTGATCTCGGTTTAAATGTGCCGAATCCAGCGGCGGGCGGACGTCTCGGCGCCGCAATTTTTCAGGCAACTTGCAATTGCTCCTTCGTGAGCACGTATCCCTACGCGGTCGCGCCACGGCTCGGTATCGCTTATCAGATCAATGCCAAGACGGTGTTCCGCGGCGGCTGGGGCTTTGCGTACGGCTTCCCACCGGATATCAACCTGCAGAACACGGCGGATATTACCAACACCGCAGTCGGCATCGGTGCGTTCAATCAAGTGAACGTTCCGGGAACGATTCCACAACCGGTCTGGCCGAATTTCAATCCTGGCCAGACGCCTTTGCCAGGGGCGACCTCGAGCGGATTCCTTTCCTACCTTGATCCGGGCGCTGCGCGGCCGCCGCGACAGAACCAGTGGAGTATCGGCGTCCAGCGCGAAATCACGTCGAATACGTTGATTGAAGCGGCATACGTAGGCAACCGCGGGGTTTGGTGGACCGGGCCGCTGGGCTACCTGAACCAGGTTTCCCCGCAAGCGTTCGCGGCGTACGGGTTGAACCCATACAGCAATCCGACCGACAATCTCTTGCTAGGCGACGCGCTATCGAACGCGGCGGTGGTGTCGCGACTGGGGAACATTGTGCCGTATTCCGGCTATTCCAGCAGCAACACCTTGCTGAACGCGTTGCGGCCGTACCCGCAATTCAGCACGATCACGGTTCAGAATTCGCCGACGGGACGCACCTGGTACGATTCGCTGCAGATGAAAGGCACGAAACGGCTTTCGCATGGGCTTGCGGTGAATGGAACCTTTACCTGGTCGCGGGCGTTCGTAGGCATCCGGCCCAACCTGTACGCGGACTCGGTGAAGTCGCTGCAACCCACCGACCAGCCGTTCCTGTTCAATGCGAACATTCTGTACACGACACAGCGCTGGTTCCAGAACAAATACGTCGCAGCGGTCACGAAGGATTGGGCGATCGGGGCGTTTCTGCAATACGGCAGTGGCTTGCCCCTGACGCCGCCGGCGGCGACAAACACCAATTACCTGGGCGGCAGTGAAGAGTACCGCGTGCCCGGCCAGCCGCTTTACATCAAGAACCTGAACTGCGGCTGCATCAATCCGTATCAAGATGTTGTGCTGAATCCGGCTGCGTGGGCGAACCCTGCCAACGGCACGTTCGGTCCTGCAACCGGCACTCTGTACGGCGATTTCCGGCAGGCGCGGCGCCCGCAGGAGAACGCCAATCTGAGCCGTACTTTCCGCTTCAAGGAACGGTATTCGCTGCAAATTCGCGCCGAGTTCGTCAATATCTTCAACCGCACGCAAATCGGCAATCCGAGCACGACCGCACCCCAAACAAAGCCGACGCAGAATTCAGCGGGACAGTACACGGGCGGCTTCGGCGTGATCAACCTGGTGGTTTCGGGACCGAATGTGGCCCCCAGCTATACGCAAAATGCCGTGGTCGGGCAATTGTACCAACTGCCGCGCACTGGCACACTGATCGCTCGTTTCACTTTCTGATCAAGTTGGTTGTAGAGCATCTCTGGTCACGGTTTTAAAGAGGTCTGGCGCAACTCCGGCGAGTACGGGCGGCGGTTGCGATAGAATCGGGAACCATTATGGACCTCAATCGCCGGGAGTTTTCGCGTGGCTTACTTGCCGCGGGCGCCAGCGGGCTGCTGCACGGGGCGGGAAGCGAGCCGTTCCGCATCGACATCCACCATCATTTATTTCCGCCGAGTTATTCGGAGGCGATCGTGAAGCTGGGGCAACCGGCCTCGCCGCGGTGGACACCAGCCAGTTCTATAGAGGAAATGGATAAGAGCGGCATCGTAGCGGCCATAGTGTCGCTTTCGCCGCCTAACGTAATCTTTCCGGATGTTGCAGTGGCGCGGCGGCTGGCGCGCGAAGTCAACGAGTATGGGGCACGGATGAGACAGTCGTACACCGGGCGGTTTGGGCTCTTCGCCGTGCTGCCGCTGCCGGATGTGGACGCAAGCCTGAAGGAAATGGAGTACGCCCTGGACTCACTGAAGGCAGAAGGAATCGGACTGATGACGAGTTATGGCGACAAATGGCTGGGCGATCGAGCGTTTGCGCCGGTGTGGGGGGAGTTGAACCGGCGCAAAGCGGTGGTGTACACGCATCCGCATTCGCCGGATTGCTGCGCGAATCTGAAAGTCGGCGTGGCGGCCGCGGATATTGAATGGGCGACCGATACGACGCGCACCATTGCCAGCCTGCTGTTCAGCGGGACAGCCGCGCGGTATCCGGCCATTCGCTGGATTTTTTCCCATGGCGGCGGAACCATGCCTTTCCTTTTGAGCCGGTTTCAATATGAAGAGAAGACGAGTCAAGACCGGGAGAAAGTGCTACCGCAAGGCTTGCTGTTTGAGCTGAGAAAGTTTTACTACGACACGGCGCAGGCGAACCATCCTGGAGCGCTGGCTGCCCTACTCAAGATCGCGCCTCCGGCACAGATTCTGTTTGGGACGGACTATCCGTATCGGACCGGCGCGGAAGTGATCGCAGGACTGGCGGCGCAGAGATTTGGGGCAAGCGAATTAAGGGGCATTGAGCGGGAGAATGCAGTGAGACTACTGAAGTAAAGCTGGAAGCGAGCGCGACTTTGGCCCCTAGTCGGCACTAAACCCGCTAAGTGAAGTAGGTGTTCGGTTCACGTAACCTTCCCGAAGGCTCCGGACTGGAGCGTGATTTGGGCGCACGGGCCCGCCATCAAGCCGCGATGCGAATGTCTTCATCAACCGGTGGCGGAATGGTGGGGCCGGTGGCGATGCGGATGTCTTCATCAACCGGCGGCGGAATGGTGGGGCCGGTGGCGATGCGAATGTCTTCATCAACCGGCGGCGGAATGGTGGGGCCGGTGGCGATGCGAATGTCTTCATCAACCGGCGGCGGGATGGTGGGGCCGGTGGCGATGCGGATGTCTTCATCAACCGGCGGCGGGATGGTGGGGCCGGTGGCGATGCGA
>JASIAM010000327.1 GCA_030041985.1 Bryobacteraceae bacterium | reverse complement strand
GATGCACGATCCGGGCAAAGGTTTTTCCATGGGCAAAATCGAGCACGCGGCGGTTTGCAATCCCGAGGGATCCCCGACGCGGCACGTGGAGATTCGCGCGGAAAAGGGGCAGCGCCCCGGCGGCTTCGGCATCCTCATGGCGCGCAATCTGGTGGATCAACTGATTTACAACGAGCGCGGAAACGAAGTCACATTTGTAAAGAAGCTCACGCAGTTTCGCGGGGAATGCGTACCCGGCTAAGATGAGTCGAGTGCTGGGGGTGTTGCATAACAGGCGAAACGAAGAGAGGATTCTTCTTGTTCTGACACTGGTGATCGGCGCCATTGTTGGCCTGGTGGTGGTGGCGTTCATTCTGCTAACGGAGAACCTGGGATCGCGGCTATACCCGGTGGGGAGCGCTGCCTGGAGGCGGGTGCTGATTCCATTAGCGGGGGCGCTCGGCACAGGATTTTTTCTGGCCCGATATTTCCCAAACGCGCGCGGCAGCGGCATTCCGCAAACCAAGACCGCTCTGTTCTTGAGCGATGGGTTCATTTCCTTCCGAACGGTCCTGGGCAAATTCGCGATGTCGTCGATTTGTTTGGCCAGCGGTATCGCGCTGGGCCGCGAAGGGCCTTCGGTGCAGGTGGGAGCAGGCCTGGCATCGGTGCTGGGCAGACGGCTGGGGCTTTCCCCGGCGAGTGTGAAGGCGTTGGTTCCGGTCGGGGCGTCGGCAGCGCTGGCGGCGGCCTTCAATACGCCGATTGCGGCGGTGCTGTTTTCGCTCGAGGAAGTCATGGGCGATATGAACGCGCCGGTGCTGGGTTCGATTGTGCTGGGCTCGGCGACGTCGTGGATGGTGCTGCACCTGGTTTTGGGCGATGAGCCGCTGTTCCATGTGCCCGCGTACCAGTTGGTGAGCCCCATCGAACTGTTGTGGTACGCGGCGCTGGGGCTGGTGGGCGGGCTGGTGTCGACGGCTTTTGTAAAGCTGCTGCTCTGGCAGCGCAAGCACTTTCTGCGCATGTCTAAATCCACGCAATGGTTTCAACCCGGAGCTGGCGGCTTGGTAGTGGGCATGTTGGGCTGGTTTTTTCCACTGGTATTGGGTGTCGGCTACAACTATGTCAGCCAAGCGCTCAATGGACAAATCGTGGCGGGCACCATGGCCTTGCTGGTGGTGCTGAAGCTGGTGGCGACGTCAACTTGCTACGCTTCCGGCAATGCGGGAGGCATTTTCGGGCCGAGCCTTTATATAGGTGCCATGACCGGCGGGGCGGTTGGGTCTGTGGCGCACATGCTGATGCCCCACCACACGGCCACCGTGGGCGCTTACGCTTTGGTGGGTATGGGCACGGCGTTCGCGGGAATCGTGCGGGTGCCGCTCACCAGCGTGATCATGATTTTTGAAACCACCCGCGATTACGCCATCATTGTGCCGCTGATGATTTCCAATCTGGTGGCCTATTTCATCTCCAGCCAGCTTCAGCAGGAGTCGATCTACGAAGCGCTGCTGCATCAGGACGGAATCCATCTGCCGTTGGGCGCCCGCGCGCGGCAGGCGCTATTGATGGTGGGAAACGCCTGCCGGGCGGCGGTCGAGGTATTGGAAGCGCAGGGGACCGTCAAGGACGCCGCGGCCCGCATCGGCGGGAAGCAAGGCACTTGGCCGGTGGTCGAAAAGGGATTGCTACGGGGCATGGTCACGGGCAAACAAATCGCGGAGGCAATGAAAGCGAACCGCGGGGAGGAGCCGTTGGCAAATCTGGTATCGCCGCCCAACCCCAGCGGGCAGTTGGACAGCACGAACTTTCCTCACGTGCATGTCGATCATACTTTGGACACGGCGATGCGGCGCATGGCGCAGGCGGGCCTGGACGCGTTACCGGTAGTCAGCCGGACCAATGTGCAGGATTTGAAAGGCGTGATTTCGTTCGACGATATTCTGGCTGCTTACCGTATGAGCGCTCCGTCGCCGCACGAGGAGTGATCCGCAGCGATTCGGAGGAACCGGGTGGGCCGGCGAAGCGTTCCTTTAAGTGTGCGGTTGTTTCTCCTGATTTCCATGTTTCTGACTCTGGCAGCATCGTGCCAGGAAGCGTGGTGCCAGGATGCCAGGGAGATCGTGCGAAAGTCGCTCGAGTTGGACCAGGTCAATTGGCAGAGGAGGGCGGATTACACGTGGATCATGCAAACTCGCGAGCGGCACTTCGATGCGCGGCGCCAGGTCACTTCCGAGCATCAGGAGGCGCGCGAAACCATCGTTCTGGATGGCCAGCCTTACGAACGGTTGGTGGAGCGCGATCATAAGCCGCTGCCGGAGGCCGACCAGAAGAAGGAACAGGAGAAGCTGGATAAAATCGCCGCCAGGCTGGACAAGGAAACTCCGGAAGAGAAGCAGCGGCGGGCTGCGGAGCGGGAACAGGCGCGCCGCCGCGAGCGCCGGTTTCTGCTGGAAATCACCGATGCGTATAACCTCAAGCTGGACGGCGAGGAAAAGGTGGATGGGCACGACGCCTGGGTAATTTCCGGGACTCCGAAAGCAGGGTATCGCCCCAAGAGCCGCGAGGGAGCCGCCATGCTCAAAATCGTGGGGAAGATCTGGATTGAGAAAGCCGGCTATCAGTGGGTCCGGCTGGAAGCCCGGACCACCGGCACGATCTCGTTCGGCTGGTTCCTGGCGCGGCTGAATCCCGGCGCGAACCTAGTGGTAGAGCAGAGCCGGATCAACGATGAAGTCTGGCTGCCCACGCGCGAGTACCTGAGCGGCAGCGGCAGCGTCGGTCTGCTGAAGCGCATCTCGGAGGACGAGGAAATCACCTGGACCAACTATAGGAAGTTCCAGGTGGAATCCAAGGTTGTGCCGGCGGGGCCGTAAAGTGCGGCGGCCCGCGCGCCTGGACCTGCTTTTCCGCGGCAGCGCCAAATATCAAGGGCCATGCGGTGTGGTTGCGGAATCCAAAACGCTAAGGATGCGTTCAAGGGTTTCGGCCAGATCGGGCCGAATGCCGTTGCGGCCGTTATGCTCATAAAGCCGTTTCAGTCCGCGATGTTTAAGCTCCTAATTATGAGGATACTATGTAAAGTAACACTTGTCACTTGTCAAAGGGCTTTTTGCCCAATGTGGAACAAACCCGGGCAGCGTTTCCGCCGAAGCACGCGTCGGCTACACGAGAGCCATTGGCTTCGCCAGTTACGCCACATTGAGTATGGCTGCGAACGAGGTGGCGCGCTTTCTGCATAACTCCGACAAGCTTTCGAAGGAACATTGGGTGTTGGCGAGGGCGGCGCGCAAATGCGGCGTGGAGGGCAGGTCCTCTTCGAAGTCGCTGGCGAATTCCCCCAAATAGAGAGCGGACGCCAGCAGCGAATCGGACGCCGCGGGGCGGTGATGGAACCGCACCGCTTCCACAATGTGCTCCGGATATGGAGCCGGTCTAATCGAAAGGAATTTCCACCACAACGTAGCTGCCCGGTGTCGCGTCGTTCACGGCGGCGATAATCCGGCCAATGTGCCGGAGCACCGCTGGGCGCTGCGGATTACCAAGGATGACAATGGCAATTTTGCGCCCCTTGAGGTTTTGCTGATACCGGATGTTTTTATCGGTGGATAGAAGAACATCAAACCCGGCTTCTTCCGCGGCGTTGAGCAAATCGCCGTTGGCGAGCCTGTCCCAACCTCTCGCCATCGCTTCCACAACAGTGTGGCCGTGAAGAAATCTGGCGATGCTTCGGGGCGTGCCGTGATCAAAAAGAACGAGCATCGCCGGGAGCCGGTGCATTTGCCGGAGCCGCAGGCGTATCTAGGCTCTGCGCGGCAAAATGCAGCACTGCATTGATCTGTTCCCGCGTAACGGCAAATTCCCCCATCACTTCTTCCACGGTTAAGCCCGCTTCCAAATTCTCGAACACCGTGGCAACGGGCATCCGCGTGTCTTTGAAGACCCACGCACCGCTTACCTTGCCGGGGATGCTCTCCACAGCGGGGCATCTGGACCAATCGAGCGTTGCCATGTTGTCACCTCTCTTTTCATCGTAACTTGGTAGCACGGATCGGCGGCCCGCGTCACGCGAGCCGCGTCTTCACGCGTTTCCGCCGAAGCACGCGTCGGCTACACGAGATCCCTTGGCTTCGCCAGTTATGCCACATTGAGTATGGCTGCGAACGAGGTGGCGCGCTTTCTGCATAACTCCGACAAGCTTTCGAAGGAACATTGGGTGTTGGCGAGAGCGGCGCGCAAATGCGGCGTGGAGGGCAGGTCCTCTTCGCATTCGCTGGCGAATTCTCCCAAATAGAGAGCGGACGCCAGCAGCGAATCGGACGCCGCGGGGCGGTGATGGAACCGCACCGCTTCCACAATGTGCTCCGGGACATGGAAAAGAGAGAGGATGGCCGCGCCCAGCTCGGCGTGGTCCGAACCCAGGACCAGTTGCTCGACGTAAGTGACAGGGCAGTTGCTTGTGGTGAGGCGTGCAAACAGCGCACCCACCGATTGGGGGACGGCCTGGGTGGCCAGCCGGCCGATGTCGTGCACCAGCCCGAGGAACAACGCTTCCTCCGGATCGAGAAGGTTTTGACGGCGGGCAAAGCTCTCCAAAAATTCCGCCATCCAGACGGAATGCTGCCAGATGCTGCGCAAGTTGGCCGAGGCGAAAATGGGGTGAACGGCCAGGGCAAGCAACAGGCGCCGGCTGGCATCGATGCCCAGATGCGCGACTGCCTGGCGGACGGAGCGAATGGTGCTCCTGCCTCCATAAAGCCCGGAGTTGGCGGCGTGAACGAGCCTCGCGGAAATGACCGGATCCCGCGAAGCCACGGCCGCGAGGGCTTGCACTTCCATGGAGGCGCTTTGAGCGAGGATTCCGAGAAGCTCTTTAATGACTCCGATCTGCACCGGCAGCCGTCCCGTATCGAGGGTAAAGCGCGATGACCGGAAGGCTTTGCGCAGGGCTTCGCGGATAGCGGGCTGGATGAGGCCGCTGAGATCATCGATCACATCAGAAAGGTTGGCCAGAGTATTGCAGTCCCAGGCGGAAAATTCGATATGCTCGTCGAGGAAGTTGGCCACCGCCAGGATCTCGCTCGCCGCGCGCGTGTTCCGGTCCGCACAGGGGCGAGGGAAGGCTTGAAAGGCAGTGAGCAGGGCGATCAGATCTTCCGGCAACGCGCGGGGGGAATGTGTGGCGCGGGAAGGTTCCTTCCAACCCCCCTGGGGCAACAGATCGTGGAGGATCCGTTCCATGGCTGCATCGCCAAACAGCAGCGATGGGTTGTGGTGAAGCAATGCGGCCTGTTCGAGCACCGGCATGGCACGGCCGGGCAAGGGCAACGCGCTCGCGATTTCAGTGGCCAACCCGGCTACCCGCCGGCAGTGAGCAGCTAAGCCGGGATCTTTGGGGAGCAGGGCGGAGAGTTCATTGTAGGGTATGCGCAGTCGCATGGCGTTATTCTTATCGGCGCAGGTGGGGGGTGTTATTGGCACAAGGGCCTTATTCCGGGTAGGGAAATTTGCTGAGAATGCGACTGTGGATTCACCGCGTAGGCACAGTGACGCGGTTATTTTAATGTGACGATGGTTGCTCCCCAGCCACCGGCCTCGGCGGGCGCGTCTGCGAAGCCGGCGACGAAACTGGCTCGCGCGAGCACCGAGCGCACGATTTCACGTTGCACACCGATGCCGCGGCCGTGAATGATACGCAGGGCTTTGAAGCCGAGGCGGTGAGCCTCCAGGAGGTACTCTTCCACTACCGCTTTGACATCCCGCGGGGGCACGGTGTGGAGGTCGAAAACGTCGGTGATGGGGATGCGGATGGGTTCTTCTTCCACGAGTTCTGAAAAACCGGAAACCGAAAGCAAAAGGCCCGGCCGAAGCGGCCGGGCCTGCGATTAGTGCATTATGCGCATCCGATGTCAAGCGACCTATGAGCGGTGGTGTATCAGGATCGCTTCCATCTGATCTTTTAAACGGAGCTTCATTTTTTTCAACTGTGTCTCTTCCAGTTGCTCGTCGTAAGTTAAGTGCGGATGTGCTTCGAGCGCTTCCAGCTTGCGGGCGTACTCAGAGTGCTGCCCGGCCAGTTTACGAAACTCCTCGTTGGTTTCCATCAGATGCGCTTTCAATTCTTCCTGTGCGTTCCGTTCCATAGTGAGGCAATTCCTCCTATGAGGTTGCCACGCCGAGTCGTGGTTCGGAATCAGGCTCGGTGGGTAATCTCGTGAATCATTTTGTACGGACGGGCCAAGCCGCCTACTGGCACATTAACATGAATGAAACTTCAGAACAATAGCCGGCTCCGGGGGATCGTTGTAGTACTCCGGCCTGGTACTAACTTCTTGAAAAAACAGCGACTTATAAAACAAACGGGCGGCTCGATTGGAAGGCCGGACCTCCAGGTAAACCGAACCCGGGGCACGCTCGAGCCAAGCGCCGACGAGTGCCCGGCCGATGCCTTGGCGGCGAAATTCGGGGGCTACCGCCAGGTTCAGCAGTTCGTGTTCACGCGGCTCCAGTGTACGGCCAACCAGGAAGCCGGTGAGGTGCATACCGAACGTGGCAACCAGGACGCCGTAGTTGAGGTATTCGGTGGGATCCCACTGGGCGCATTCGGGGCTAGTGGCTTGGATGGCGCGGATTTCGGCCAGGTCGCGCGGCTCACCGGGCCGGATCAGAGGCATGTGGGTTCTTGGACACGCTACATTTTGGGCGCGTAATATCCCTTGCGCGCTCTGACGATCAAGTCCTTGCGGTTTTTGACGCGCAGTTCGACGGTGTGGTACAAACCGTCGGTTCTAAGCGGTTCGGGCCGGTAGAAAATGTTGTACTGGTGGCGCAGTTCGTTGGCGATATTTTCAAACGACTGGTCCAGATCTTCCACCTTATATGGAAAGAATGCGCGTCCGCCGGTCTCGGCGGTGAGATATTTCAGCACTTTGTCGCCTTCGGTTTCGTCATGGGTAATGTTGGTGGAGATGGCGTAGATGACGACGTCGGCTTTCTCCGCCATTTCGAGGGCTTGGTCGCGGGTATAGCGGCTCTGGTTGTCCAGGCCATCGGAGATGATGACCATGGCCCGCCGGAACTTATACTTGGGCTGATCCTGCTGGAGTTTGTCGCGGCAGGCAAAGTAGATTGCATCGTAGAAGGCTGTTCCTCCTCCGGGGCGGAGGCTCTGAATCGCGTTGTCGAGGCGTGTGGTGTCGTCAATCAGGTCGGCGACGAGTTCAGCGGAAGAATCGAAGCTCACGACCATGGCTTTATCCACGCGCGGGTGGACGACGCTGTTGATGAACTCGGTAGCGGCTTCCTGTTCGAAGTGGAAACGATCACGGATACTGCTGCTGGTATCGACCAGGATCGCGAGGCGGAGGGGCAGGTCGGATTCAGCGGTGAACTCCTGGATCGCCTGTAGCTTCTTGTTCTCGATAACCTCGAAATCGTCCTTGTTGAGATCCGTAATGAAGCGGCCCTTCTTGTCGGTCACGGTAAAAAGCATGTTGACGCGCGTAACATCGACGAGAATACGGGCAGTATCGTCGTTGGGCGCGGCAGGCGTGGCGGGGGCCACCGGATCTGCCGCCCAGAGGGCGAAAGCGCACGCAGCCAAGATCCCAGCAAATCCCCAAAACTTCATGTGGACTATTGTAACTGCGGCGACTGGGGACTGGGGGCTAGGGGCCGGAAAATGGAAGCGCTGGCGCGCTCCATTTCTTATTACAGCGGGATCACGCCGGCGGTACCGGGGGAATCCGGATCGTAATCCCAGGGGCCGCCTGGCCCGTTTTGGCGGGCCTTGGCGCTGATCTCTTCGACGGCCACTTCGACGAGCATGGTAGCGGCCAGGTCGGCTTCCGTGGGGGAAGCGTAGTCGCGGCCGGCGGTGCGGCCGGGAAAGTAACGCCGGATCATCTGTTCATAAATGATGCGCTGCCCGGCAGCGTCAGTCACTTCGCGCCCGCGCCCGAAACATACGGCGCTGCGATAGTTGATGGAGTGGTACATGGCGCTCTTCGAGAAGACCAGACCATCGAGCAGCGTGACCGTAATGGAGAGCGGCACGCCGGAGGCTGCCAGGTTGAGAGCGCGGCTGGCGCGGGAACCGTGTATCCATAAGCGGTCCGGCTGGGCTCGATCAAAGTGGTAGCCAAAGGGGATCGCAAACGGCTGTCCGTTTTCAGTAAACGCCAGGTGCGCGACGCGTCCCATGGCCAGGATGGTTGCGGCCTGCTCGGGGACCGAGCGCTCGGGATGACGCTCGATTTCGGCTCGCGGTTTGCGTTTCCTGCTGTTTTTGCTGCTGCTCGACTGCGGGCTCATAACTGCACTATACTGCCACAGTGGCCTTTCGAAAATAGCCACTTTCGAAAAATCCATGGTGCCATTTATCAACCTGCAGATCGACCGCCGTTCCCGCGATTCGCTGCAGCGGCAGATTTACGACCAGCTTCGCGGAGCAATTCTGAATGGGCAGTTTGCCGCTGGAGCGCGCGTTCCTTCCAGCCGGGATCTGGCGAGCGATCTGGGGGTCTCGCGCAACACGGTAGCTTGCGCTTTCGACCAACTGCTGGCGGAGGGATATCTGGAGGGGCGGGTGGGCTCGGGCACTTACGTCGCTTCCGCGCTACCGGAGGACCTGTTGCGCGTGGACCCAGCCGGTCACGCGCCAGCGGCCGCGGCTAGTGATTCAATCGAATCGAAGCCTTCCCGGCGCGGGCAAGCGATCGCCGCGATTTGCGATTCGCGCGAGCGTGGGCTCATATTGCCGCGCCCGTTCCATACGGGACTAG